>CAYOVU010000318.1:0-29806 GCA_964407505.1 uncultured Acidobacteriaceae bacterium | reverse complement strand
GGATCAGATTCATCTCCGCTTTTCCTGCCTGCCGTTTATTCAGCGTCAAATCAAAAATTAAGAGCGGCATGGGAACTCACGACACGTGTATTCAGAGTTTGGTCAGGCCCCTCCAGAAAGAAAATTACGAATGACAAGTTTCACAGAATTACCGCTATCTTCTGCTTTGCAGCAGAGGCTGGCGGCAGCTCAATTTATTACTCCAACGCCGATCCAGGAACAGGCCATCCCCTGTGCCCTTGAAGGTAAAGACGTACTGGCGACTGCGCAGACCGGCACCGGCAAGACACTGGCGTTTCTAATCCCGGTGATCGAAATGCTGCAGCGCGAGCCGTCGCAGAAAGTCCGCGTGCTGGTGTTGTTGCCGACGCGCGAACTGGCGATACAGGTCAACGAAGAATACGAAAAATTGCGCGGCAAAGGATTGCCGAAGGCTGCGCTGGTGATTGGCGGCGTCTCCGAGAAAACACAGATTCAGTCGGTTCGCGCTGGTTCAAGTTTAGTAGTCGCGACTCCCGGGCGGTTGCAGGATTTTATTAGCCGCAGACTGATCGACTTGCGCGATGTCAAAATCCTGGTGCTCGACGAAGCCGACCGTATGCTCGACATGGGCTTTTTGCCCGCCATCCGGCGCATCCTCGCGGTGCTTCCGCAACGTCGGCAGACGTTATGCTTCTCCGCCACAATGGAGCAATCGGTCGCGGGCCTGGTGAACGACTCGATGCGCGATCCTATCCGTGTGGCGATCGGTTCGGTGCTGAAGCCGGTTGAGAGTGTTCGGTTGCAGGCGTATGAAGTCCGTCCCGCCGAGAAAGCCGATGTACTACGCCAGTTGCTATATGCCGAGGCAGGACAGACATTGATCTTTGCCCGCACCAAGCGTGGCACCGAACGGCTCGCTAAAGAGCTGGTGCGCGAAGGCTTTTCCGCGGCGATGATTCATGGCGACCGCTCGCAATCGCAACGAAATGGAGCGCTCAGCGGGTTTCAGCAGGGGCGCTTCCGCGTGCTGGTTGCTACTGACGTTGCGGCGCGCGGCTTGCACATCGACGACGTGGCGCATGTGATCAATTACGATCTGCCAAAGATGGCTGAAGATTTCATTCACCGCGTGGGTCGAACCGGCCGTGCAGGGTCGGAGGGGCTCGCATCTAGTCTAGTCGCGGGTGCCGAGGTCATCGAGCTCCGCCACATCGAGCGGGCTCTGAAGCTGCGCATCGAGCGCAAGCAGGTAGATTGGTCGAATGCGGGAAAACCCACGCATGTCGTCCAAAACACCTTGGCCAGCCGAACCTTGACGAAGATGCCGGGCGAAGTGTTCGCGTAAGAGGAAAATTCGCAGAATTCAGTAACCGATCGTTACATTCAAAGGGCGCGTCCTTTAACAGACGCGCCCTAATCTTTAGATTGACTTACTACCGCTCGTTACTTAACAGCCATTCGGCAAGAGCTTACGACTCGTTTTTTTGCGGGCCGCGGGGGATGCTGGAGATATCGGAATCATCTCCCATTTGGAAAAGGGCGGCTTGCTCGGCGGCATGTCTTTGCAACTCATCTAAATCCAGTTCGCTCGAATCGCTCGATGTCCCTAATGGTTCCTCGGTCTTGCGCTGGCTACGGCGTTCGGCCTTGTCGCGCTGTTTTTGCTGGCGCGTGTGTTCTTTCTGGCGTTTGGTAAAGCTTGATCGTCCTCTTCCTGGCATTCCAGTCTCCAATCGTCATTTTTGCGGCAGCGTTAATCTAACCGGGCTGCTCTGTCGAATCTCGATTCCTAGGCTCTGCTTAATAGGTTCCGCTTAGGCTGGACTTCCGCGAAACTCTCCTTGATCGCTACCAGCGGGGTTCGCGGGGTTGGCGAGCGTGGCCCTGATAATCATCGCGGCTGCCGCCTCCACCACCGCCACCAAAGCGTCTTCCACCTCCGCCTCCGCCACGCGGCGAATCAGTTTTGGGCTTGGCTTCGTTAATCTTCAGGGCTCGTCCGCCAAGTTCACTTCCATTTAATGCGGCGACCGCCTTGTCGGCCTCTGCTGGATTGGTCATCTCGACAAAGGCGAAACCGCGCGCACGGCCGGTTTCGCGATCCGTAACAATGCTGACTCGTTCGACTGCGCCATGCGCCTCGAACAGGCCGCGAAGCTCCGGTTCGGTGGTGCTATGAGGTAAGTTTCCGACGTATAGATTCTTCATAAGGGTTGGTCTCTTTCGGTTGGTGTTGCAAATAAAGTTTCGGGTTGAACAGTCTCGGCGGCGGAATGCTGTTCGATGGCTTCAGCCCAGCGCGAGGGCCGAGGCGTTTCTCGCAGCGCTCGGGAACGAGCTTCGCTGACGGAGCGGACTGAAGAAATCCGTCTGCATGCTTCAAGTATCCCCCACCGCTGCGATGAACTTTGTGAAGCCTGAGCCAGTAGGGCCGAAACGATTTCGCTCCCCAGAGGAGTTTCTCCCGCCTGCGCGTCGACACCGTGCGGCGAAGCCGAGAGATACTCGGGACCGCCCACGAAGAAAGCGATCCTCTGCGGAGGATTCGCGCTCCGGATGTCCAGACAAAATTTGTCCCGGCTATCGGTCTCGCCAGACACACTGATGAGGACGAGATTGTAAAGGTCGGCGCGCCACCAACATCGCGCCTCGATCACATCGGCCGCGCAGTCAACCTCGATGCCAAGTTTACGCATGACGTCGGCCCGTAAATCGCGTTTGGTCTGCGAGGTGTCAAGCAATAGCACGCGCTTCTTCTTTGCTGGACCGCCATCTGAATTCAAAAGCGGCAACCCGCCAACGGGCGTGCTCATGCTTTCTCCTTGGCACTGGCTTGCACGGCGGGAGCTATCAGGTTTTTCTCGGCCAGATTCTTTAACATCTTCTGATTGCTTTGACGTCGACTGATCTTCTGCCTGCGCCGCCGGTTAAATCTTGCCTTGTCTCCGTTGATTCCGGACATATCCGTCTCCTGCCCTTCGGGCTGTTCACAAAAAGAATTGCAGCGGCCACAAGAGCTGCAGACCGTACCTAGTAGCGATTGGGGGCACTTTGGGCAGCCAATATCTCAAATCACCGAAATGGGCTGCCTATAGAGCCGGTTTCTGACGCAGGTTCCTTGGGATTGCCGGATCTGATTTCGAGAATTTTTCAGGTTCGGCACGTCTTCTCGCCTTTCAGGGGAATCTTCTCAATCGCGAAGGCGCAACGTGCTGTCAGGGTGTCTTCGAGGTCAAGATCTCTAGTATACGCTGATTCGACGATCCAGCTAAGAACTTCGGGTGCGTTAAGGCTGGGATGGACTGACACTTTGCTGGTTATTACCGCGACAGAGCAGAAGGCAGAGCACCAGAGCTCCAACGCCCCCGCCGCCACCGATCTCGAGCCATTTGGGGTTCAGGCCGTTACTCGCTCCCGCAGTACGCGGCGCAGCTCCGCAGGCAGTGGATTCGTCGCGGCTGGCTTGTTCCCCTTCATGCACGGTAGCAGAATTGTTCGGTTTGTCTTCCGAAGCAGCTTTGTGGAGAGCGCCACTGTGCTCGATATTTATATCCTTCTTGTGAGCCGCAACGTGAACCGTCCCGTTAACGTCGGTTACGTCGTATTCTGTCCGATCAGCCGAAACGGGTTCGACTTTCAGGCAGTTTACGTGAACGCTCATTAACGTAGAGGTTCCCACCGAGACGCTGCCGTGTTCCAACGTCAGGTAAGTGCCCTCGAATTTCACAATTGTCTGCGCCTGGACCAGCACAGACGAACCTTGGGCGTCGATGTTGGCGACGACGCTGGCCTTTGTCTCAACCGAATCACCGGGAAGGACGACCGTTGATCCCGTTACCTCAAGGCCGTTCACCCACACTCCGCCGTCGCTGCGCAAGACGGCGGAAGCGGGAGCCGCATCTTTCGCGACAAGCGACAGAGGGCACAGTGCGACCATCAACCAGCAAAGAAAGTTGCGTAAAACAGACACACTCACACCCAGACTGAGTTTCCACAATGAATCTCTTCAAAATCGTAGCGGGAGGGAGTCGAGTCGTCTATTAGCACTCTGGATGCGGGTCGAAACGAGAGTAACTCGCAGGGAAAGCGCGAATGCTTTTCTGCGCCAAGTTTGTTCGCCGCAGGTTATGCTGGGCGAACATGATTTGACGAACTCGACGAATCGTGCCTCAAATATGGAACCACCTGCCGCAGACGGCGCCGTAATTGAACTCCGCGATGTTGCATATACGCTGCCCAATCACCAGCGCTTGCTTTCCGGGCTGAATCTGCAAGTGAAGCGCGGTGAGACTCTCGTCCTGTTAGGCCGCAGCGGTTCTGGAAAAACGACAACGCTGAAACTGATCAACCGGCTGTTGATTCCGAGCGGCGGGGAGGTACGAGTGAACGGCGTGTGTACGTCCGAGGTTGACGTCATTCAGTTGCGGCGCAGCATCGGCTATGTCATCCAGGAAGTAGGTTTGTTTCCGCATTTTACGGTGGAGAGAAATATTGGCCTTGTGCCACGGATCGACGGTTGGCCCACTGATCGTATTCATGGCCGCGTGGAAGAGCTCCTACAGATGGTAGGCCTCGAATCGAAATTAGCGCCGCGTTATCCCCACCAGCTGTCGGGCGGGCAACGCCAGCGTGTAGGAGTGGCCAGGGCGCTTGCAGCCGATCCTGCGCTTCTGTTGATGGACGAGCCTTTCGGCGCGCTCGACGCCCTTACTCGCGACCAACTCCAGCGCGAATTCCTCGCGCTCCAACAGCGGCTCAACAAAACGGTCGTTTTCGTCACTCATGATCTGCGGGAGGCTTTGCGGCTCGGGTCGCGCATCGCATTGATGGAAGCCGGTCGCCTGATTACAGTTCTTCCTCCGGATGATTTTCTGCGATCCACTGACCCCTTGGCTGCAGCGTACGCGCAAGCTTTTGGGGAAGGTTCGGCTCCCGCGGCAAATCGAGGCATGTCATGAATATCTTTCATTTTATTTTGCAGAACCACGAACAAGTTCTGGAACTAACCCTGGAGCATCTCTGGCTGGTGGGCGTCTCTACACTGCTCGCAGTGCTCATTGGGATTCCGTTAGGAATTGTGAGCGCACATTGGCCGGTTTGGAACAAACCGGTGCTGGGGGCCGCGAACATTATTCAGACCATTCCGAGTCTCGCTCTTTTTGGTTTTCTTCTGCCGGTACCGTGGCTCGGCGATCGTGCGGATCGGCTGGCGATTTTGGCGCTCACTCTTTACGCGCTGCTGCCCGTGATTCGCAACACCTACACCGGAATCCGCGGAGTCGATCCTGCCGTGGTCGAGGCTGGGCGCGGCATGGGCCTCACTGGTTCCCAGTTGTTGCTTCAGGTGGAATTGCCGCTGTCGTTGAGTGTGATTCTTTCCGGTGTGCGAGTTGCCGTCGTCGTCTCCGTGGGACTGGCTACGATCGCCGCCGCGATTGGCGCTGGCGGATTGGGCGAGTTCATTTTTCGCGGTCTTGCCATGGTGAACAATCAACTCATTTTGGCTGGTGCCATTCCTGCTGCGATTCTGGCGCTGTCGGCGGATTTCGGCCTGGGGTGGATAGAGAGGCGCCTACGGCCGCGATGACAGTGAATAGGCAAGCATGGAAGCATGGTGCTATCGAAGCATTTTTTGAAACATGGGGCTGGAGATTGATGCTCCTGGTTCTGATCAGTCTCTCATCGTCGTCATGTGCGCCTTCGCATTCCAATCGTATTGTTGTCGGATCCAAGAACTTTACAGAATCGCTGATTCTCGGTGAACTTCTTGCCCAGCAGATTGAGTCACACACTCATTTGAAAGTGGAACGCCGCTTTTATCTCGCGGGAACCTATATCTGCCAACAGGCGATGCTTGCCGGACGCATCGATATCTATCCCGAATACACAGGCACAGCTCTAACCGCCATACTCAAGCAGCAAGTTGGAGGGCATAAGCAGCAGGTCTATGAACGAGTTAAGCGCGAATATGAAAATCACCTTGGCCTCACGCTCGGCTCGCCCTTCGGTTTCAACGACTCTTTTGCTCTGGAGATTCGCGGAGAAGATGCCCGCCGACTGGGCCTCAAGACCCTATCCCAGGCGGCCGGCTACGCTCCACACTGGCGGGCCGGATTTGGCTACGAGTTCATGGAGCGGCCTGACGGGTATGCCGGGCTGGCTGCCGCCTACGGCTTGCACTTTGCCGCGCCGCCTCGGGTGATGGACTTGGGTTTACTCGCTCCCGCGCTTAAAGCTCGTCAGATCGATATAGCCGCGGGCAATACGACAGACGGACTGGTGCCTGCGCTGGATTTGTTCGTCCTCGAAGATGACCGACATTACTTTCCTCCATACGAAGCAGTCGCGGTGGTTCGGCAGCAGACGTTGCAACAGCATCCGGAAGTGGCCCAGGCGATTGCGGAGCTGGCGGGCAAGATTTCCGACCAGGAGATGCAGAAGCTGAATTACGCTCTGGACGGCCAGCACCGCGACGTGAAGGACGTGGCGCAGGAATTTCTGCATAGCAAAGGGATGCGTTGACGCATGTTGGACGTATTTGTCCTGCCTACGGCAGGTACCCTATTGGTCTTCCAATAAGAGTCTGCAACACTATGGTCAACCGGCGCCGCTTAGGAGTTGACTATGCGATTCCGCGTTGGTGATCTAATACGCAACAAAATTACGCAAGAAGAGGGGCGCATTGTCCGTCTCGTGGAAAAGAACGGTAGCGTATCCTACGTCGTGGTTGTACCAGCCAGTGCTCTACGAGGAGAAAAAGAAGCATTATGGCGGCAGTACGAAATCAATGACGAACAGCGCAAACGCGAAAGAAATTGCTATGAATCCGCCGCGAAATGAGATCAGCATGTTTATTCTTAGCGGTGAATTCGTAAAGAGTCAGATCAGTAACTTTCCCTGCAATGTAAGCACGGCACTTCCCTTGAGAATCACCCGATGCGCAGCGACTTCACACCAGAGTTCGCCGCCGCGCTCTGAAGTCTGGCGAGCGTGCAGGGTCGTTTTACCCAACCTCTGTGCCCAATACGGCGCGAGCGAACAGTGCGTCGAGCCGGTTACCGGGTCTTCGGGAACGCCATAGCTGGGGGCAAAATAACGTGAGACGAAATCGGCATCATCGCCAGGCGCTGTGATTGCGACTCCCGCGGGATGTAGTTTTTCGAGCAGTCCAAAGTCAGGGCGGATGCTCTTCACATCCGCTTCACGCTCGTATACGGCGAAGTAGTTGTCTTCGACCTGCATCACCGCAGTCGGAGTTTTGCCCAAGCCTTGTATCAGCGCCGTTGGCGGAACGGGACAGTTCCAGGGAGGCAGGGCAGGAAAATCCATGGCCAACAAACTGCCGCTACACGAAACCGTTAACTCCCCATTGAAGCGGGTTTCGAAGCGCACAAAGTCGAGCTCCGGTTGCAGAAACTTAAATATGACGAATGCGGAAGCCAGCGTGGCATGCCCGCACAGCTTCGCTTCGCAACGGGGCGTGAACCAGCGCAATTCGTAATGGTCGCCGCCCGGCACCAAAAATGCAGTTTCCGAGAAATTGATCTCCGCTGCGACCGCGCGCAACAAATCGTCATCTAACCAGCCTGCCAGAAGGCAAACGGCGGCTGGATTTCCAGCAAAAGCCCTAGTCGTGAAGGCGTCGACATAGTAGACCGGTAGGTGCATTACCCTATGGTACGCGGATAGCCCGTAGGCATAGACTAGCCGTCTGTTTTCGTTGGCATTCTTGCAGATGCACTCGGAGGTAGGGAATGCTTGCCACGCAGAGCGATACCGTCACGAGTCACGAATTGATCGCCCGAATCGCGGGCGCGCGCCAACAAACCGACGACCTGTTTAGCATCGTCAAACGAGATTCACTTTACGAACGGCCCATCGCGGAACGTCACCGCATCGTCTTCTACATCGGGCATCTCGAGGCTTTCGATTGGAATTTGTTCCATGAGCGTGTTCTTGGACTCAAGAGCTTTCATCCCGGGTTTGACAGGCTATTTGCGTTCGGCATCGATCCCGTCGGCGGCGGGTTGCCTTCCGATCAACCCACGGACTGGCCTTCGATCGCTGAGGTGGAACAGTACGTCCGAAAAATCCGAGGCGTTCTAGATGAGAAACTCGCTGACGCAATTGCCGATTCTCATCGGCCGTCGCCCGACGGATTCCCGCTTGGCACGTTGCTCAACGTCGCTATAGAGCATCGACTAATGCATGCGGAGACGCTCGCGTATATGCTGCATCAACTTTCGCTGGATCGGAAACTGCCGCAAAGGGAATTTCTGAACCTTGGCGCTTCGCCAGTTGATCACAAAAGCATTGAAATTCCGGCGGGCATGGTCACTCTCGGCCTCCTGCGCGACTCCCATGTTTTTGGCTGGGATAACGAATTCGAATCACACAGCATGCACGTCCCGGCATTTGCCATCGATCGGTATCAGGTGACGAACCGTCAGTATCTTGAGTTCATCGCCGCGGGAGGCTACGAAACGCGGGCATTCTGGGGCGACGGCGAAGATTGGGACTGGAAATCACGGCAGGGAATTACGCATCCGGCGTTTTGGAAGCGTGAGGGAGATCGCTGGATCTATCGCACCATGTTCGAAGACATACCGTTGCCGCTGGATTGGCCGGTCTACGTCAGTCAGGCGGAAGCGAAAGCGTATGCTCGCTGGGCAGGGAAGTCATTGCCAACCGAAGTCGAGTGGCAGCGCGCAGCATATGGCGCTCCCGCTGGAGATGAGCGAATTTATCCCTGGGGTGAAGAAGCGCCGACGGCGAAATTCGGTAATTTCGACTTTGCGAGCTGGAATCCCGCACCGGTAAACGCGTTTCCTGCGAGCCGAAGCGCCTTCGGGGTTGATGGACTTCTCGGTAATGGGTGGGAGTGGACTTCCACAGAATTCGCCCCGTTCCCCGGATTCGAACCGTTTCCGTTTTATCGGGGATATTCCGCGGATTTTTTTGATGGCAAGCATTTTGTGATGAAGGGTGGATCGGCGCGCACCGCAGCGTGCATGTTGCGGCCCACGTTTCGCAATTGGTTTCAGCTGCACTACCAATTTGTTTACGCGGGATTTCGCTGTGTGAGCCGCTGATCATTGAATCAGCTTAGCTGGACTACTTAGATGCGCTACTGGAAGGGGTTGCCAAGATGCTGGTTCAAGCGATTACTCCGAACAGAAACTATGCCTTCGCCGCAGACGTGCACACAGGGCTTACCCAGCCTGGCCAGAAGGAACTGCCGTCAAAATATTTGTATGACGATGTCGGCTCCGCCCTGTTCGAAGTGATCAGCCACCTGCCGGAGTACGGGCTCACGCGCGCAGATGAGCGCCTCCTGCGGCGTTACGGCAGCGATATCGTCGAGCGGCTGACCGGCCCCATGGCGGTAGCCGAACTCGGCAGCGGAAGCGGAAAGAAGACCCGCCAGATTCTGGAAGCACTTTGCCGCCGCCAACGTACTCGTTACTTTCCCATCGAAATTTCCCGCTCGGCTCTTGTGATGTGCGAACGCGAACTCAGCGATATCGATTGCATCAGCATTCTCGGATTCGAGCGCGAGTACCTTGACGGGTTGTTAGAGGTTGCAGCGCACCGTTCCGAGGGCCAGCATCTACTTGTGTTGTTTTTGGGTAGCACCATCGGCAACTTCGATCGCCCCGCAGGCATTCAGTTCCTGTCCGAGGTTCGTCGAATTCTCATGCCGGGAGATTCACTGCTGCTCGGCACCGATCTTGAGAAATCGAGCGCACAACTACTGGCGGCCTACGATGACGAACTGGGAGTGACCGCCGCTTTCAACCTGAACCTGCTCAGCCGCATCAATCGCGAACTGGACGCCGACTTCGACCTCGCGCAGTTTGAGCACTTGGCAAAAATCAATCACTGGCAGCGCAGCGTAGAGATGCATCTGCGCTCGAAGATCCGCCAGACCGTGAGCATCCCCGCCGCCGATCTTTCCGTTGAGTTCCTCGCGGGCGAGACGATTTGGACGGAGAGCAGTCACAAATACTCATCGAAGGAAGTATTTCAGATGGCCCGCACCACCGGTTTCCGTTGCGAGGCGCAGTGGGTCGACGAGCAATGGCCGTTCGCGGAAAACTTGCTGATCGCGGAATAGTTCCAGTATTTTGATTGTCTTTCTCTTAACCACATTTGTGCGGACTCGTGTTTTCGCTGTGTTTCTGTTGTAAGAATTCACTCATGCCGAGGTAAATCTTTGTAAATCCTGCGGTTTTATCGAGTGTGGCGATGTAGATTTAAAGACGTAGGTTAATTGCCTCGGCAAATAAAACGACATTATGATTGCAACTATATTCCGTCGTCTGGCGATCGCGCTTTGCCTCGGAATTGCAGCCAGCTTTCTTTTTGTGTCAACTGGCTGGACCGCGCTCTCGCAATCTGAACAGGCAGCTGCGCCTGGCGCGGCTAGCCGGCGCATTGGCGCTATTAAATCCATCAATGGAAGTTCGATTACGCTGGCTCCGGATTCCGGTGCCGACGTCAACGTTACGGTTCAGCCCGCGACCCGCATCGTTCGAATCGCTCCTGGTGAAAAAGATCTTAAGAACAGCACACCCATTCAATTGCAAGATCTGCAGGTCGGCGATCGCATTCTGGTTGCGGGAAAAACCTCTGACGACAACCAGTCGCTCGCGGCTTCGACTGTTGTGGTGATGAAAAGCTCCGATGTCGAAACACTGCATCAGCATGAGCTGCAAGACTGGCAGAAACGCGGTGTGGATGGACTTGCCACTGCTGTGGATGCAGCGGCTGGAACCGTCACCATCTCGGCTCGAGGCAAGAGCGTTGTCATTCACAGTTCCCAGAACACGGTGATTCGGCGCTACGCTCCCGACTCCGTGAAGTTTGAAGATGCCAAGGCAAGCACGCTGCAGGAAGTTCATTCTGGCGATCAAGTGCGGGCACGCGGCGAACGCAGTGTGGATGGAACCGAATTACAGGCGGAAGAAATTGTTTCCGGATCGTTCCCGAGCATTGCGGGCACGGTTAACTCCGTCGACGCAAGTTCATCGTCTCTTAGCGTTCACGATTTGGTAGGGAAGAAAACTGTGGTCGTGAAAATCACTCCGGACTCCCAGCTTCGCAACCTGCCCCCTGAAATGGCACAACGGATTGCAATGGTGTTAAAGGGAGCCGCTATGGGATCTCAGCCCGGCGCCGACAGCGGTTCTGGTTCCCCTGCGGGTGGCGCAGCTTCCCATGCAGCACCCGCCCCAGGCGTGCCGGGTGCGGGACCCTCAGGAACAGGCGGGCGTTCCGGCGGTGGCCCGGATTTTCAGCGCTTGCTCACCCGCGCACCCGCCACTTCGCTCACCGATCTGCACAAAGGCGATGCGGTTCTGATTCTTTCGACTGCGGGAAGTACTGGCGTCGGCACGGTGATCACGCTGCTCAGCGGTGTTGAGCCGATTTTGCGGGCCGCTCCGGGCGCTAGTAGTGCCTCATTGCTTACACCATGGAGCTTAAGTGCACCCTCCGGAGACGCTGGTGGCCCATAGTGGCGTCTTTGCTCGACAAAAGCATACAACCAAATTTTCAAGCTGGGATTCTTGTCAAAGAATGGAATGTTGGATGAAGTTTCGGAAACACTCGCAATTCATAGTTATCATCTTCTTGCTGCAGATGTTCGTGATGGCGGCAGCGTCGCAGACCGCCGCGCCGCAGAACACAATATCATCACCGACTTCCGCGACTCAATCCGCCGGTTCGCTGCAAACCGCTTCGGGGGTTTTGCGCGGGCAAGTAGTCGATCCTTCCGGCGCGGCTATTGCCAATGCTAATGTCGTCCTCACACCGGCGACGGCTTCCTCCAAGCCCATCCCGACCCAATCCAACGGACAAGGGCAGTACGAGTTCAAAGGGCTCTCCGCAGGCGCATATACACTGACGATCGTCGCCCCGGGATTTTCGGTTTACGAAAACGACAACGTAGTCATCGCCGGGGATCAGCCGCAGCGCCTCAATGTTTCGATGGACATCGAAGTCGAGCAGCAAAAGATTCAGGTATCCGATACGGCGCCGACGGTCGATGTGAATCCGGAGAACAACGCCAGTGCCATCGTGATTTCGGGAAAAGAACTGGAAGCCTTGCCTGACGATCCCGATGAACTGCTCACCGACTTGCAGGCACTGGCCGGGCCGTCGGCCGGGCCCAATGGCGGGCAACTCTACATCGACGGCTTCACTGCGGGCCAGCTTCCTCCCAAAGAATCCATTCGCGAAATTCGCATTAATCAGAATCCGTTTTCCGCCGAGTACGACAAGCTCGGCTATGGACGAATCGAGGTCTTTACTAAACCTGGCACGGATAAGTTTCACGGCCAGCTGTTCATGAACGGAAACGACGCCGCTTTCAACTCGCCCAACCCCTTCGGCGGCGCGAATCAGCCGGGCTACGATTCCACCCAATTCAGCGGCAACATTGGCGGACCGATCAACAAGAAGGCGTCGTTCTTCTTCGATGCTCAGCGGCGAAATATTAACGACCTCTCCGCCATCAACGCCCTCACTCTTGATCCCACCACGTTTGCCGCAACGCCTTTCATCCAGTCGCTGCCCAATAACCGCTATCGAACTAACATTACGCCTCGAATCGACTATCAGGTCGGCAAGAACAATACGCTCACCGCCCGTTACCAGTATTACCGCGACACTGAGAACAACGATGGCGTCGGTGTTTTCAGCCTGGCGTCTCAAGCTTATAACTCCGAATCCACCGAGCACACGCTGCAAATCAGTGACACGCAGGTGTTCGGCGCAAAGATCGTTAATGAGACGCGATTCCAATACTTGCGCGAGATCGATAATCAATTCGCGGCAAATAGCCAGCCTGCGCTCAACGTTCTCGGATCGTTTAACGGCGGGGGAAACAGCCAGGGCAATATTCTCGATCATCAGGATCACTACGAGCTGCAGAACTACACTTCCATCATTCATGGCAATCACACGATCAAGTTCGGAGCGCGGCTGCGCGGAATTCGCGACGCAAACAGCTCCACTTCTGGTTTCAATGGCACATTTACCTTCTCTTCCCTGGTCGACACAGCCCAGGAGACCAGTTGCGTTCCTACTGCCGGACAGGCTCCCTGCCCAATTTCCTACGCTCACGCAGTTCAGAACGCCGGGAACACAAACACACCAATCGCAACTCAGCTCACGTACACAGCCGGTACTCCCCCCTTGGTGGTGGGCAATTTCGACGCCGGACTTTACTACCAGGACGATTGGAAGGTGCGCTCCAACATCACTTTCAGCTACGGTTTACGCTTTGAAACACAGACCGGCATCCGGGATCATGCGGACCCGGCCCCGCGCTTGGGAATTGCCTGGGGAGTGGGCGGCAGGAAGGCTCCGCCGAAGGTCGTTCTGCGCGGCGGCTTTGGGATTTTCTATGACCGCTTTCAGGAAGCGCAAATTTTGGAAGCAGAACGCTTGAACGGCATCACGCAGGAACAGTTTGTCATCAACAACCCCGAGTGTCCCTCGCTTACAAATTTCCTGGCATGCACAGGAGCGGTTACGCCGGTCCAGCCCACCATTTATCAGATCAACCCGCACGTACACGCGCCGTACACGTTGCAAACTGCCGTCGGCGTCGAGCGGCAAGTCACCAAATCGGCAACCCTGGCTGTCAATTACATTAATTCGCGCGGGTTTGACCAGTTGCTCACGATCAATGCGAATGCGCCATACCCCGGAACTCCGTGCAGTCCATCCTGTCCAACCACGGCGTCGAATCTTTACCAGTATGTTTCTGAGGCGGTCTTCCGGCAGAACCAATTGTGGGCCAACACAAACATCCGCGTCGCTTCGAAAGTTCAGCTCTTTGGTTACTATGTGCTGAACTACGCCAATAGCGATACTTCTGGAGTTTCCACCCTTCCCTCGAACTCCCACAACATCAGCGCCGACTACGGCCGTGCTTCCTTCGATACACGGAACCGTCTTTTTTTCGGTGGCTCCTTTTCTCTACCCCATAACTTCCGCCTGAGCCCATTCATGATCGCAAGCTCAGGGTCTCCTTTCAACATCACTACGACCAACGACCTCAACAATGATTCTGTTTTTAACGATCGCCCAGGGCTGGTCTCGACCACAACCTGCGCTGCGGTTGTTCCGCCCACGCCGCCCTCTACGACTTACTGCACGCCGCTCGGAACTTTCGATGCCGCTCCCAATGCAGGCGAAAGAATCGCTTCCATCAACTATGCCACCGGTCCATCGCATGTGGTGCTGAATCTGCGACTCACCAAGAGTTTCGGCTTCGGTCCTAAAATTACCCGTGCCAGCGGCAATCAAGGACAAGGCGGCGGCGGTGGCGGAGGTGGAAGGGGCGGCGGCGGTGGAGGTGGTGGGCCGCGCGGTCCTATTTTTGGTGGAGGTGGGGGTCCGGGCGGACTGTCCAGCGGCAGTTCTGATCGCCGCTACAACCTCACATTCGGTGTGAACGCTCGCAATGTTTTCAACAAAGTAAACCTCGCGAACCCCAGTGGAATTCTGGGTTCGCGGTTTTTCGATACTTCAAATCAAATCCAAAGCGGTCCTTTCTCAAATAATGCGGCCAACCGCCGCATAGATTTGCAGGTGACCTTCGGCTTCTAATACCTCCTGCTATGCAGTACGCCAATTCGAGTTTCTTCTCTACCGCTATAAAGATGGTTCTAACCTGCGTGGACACTCTCAGTTCAGGTTATGCTGATGGAGAGCATGCCATCAGGGTGCGCAGAACAATTTCCGTTTGCCAGTTATCCCCACCACAAGACGCCAGTTCTTTCTTCGCGCTGCGGCTGTTGGCACGCTCGCGCTTGCCGGCGATTCGATACTGCTGGAGCCGAACCGGCCGCGGATCGTGCGCCGCGACTTTTTCCTGCCCCGCTGGCCGCAAGCACTGAACCGCTTCACCGTCGCGCTGCTTAGCGATTTTCATTACGACCCGTATTTCTCGTTGCATCCCCTTCATGCAGCTATTCCATTAGTGAATGGTCTCCATCCGGATCTGATTGTGCTCACCGGAGACTTCGTATCCGTGCCAGAGTTCGGAGATGAGAAGAAAGCAGCATTCGCGGCTGAACCCTGCGCACGCCTTCTGTGCCAAATGAGCGCGCCCCTCGGTCTGTGGGCGGTTCTGGGGAATCACGATGACAACACCGATCCGCGGCACGTCACTCGCGCCCTCGAGGCCGAAAGTATTCGAGTCCTCGCAAATCAATCCGTGCCGATCGAGCTCGGCGGTGCCCGTTTTTGGCTGGCGGGAGTAAACGATGTGATCGGCGGAACGGCAGATCTTGCCGCGACCTTACGCAATGTCCCACGCGACGAAGCGGTTGTTCTTTTGGCGCATGAACCCGACTTCGCGGATGAGGCTTGCCGGTTTCCCATCGACCTGCAGCTCTCCGGGCACTCCCACGGAGGCCAGGTCAGGCTGCCGTTTTTGCCTCCGCTCTACTTGCCGGAGATGGCCAGGAAATATGTCTTAGGCACCTACCAGGTAGGCCCACTCCCGCTCTACACTAATGCAGGCTTGGGCACTGTGACGGTCCCGGTGCGCCTGAATTGTCCACCCGAAATTACGCTGCTGACTCTGCATTCTTCGAAGGCCTGATGGCAGTTGAAAAATTTTCTCTAAGCGAGCAATCGCGATCTCTCCGAGATGTGCAATCGTCTTCACCTTCAGAAGCTTCTGGCGGTCGATAATGTATTGCAAGTCAATGATAATAAATAACCTAGGCCGGATCGCGGCTGGCCCCACAGTTGCCAATAAAAGGCCATGCTTGAGCAACGCCCTTCGATAAGTAAAAAAGTCTTGCGCATCTGGCCCTGGTTTCTAATTTTTATGGTATCCACCTGTTTTGCCTCCGTGAACCCATCGTCTCCGGGCTTGCGTCATGCCGTACCGGAAGAACGCGAACAACAGATCTGGCGCGCACCCCATCGGGCCGCTGAATTCAGTGACGTGCCCCACACCAGCGCTCGCGCGCGCTGTGAAGACACTCAACCGCCGGAAGCTTTGACCACGCCCGATCCTTTGATGGTTTCTGCGCATGGAGCCAAGGTGAAGGTGAGTTTCATTGTCGGTGCCGACGGTCGTGTGCACAGTCCTCTGATTCTGCAAAGCGTGGGGACGGCGGGCGACCGCAATGTCTTGCAAACGGTTCGCGCCTGGCGATATCGCCCCGCAACCTGCAACGGCGTCCCGACCGAAGCGGAAGGGAAGATCGAGTTTTCCCGGCGTTGAACTTCAAGCTTGGGCTAGAATGACCTAGTCAGTGTGAGCCGGTAAGTTAAACTCAAACCGGCGAATTGAATCGTGGATAGAGAACAGAAACTCGGCAAACCATCGGCTACAGCTTCTGCGGCGGATTCCGAACACCTTCGCCCGGATACCGCGCATGGCGCCGCTCCGCATAACCCAGCGTTGAGTGAGATTTACGAGCGGCTGTATCCCGAAATACGCCGCCAACGTCCAAACCAGGAAGCCATTACCGCAGCGCTGCAAGCGATGCAGCGTCTCGCCGCCGAAATGGACTCCGAACAAGCCGCAGAAGACACTACTGCGGAATCGCTTTCTTCTTCGACTTCCTGCCCCTCGTGCGGACATCAGAATCGCCCTGGCACCAGGTTCTGCGGGAAGTGCGGTCTTCCAGCGGAAGTCGGGCGCTCTCAATCTGCCCAGCCGCCACTGTCGGCCGCAGAACCCCAGCCGCAAACTCCGGACCCGGGAGCGGTGCACGAGTTTCATCCTCCGGCAGGCTCGCCCGGAGCAGTCCACCACTATCACCACCACTACCATCACCACTATCTGCCCGGGGGAAGCGAAACTGCATTCGTTGCGCCGCGGGTTAACGCTCCGGAAAGTGCGCGGGAAGCTGACCGACTCCGTCTTGCTGCTGCGGCCAAGGGAGAGCCCATGAGCCGCAGCGAGGCCGCAGTCCGCCGTCTCACGCAGGAATGGGTCTTAGCCTGCAATACCCGGCAATTGGATGAGTTGCTCGATCTCTATGCGCCTGACGCCCTGGTTCTGCGGTCGAACCTTCCTGCGATTCGCGGTGCGGCAGCCGTGCGCGAGTTTTTCTTCGGCGCTCTCGAGGCCGGTCTGGGAGAGGTTTCCGTCGAGCCCATGCGCGTAGAGGTGGCTGGCGATCTGGCGCACGAAGTAGGACGCTACAGCGCGTTGGTGCCGGGCGCCTCGGGCAAGCGCCGCGAAGAACGTGGCAAATATCTGTGGGTATTTTCCAAGCAGAGCAGCGGCGATTGGAAGCTGATTTCAGAATGCTGGTCCGCCGACCTGACATTAACGAGCGCCGAATCTGACGTCCCTAAATCTTCGGGGACAATCGCATCCAAGGGAATTCCACGCAAGGGCCTGTAGAAAGTTTGGCGGTAAAGCTTCAGAGCGCCTTTCCGTTCTCTTGCCAAATTTCGCAATTCCGCTTCTGCGTTGCGTTTTTCAGCTTCCACTTGTCTATAATGACCGGGCATAGTGGGGCTCCCGTCGAATCGAACGGAGAGCGGGGGAGACTAGCTTCAAGTAACGGCTCTTAGAACTTCCCCGGTGTGCTTGAGGTACAAGGAATTGTCCGTTGATTGCATGAATGCGAGACCCGGCGTCGAAGTGGCGAGCCTGACCGACGTAGGTTGCCAGCGCCAGAACAATGAGGATTCATTTCTCTATTGGGAGCCTGCAGGCGAAGAAGACTTTCAGCGCAAAGGCCGATTGGCGGTAATTGCCGATGGCATGGGTGGGTACGAAGGCGGCCAGGAAGCCAGTCGACTCGCGGTAGAGACGGTTCGCGAAGTGTACGACCATGTCTTCCGCGGCGATCCTAAAATAGCTTTGCTTGAAGCTTTCGCTACCGCACATGAAAGGATTCAAGGCTACGCCGAGCAACATCCTGGATTGCATGGCATGGGCACCACCTGCACCGCGCTCGTGATTCGCGGCCGCCAGCTTTGTTTTGCGCACGTCGGCGATAGCCGTCTTTACTTAGTGCGAGGCTCACACATCTCGCGCCTCACTCGCGATCACTCCTACGTCGGACGCCTCGTCGAGAGCGGCATTGTCCGTCCCGAGGACGCCGAGAAGCACCCGCAGCGCCATATCCTCACGGCCGCTTTAGGGGCAGGGACGGAAGTTGCGGTCGAAAGTGCCGAGCAAGGAATGACGCTACAGGATTCCGACGATCTGCTGCTTTGCACCGACGGGCTATGGGGCGTAGTGTCGGAGGAAGAGATGGAGGCCGCGGTGACCGGTCATGCCCCAGCGGTGTGCTGCGCTATGTTGGTCAAACTGGCACGGCAACGCGGCGGCCCCGACAATATTACCGTGCAGGTACTCCGCGTTGGTCGCCAGTCTAAAGCTTAATTCTGAAGGGAAGCTTTGGAGCAATCTAAGTTCCTTCAGCTGCAATCCGATGCACATCCCCGTTTTCCGCTGAGCTTCGACAAAGCCTAGTAAATACACTAGGAATTAAAGACTTAACAGTCGGCCCCCTGGCCTACTGGGATGGACCTGCGCTTGCTACATTCCTCCACGTAAATAAAGTCTACTAATACAATGGACTTTGTGGCATAATCGCCGCCATGAAAATATCGCAAAAAGGACTCTACGCGCTCCAGGCCATGATGATGCTCGCCCGTCATCACCATCAGGGCGCGATCAAAATTCGCGAAATCGCCTACGAAGAGGATCTTCCGGAAAAGTTTCTGGAACTCATCCTCCTCGAACTCAAGAACGCGCGCATGGTTGAGAGCGTTCGCGGGGCCAAGGGCGGCTACCAGTTGCGCCGGGAACCGAATGAAATCCGGTTGAGCGAGATCATGCGCCTCATTGATGGCCCGCTCGCCCCATTTGGCGACGCGGAGCAATTGCGCGTGCTCATCGACCGCGACCTGCCGCATCGCACTCTGTATCAGGTTTTTCTGGACGTTCGCGATGCCGCGGCTAATATTCTGGAAAATACGACTCTAGCGGATTTGATCTCAGACTCTAGTCCGCGGTCCACCAAAGGCAGGAGCAAGGCCAGAAGGAAAGACAAGGATAAAGACAAAGAAAAGGGAAGCGTCCTGCCCATGGTGGTTGGGGGGCAGAGAAGTGAATAGACGCCTCTTTATCGGGATGCTCCCAATCCTTATCGTTATCGTCGGGGCCGCGCTTTCCAGTTGGGCGCAAACCACCATACGCGTGGGGGTGTTTCCCAACATCACCCACGCTCAGGGCATGGTGGGCAAGGCCAACGGCTGGTTCGATAAGGCGATGGGGCCGCAAGTGAAAGTGCAATGGACCAGCTTCAACGCCGGTCCGGCGGCTATCGAGGCCTTGTTTGGCGGCGCTATCGACATGACTTATGTCGGGCCCAACCCAGCCATTAATGGTTATGTCCGCTCCAACGGTGAAGCGCTACGCGTGGTAGCTGGAGCCGCTAGTGGCGGCGCATCACTCATCGTGCGCAACGATAGCGGCATTCAGAAACCGGAGGACTTCCACGGCAAGCGAGTGGCTTCGCCTCAGTTCGGCAATACCCAGGATGTTGCGCTGCGGAATTGGCTCAGAAGCCATGGGATGAAGACGAATGATAA
The DNA here is from genome assembly GCA_964407505.1 of uncultured Acidobacteriaceae bacterium. Lineage (GTDB taxonomy): Bacteria > Acidobacteriota > Terriglobia > Terriglobales > Acidobacteriaceae > Sulfotelmatobacter. Next base: position 10,228 of record CAYOVU010000318.1, on the reverse strand, counting down.
AGGCGGCGATGTACAGATCATCCCCATGGCCAATCCAGACCAGCTCACGCTGTTCCTGAAAAAAGATCTTGATGCCGCGTGGGCACCCGAACCGTGGGCTACTCGCCTGATCCATGAAGGCAACGGTCGGCTTTTCGTCGACGAGCGCTCGCTCTGGCCGAACGGGCAATTCGTAATCGGCTTGTTGGTGGTAAACACCAGGTTTTTGAAAGATCATCCCGACCTGGTGAAAAACTGGATTCGCGCCAATGTCGAACTCACCGACTGGATCAATGCACATCCCGCCGAAGCCAAGAAACTTCTCAACCAGCAGATTCAAGTCGAAACCGGCAAAGCGCTTCCTCTAACTGTTCTTGATGAAGCCTTCGCCCGCATGCAGGTCACTTACGACCCTCTGCACGGCGCGCTGTCTACCGCTGCACAACAGGCTTTCGACGACGGTTTTCTCGGCCGGCAAATGCCCGATCTTTCCAGGCTTTACGATTTGTCGCTGCTAAACCAGGTTCTCGCGGAACAAGGAAGAAAGGCGATCCAATGAGCACCAACGCACATAATTTTCCAGCCCAGATTCCTATTCCCATTGACCCTCGCATCCCGGCGCGCATCGGCGGAGCGCGCACAAAATCCGGTCGCACCTCTGTCGTCAGCCCGAGCCGCAACGTGTCGTCCGGCATCCCCAAAGTCGGCCTCAGCGAAATCTGCCTGAGCTACCGCACCCAGAGCGGTGAACGGCTGCTGGCTCTTGACCACATCAATTTGCAGGTGAAGGCGGGAGAGTTTCTCTGCATCGTTGGTCCATCGGGTTGCGGCAAGTCCACGCTGCTGCATTTGATTGCGGGATTGCATCAGCAAACCTCCGGGCAAGTTTTGATCGACGGAAATCCGGTGCAGGGACCGGGCACGGATCGCATTCTGATTTTTCAGGAACTCGGCCTTTTTCCCTGGCTTACCGTCGGAGACAACGTCGAGTTCGGCATGAAGATGAAGGGCGTCAGCAAGGCGGAAAGGGAGGATAAGACTCGCCACTACCTGCGCCTGGTTCATCTCTCGCAATTCAAAGCTAGCTATACCCATCAGCTTTCCGGTGGCATGCGCCAGCGCGTGGCTCTGGCGCGAGCTCTTGCCACGGAGCCCGACGTTCTGCTGATGGACGAGCCCTTTGCCGCGCTGGACGCCCAAACTCGCGACCTTCTTCACGACGAACTCGAGCGTATCTGGGCCGAGACCGGTCGCACCATCATTTTTGTCACGCACAATGTGCGCGAGGCAATTCGCCTTGGCGATCGCGTGGCTCTCATGACTTTCCGTCCCGGCCGGGTGAAGCGCGAGTTTGTAGTGGATTTGCCACGGCCCCGCGTCCTGGAAGATGTTCACGTGGCCCGCGCAGCCGGCGAAATTCTCGGCGAACTGCGTGAAGAAATCAATCGCTCCCTCGAGGTTGAATACAACGTGGGCGTGAAGCCTCATGTGGAAGTGGGAGTGGAACTTTAATCGTGAAACGCGCCGCTCGATTGATCGTTTTTTACGCCGGACTATTCGGCCTATGGACCTTACTTGCTCAGTTGAAGATCTGGCCGCCCTACTTGTTTCCCACGCCATGGGGTGTCGGCGAGGCTCTGTACGCCGGATTCAAAGATCACAGCTACTGGATCGCGATTGCGATCAGCATGCGGCGCGTATTGATCGGCTATGCGATTTCTGTGGTGCTTGGCATGATTCTGGGACTTGGCGTCGCCAGCAGCAAGTTTCTCGAAGAAACCATGGGTGGATTGCTGGTAAGCCTGCAGAGCCTGCCCAGCATTTGCTGGTGGCCTCTGGCGCTGCTTTGGTTCGGCCTAAGCCAAAATGCAATTCTGTTTGTTGTCATCATGGGATCGCTGTTATCGGTCACATTGGCTATGGAAGATGGCCGCAAGCAGATGCCCAAGATTTATGGCATGGCGGGGCGCAACCTTGGAGCTAATGGATTCCGACTATTTTGGTATGTGCTTTTGCCTGCTAGTCTGCCGTTCATCGTTTCGGGCCTAAAACAGGGGTGGGCTTTTGCATGGCGTTCTCTCATCACCGCCGAAATGCTTTATCTAAGCCTGGGATTAGGCCAGGTGCTGATGATGGGCCGGGACCTGAACGATATGAGCGCAGTGATCGCCGTCATGATTCTGATTATCGCCATCGGGTACGTGGTGGATGGCGTGGTGTTTAAGTCGATGGAGCACCGGTTGCAACAAAGGTGGGGCCTGACGCCGTCAACTTAGGTTTCCTTTTGTGGGAAAGATCCCCCGACTTCCCAACAATTAACACAAGTTTTAAACGAGAGAAGGGTTTAACTTCCTAATCTCTAGTAAGGTAATTGTAATAATAGTTTAAGTCGATTAATGCGTGCCCCAAGGCCTCCGCAGCCTCGACTTCCAAATGTTTTCTGTTGCTCCCCCGAAGCGCGTTGTTTTGCAAAAACTCAAAAGGAGAGGATTGAAATTCCATGAAAGCAACTAACAGAATATTGTGCACAGCTCTTGGGCTTGCGGTTTTAGCTGCCGGCTCCTGGGCAGAGAGTCCCGCGTCGGCAGCGCCGGCCGCCAAAGACGCGGCTGCTGCCCCTGCACCGCCGGCCATTACCGCTGCGGATGTCCAGTCATTGAAAGATGCTCTGGCTTCCCAGCAATTACAGATTGAGCGGCTTACACAACAACTGCAGCGCCAGGAAGCCTTGCAGCAGGCCCAACAATCCGCAGTGCAAGCGCTCAGCAAAACCGACGCGGCGCCAGTTCAGCCTGGCACGCAGCAACAGCTCGCAGCAGTGACGAACGGTGGCGTAGTTCAGCAAGACGGCACAGGCTCGGGCCTCAACCTGCAAGATACGCAGGCGCCGCCCAATGCAAAGCCAAACCCAATGGAGAGCTCCGTCATCTCCATTCGCTTTAAAGGCATCACGATTACGCCGGGCGGCTTCGCGGCTGCTGAATTCGTGCGGCGTTCCAGAGCCCTGGCAGCGGATGTGACCACGCCCTTCAATTCGCTGACCATGCCAGGGGCTTCGCAGAATTCGCTCTCCGAGTTTTTCGGATCTGCACGACAGTCACGGCCTACGGTGTACATCGATGGCCGCATGAAGAACGTCGAATTCTCCAGTTATGTATCGGGCGACTTTCTTTCCGCCGCTGATACCTCCACCGCCACTCAGACCAATAGCTACTCTTTCCGTCTCCGCCAGGCTTGGGGACAGGCGAAGTTCGACAACGGATGGAGCTTTCTCGGCGGCCAGATGTGGAGCCTGGTTACCGAGAATAAAGAGGGAATTCAACCCAGCGATGATTTAGGTAGAACCAACGACTCCCGGCCCATGACCATCGATCCGGGATATAACGTTGGGTTTTCCTTCGCGCGCCAATACGCAATTCGCGTCACCAAAGACTTCAACCATAAGGTCGCGTTCGCCGTATCCATGGAGAATGCACAAGGCACGCTTACGACCCACGGAAACGCCAACAACTTCCTGCTTGGTTCCGCCGGCGCAACCAACAGCTACAACGATGCGATCACCGGTTGCAGCACCAGTTCCTTCACCCCCACCGGTGCAACCAGCCCCACTTTCTATACCACCTGCACTCCGGCGGGCTCTTATACATTTAACCCATCACCGGACATTGTCGCCAAGGTCGCGTTCGATCCTGGTTTTGGACACTACGAGGTCTTCGGTCTGTATGACCGTTTTCGTGACCGCGTCTTTCCGTGCGCAAACTTTGTTATCGGCACTACGGGGCCCTGCCCAAGCGGCACAGGTACCGGTCCCAGCGCCGTGGGCGCCTACAACGTTTCCAAAAACGGTGGCGGTTTCGGAGCGAACGCCCGCTGGAATTTCGACCACAAACATATCGTGTTTGGTTTGCACGCTCTCGGAGGCAGCGGAATCGGTCGGTACGGTGCGGCGCAGCTATCCGATATGTCCATCCATGCAGACGGAAGTCCTTACCTGATCAAGAATTCTCAGGGATTAGCCTCGCTCGAGTGGCATGGCAAGAAACTGGATGTCTACACCTACACCGGAGCAGAGTTCGACGCCCGTTCGGCCGACTACGACGCTGCCACGAAAACGTACGTCGGATATGGATCGCCGCAATTCAACAATTCCGGCTGCTACACCGAGACTCCGCCTTCGACCGCCGTTACTGCGGGATTCAATCCGGGGGCGCTCTCGAAGTGCACTGCTGATACACGCGCCGACATCGAAGGCACGATCGGCTTCTGGTACCGCTTCTACAACGGTCCGCGGGGCAGATTCCAGTTCGGCACGCAGTATTCCTACGTGACTCGTCAGACCTGGTCTGGCACGGGCTTCACCAAAGGAGTCGGCGTGGCGCCGGAAGGGCTGGATGGGATGGTCTTCACCTCCTTCCGCTACTACTTGCCGTAACCCGCGATGGTCCCGCGTCAGCATTCGACGCGGGATCACCCGGTTCAATGGACTCCCAAGTTTCTGAGGGGCGCTTCCCCTTCAGAATCGCCGCCGGCCCGGCTTTGGCTTACTCTCCTTTTCCGGGCCGGTGGTGCTAATTTAATTGATGAGGAACTCGATCCGAAATGTTTTTGCTCAGTCAGGTTGCGCGCTGACAAGCCCGCAGCGTTGTCCGGCATGTTTGCGCATTAACTTTTTTGACTATGAACTCAAGACGAGATTTTTTGAAACACTTCTCCGCCGCGGCTTTTGCGGCCGGTTTATTACCGTCGGAGCTAACGTGGGCTCTGCCGCAAGGGCAAGGCATCGATTTTCCTGGCGAAGATGGCTTGATTCTCCGCTCCTACCGCTTCATCGATCTCGAAACTCCCGTCGAGTATTTCAATACCTGGCTTACGCCTGTGCCGCACTTCTTCGTACGGAATCATATGCACGAACCAAGCGAACTCGATGTCAAAGAATGGCGGCTGGCAATCAATGGCGAGGTTGAAAAGCCTCTCACCTTGAGCCTCGGCGAACTCTCGAAAATCGAAACCCACTCAGTCGTCAATACGCTGGAGTGCGCCGGTAACGGACGCAGCTTGCACCGTCCCCAGGTTCCCGGCATCCAGTGGGGCAAAGGCGCGGTGGGCACTGCCCGCTTCTCCGGAGCGCGCCTGCGCGATGTGCTGGAGCGCGCCGGAGTGAAACCCAGTGGCAAGCACGTTATGTTTCGCGGGCTCGACGAAGTTCCAGGCAAAGTTCCTCCCTTTGTTCGCAGCATCCCCATCGAGAAAGCGCTCGATGCCGACACCCTCGTCGCCACACACATGAATGGATCGGCGCTCACCAAACATCACGGCTTTCCCGCGCGCGCCCTCGTTCCCGGCTGGATCGGTGCGGCCTCATGCAAGTGGCTCACTGAGATCAAAGTGCTCGATGCAGAATTCACCGGCAACTTCATGAGCCCCGGTTATCGCCTGCCGAACCAACCGGTAAAGCCGGGCGACGCAGTCAAACCGGAAGATACACACCCGGTCACCGCATTGAGCGTGAAGTCGGTCATTTCCGGCCCAATCGACGGCGCCCATGTGAAGTCAGGCAGGATGGCCGTCCAGGGCGCGGCTTGGGGCGGAGAGGCTGATATTGCGAAAGTCGAGATCTCCACCGACGGCGGCGCCACCTGGAATCTCGCCAAACTGGGCCGCGAGCAAGCCCGCTACGCCTGGCGGCTATGGAGCTTCGACTGGAAAGCCACAAAGCCCGGCGACTATGAAATCATGTCGCGAGCCACAGACACACTGGGTCGGACTCAGCCAGCCATGCCGGTGTGGAATCCCAGTGGCTATCTCTACAACGCTGTCGATCAGGTGAAGATTCATGTCACGTAATTTTCTACAGAAGCCTCGGGGATTTTCAGGGGCACGGCTTTCGGCGGCGCCGCGAAGCACGACAAAACAAGAAATAGCTTCAGTGACCGCGGCAGTGCCCGGGCGAATGAGTCTTTCGGCGATTATCGGCATTCTCGCAATCGCATTCATTTCGCCGATGGTTTCGCGGGCTCAGAAATCTGGAGCGCCAAATGTCACCGCGGATCTCCCCGCCGGCGCGATGCAGGCGAAGGCTACGACCGCATGTCTGGAGTGCCACGAAGCCCGCATCATTCTGCAGCAGCGTTTGAGCAAGGCCGCATGGACGAAGGAAGTCGACAAGATGACAAAATGGGGAGCGGTGGTTGATCCAGCCGATCGCGATGCCTTGATCGATTATCTGAGCTCAAACTTTAGCCCCGATAAGCCCGCTCAAGAGGCGCAGCGTACCTCGTCAGGCAAGAGCGGCAAGTGATTGCTGCAATCGCTGAAGTGGAAATTCTCAGCGGGAAAAAGCAAAGCGCTGTCGACCCAGTGTTCGAGCTTTCGCGGACACTACGACAGCGCTGCCGTTACTGAGCCCAAATACATGGGCAGAGTATAGAAAGAGCGTTGCCCCAGTTCTAGTGCATACCGGGGTTCTACTAACTTAGACGCTAAAAGAGAAGAAAAAGGTTTAAGGTTTTTCCTCAGTATTCTCTGCGTTCTCTGCACTCAAGCTTTTCTCCGGACGCAGCAGCGGAAACAGAATTACATCGCGGATGGTATGCGAATCCGTCAGCAACATGCACAGTCGATCGACCCCAACTCCCACGCCTCCGGTTGGCGGCATTCCATACGAGAGAGCGCGAATGTAGTCTTCATCCATCTGATGCGCTTCATCGTCGCCGCGCTCGCGCTCCTTTAACTGGCCTTCAAAACGTCGCCGCTGATCTTCAGGATCGTTGAGTTCGCTGAAACCGTTGGAGATTTCCATTTGCCCGGTGTAGATTTCGAAACGCTCGGTCCAGTCGGGTTCGTCGGGTTTCTGCTTCGAGAGCGGAGAGATGGCGGTCGGGAACTCATAGATGATTGTCGGTTGCGTCAGATGTTCTTCGGCAACCGCTTCGAATAGAGCAGCGATTGTCTTTCCAGTTGGCTCGCCGGTGGATAGTGCAACATGCGGTGGTAAATGTGCCGCGTTCAGCCGCTGCACCATTCCTCTAACCGAGTCATACGAAGCAAACTCTTCCACCGTGGGAACGGGAGAAGAGCCGTTCGGCCAGAATTCAATGATCGCCTCGCGCATGGTCATTCGCTTCCAGTTTGTCCAATCGATTTCCTGGTCTCCCCATTTCGACTTGGTGCTGCCGTTCACATCTTTTGCCGCCTGCGTGATCAGCTCCTGCGTCAGGTCGATCATGTCGCTGAAGTCGGCGTAGGCCTGGTAGTACTCCAGCATGGTGAACTCGGGATTCCACCGCCAGCCGAGTCCTTCATTGCGAAAATTGCGATTGATCTCGTACACACGATCTAGGCCGCCCACGACCAGCCTCTTCAGATAGAGCTCCGGCGCAATACGAAGATACAAATCCATATCGAGCGTGTTGTGATGTGTGACAAACGGCCGCGCGACGGCGCCGCCGGCGATGGGCTGCATCATCGGCGTTTCGACTTCAATGAATCCGTGCGCGTCCATCGTCCGCCGTAGCGACTGCACCAGCTTGCTGCGCTTCAGGAAAACTTCTCGCACTTCGGGGTTTACCACCAGATCGACATAGCGCTGCCGGTAGCGTAGTTCCACGTCAGCAAGTTCGTTCCACTTCTTTTGGCCAGGCCCGGAGTCGTCACCTTGAATCGTTTTCCCCACAGGCAGCGGCAACAGATCCTTGCTGAGAAAAGTGATTTCCTCCACGTGAATCGTTAGCTCGCCGGTACGGGTGCGAAACAAATAACCGCTCACGCCAATGTGGTCGCCGAGATCGAGCAATTTGTATAACTCGAAACCCTGATCGCCGACCGCGTCTTTCTTTACATAAATTTGCAGCCGCTGGCCGCCCTGCTGCAGATGACAGAAGCCGGCTTTGCCCATCAGTCGTATTGCCATGATGCGGCCTGCCACACGCACGTTGACCCGCGGATTTTCCAGTTGTTCCGCGGTCTCCTCTGAGTAGTCCGCGAGAATCTGCGGAATCGTATGTGTGAATTCGTATTTGCTGCGATACGCAGGTTGGCCAAGCGCTTCAATCCGCTTCAGTTTCTCGCGTCGCTGTTCGTAGATTTCGTCGTGGAATGCCAAAGAGATTCCTTTTTATAGGGATTTGCGCCCAAACTTGTGCGGAAGACAAATGAAACGTTGAAACGCGATTATAAACAACCGCCGCCGAAACGTATGCCCAACTCAGCATTTGAAAATCGCGCTTTGTCGTGTGCCGATATATCATGGCACCTCGCAGACCCGATGAGGGTCGCCCTGATAATGACCGCCCCATTCAAGGCCCTGCTTGTCGAAGGCACGTCCGGAGTCGGAAAGTCGACGCTGATCGATGCCCTCATTCGCCGTCATGTCTCAGCCGCCGAGCCAAGACGAATTCGCAGCCTGATTCACCTGGCCCAGTCGCACACCTACGGCCCGTTGGCAATGCCGGAAGACAGCCTTACGCTGACGGTCGACGAGAACCTGCGCCACGAGGAGCGCATTGTGAGCCTGATCGAATGGCTGCACGCCAGCGTGCAGGAGCACACGCGTCCTTGGTGCTTCGTTGTAATCGACGCGTTGCATTTGACCCACTGCGTCCGGCCTGGCGTGGTGAAGTGGGAGGATATCGAGCCATTCGATCAGCGCCTAGCCTCGCTGGGATGCAAGCTGCTTTTCCTGGAAGCGTCATCTCTCGCGATATGGGAGCGCGGAATCAAGCCGAGAATAAATCAGCAGTTCATTCTTCAGTATGCCCGGAAGTTTGGCCGAACCCACGAGGAGATTCACGAATATTTCGTCGGGGAGCAGGAGATTCTTTCCGAATTATTCTCGAAGTCGGCGATGCCAAAGCTCCGGCTGGGCAAGGATGGAGCACCCGAAAGGGCAGTGGATGTGGCCTACAAATTCTGGACTGAGGATGCGTGAGATTAGATCTCACAGGAGGAGCGCCTCGCCAGCAAAAAATGTTTTGACTGCAACGCATCTCTCCTTGAAGTAGCTCGCCATCAGCGGTAACATAACGTGCTCGGCATATCCGTTAACTAGCGTGGCCGTGCGAGGCGCTTGATGCCACAAAATTACGTCCCAATTTTTATCTTCATCGCAGTCATCGTTATTGCACTACCGCTGACGCTGCTGGCGGCGAAATTGGTGCGCCCAAATAATCCGGGCAAAACCAAGCTCATGCCGTACGAGTGCGGCATTGATCCCATCGACGACGCCCGTGGCCGCTACACCGTTCGTTATTACATCGTCGCCATCCTATTCGTGGTCTTCGACGTGGAAACCATTTTCCTGTTTCCTTGGGCCGTGAAGTTCAAGGCTCTCGGCCTCTTCGGCTTGCTTGAGATGCTCATTTTTCTGGTCATCCTCATCGCGGGCTACATCTGGGTATGGAAGAAAGGCGCGCTGGAATGGGTGTAACCCCGCCCACTCCCGCCGCTGAGTCGCAGGCCCAAACCTTCACCGCCAGCCGCTGGACCCAGGGCAACTTTCTTTTCCCCACTCGACTTGTGGTGAGTCCACTCCGCGTGAGTCGCGTGAAGTCGCGCTGGTTCGGCAGCAACGACGAGAGTATCGCCATTTCGAAGATTGCCTCTGTGCATATTTCCACCGGAGTGCTGTGGTCAGAAATTCGTATCGAATCGACCGGCGGCACCGATCCCATCACCAGTCACGGCCATCGTAAGGCCGATGCCCAACGCATCCGCGATCTGATCGAGTCCTATCAAGCGCAGGCTCGCGGGTAGTTTCTGCCCTCGGAGGTTTCGACACACAACCTGAGCTCTATTTTTCCGCGCCAAACGTTGACACCGTATCCTCAAGCTGATAAAAGTTAACGTTCTCCTGAACCCTCCGCGCCAGAGGTTCGTGCGTTCGCAGCAATGTCCGAAGAAGCCAAGTCGCCCTCTTCACTACCGCCGGAAGGTGAGCCGAAGCCGACAGCGGATAAGCCAGCCGTTCCTGGTGGCGTGAAAGCTACGACATCGGGATCTGTTCAATCAGACCCAAAGGCATCCACCGAAAAGTCTGTTTCCGCTGAAAAGCCCGCTTCGCCAACGCCGCCGCAGGCCCCTTCGAAACCCGCCGCAGCGCCCCCAAAGGCGGCTGTCCCCACGCCAGTTCCGTGGGATTCGCCGATGATCGCGAAGTTCAAGAGCACATACGGTTCCGGCATCGAGCCACTGACTTACGCCGGTCAGAACTATATGGTGGTCGATCGGTCGTTGATTCCTGAGATTCTTCAGG
>CAYOVU010000317.1:0-5321 GCA_964407505.1 uncultured Acidobacteriaceae bacterium | reverse complement strand
TCCACGGTGCGGCTGGCAGCGGTTGAGAACACGTAAGGGCGGTACCGCAGGGGCTGAAGCCCTCGATCATCGAGTCCATTTATCGCAGCGCTGAAGCGCTGCGCCACCCAGAGTGAATCTAGCAAAGAGTCGCGGCTGTCTCCACGCAATTTCGAGCTGTCCCTACGTCACTCGCGGTTTACTTCCTAGTTTTCGCCAATCAAGCTATTTCGTTACTACGCCGCAGGCAATGCGGTCGCCGGAGTTGCCGGAGGGGTCGGTCTTCATGTCATCGGCTTTCGCGTGAATGACGATCGCGGTGCCTCCGTTGGTGAAGAGCGAGTGAGGCCCCTCGGTGAGGGTCACATCGTTGTCTTCGATGCTCGCGTTTGCTTTTCCTTTCATATTCACGGTGAAGTTCAGCATGTCGCCGGCATGGTGGCCTTCAGGGTTCTCGAGTCCGTGTTTCTTGCTGTCGGGATTGAAGTGCGGGCCGGCCGACTTGAAATCGGGAGCGTCGCACTTGGGGTTCTGATGAAAGTGGATGGCGTGCTCGCCGAAGGGAAGATCGTGCAGTTGAAGCTTAAGTGCGACGCCTGATCCTTTTGGCGAGAGAGTGACGGTGCCGACGGCTTTGCCCTGGGAGTCCTTGAGTTCGACTATGGTTTTGGCGGTGCAGGGAAGAATTGTGAGAAATGAAACGACGATGAGGACGACGAGGGGATGTGCAATCGGTTTCATGGCGGGATTATAACCAATTTTGCGCAGACAATCGATGATCGTCAACAGGCAGGTGGAGTATACTGCAAGAAAGTTTGAAATCCTAACGGGGAAAAGTGCAATCATGGCTTTGAATGCGGTAGAGCAGGTGGAGGATCGGGTTCCGGTGGATGATTTTCAGATGCTGGAAGAGAAAATTTACCGCACCATTGAGTTGTACAAGGCGGCGCGCGAGGCGCAGACCGGGGCGGAACGAGATGCCCAACGCTTGCGGCAGCAACTGGAGGAGCGCGACGAGCAGTTAGTCTCGTTGCGGCGAGAGGCGGTGCAGTTGCGCAAAGAGCGGGAAGAGATTCGCGGGCGAGTAGAGAAAATGCTGGAGCAGATTGAGTCGATCGCGGAGGAGCGGGCGAGTTAGTGGAGTGGCGTGGGGCTTCGCCAGATGTCAGCGTTTTGGATGGACGATGAGGGTAGAGTAGATGGACACGAAAGCGGATTCCTCGACTTCGCTCGGAATGACATAGTTTTTGAGCAATGACAAGGTTTTGTTATTCGGCATGAAAAAATCTGGGTGAATTATGGCTACGGCAGCTAAGGATTCCACGTTGAAGGACGCGCAGAACGGAAGCGTGCGCGTGGAGATATTCGATCAGGCGTACAACTTGCGCGGGTCGGATCCGGAGTACATTCTGAAGCTGGCTGAGTACGTGGATACGAAGATGCGGGCGGTGGCCGAAGCCACGAATACGATCGATACGGTGCGACTAGCGGTGCTGGCCGCGCTGAATATTGCCGACGAATACCATCTTCTGAAGAGAAAACAGGAGAGCGGGGCAACCGATTACCAGAAGCGGGCGCATCTATTAGCAGATGCGCTGGATGAAGTGCTGGAGGAGAAACGCAAGGCCGGGTAGGTCTCGACGGGCTGCGATCCCCTTCCTATTCTTCTGGCTTTTCTTCCTGACGCTGACCTGCGTCGCTTTATCACAAGAAGCAACCCTCGATAGAAGACCGAAATGGGGCCGGATTGCAAGGTCCGAATCGGGCGGCGGGATTACTTTGGTTGCAAGTGTTCTGCCAACTATTTGAGAGTCCCCTATTGCCAATTCACGTGGAATTCTCCTAGCATCACAGTTGAAAGCCGGCCTGCGGGGTTGGTGATGGCGGTAACCGATTTTTGAACCAATGCTGAATGAACGGGAGCTCGACTCGAACTAGGATCCGGTGTGCGACGCTCCGTCATGCGGAGATGCCTAAAGGGTCTCGGCGGGTTCCCAACGTCTACCTGACGGTTCATTCTCGGCCCGTCACACGGCACAGTGGGTCGGCTTGATTTTTTCTTCTGCGAATTGATGCGCTCATTCGCTGCGGTCTCTTCGAATGCAATTTCTCTAAATAAACTTCCTGTAAATAAGACCTTCGCTCCGAGTGGATTCGGACAACCCAGGGTTCTAGCAAGCGAGTAAGCCCAAGCAGGTGAACTCAAAATTAAATCGGAAGGACGGACTCTTCCATGAGATGCCTGATTCCCATTGTGTGTGGCTTCGCCATGATGACGGTTTCAGTGGCGCAGAGCGCGCCCGGCGCCAATGACCAAGAGGCCGCGAGCATTCCGAGGGTCGGTGGCGTTCTGGACGGCTCTCGCGCCGCAGTTTTCGAAACGCCTCGCGACTCCTGCACTTTTAACGACATTCCGGATGCAATGGCGCGAGCTTTCCGCGATTACACAGGGACGGTCCACTTCGTCACGGCGAGCTCTGATATGTTCCAGAGCCTTGGCCCCGATCTTGACAATCTTCAGCACAGTTGCGCCGTGGCTCATCGTTCAGCGAATGATCCAAATCCAGCGCACTACAACGATCAGACGTGGCTCGATTCTTTTTATACGATCGACGGCCTCACGATCGCCGCTCTGACGCACACGGAATATCATGGCTGGGCGCACACCGGCGAGTGCAATTCTCAGAATATTAACGAGTGCGAGTACGACTCAGACACTTATCATCTTTCGACGGATGGCGGCTATACATTCGAGGCGTTCAAGGCGCCGGCAAATTTCCTGGCTGGAATTCCTTATCAATATGTGATCGACGACGGGCCCGCCGGCTACAGTGTGGATACCAATGTGATCGATTGGGGCGGCTGGTATTACGCTGTGGCCACGTCGTGGACATGGCCTCCGAACTGCACTGGACAATCTGGAGCTAACCCGTGTCTGACCAGCGGTGGTGCGCCGATTCGCACGAAGAACGTTTTCGATCCTGCTTCATGGCGGGGCTGGAGCGGCAGCGACTTTTCGGTATCGTTCGTGGATCCTTATCTGGGTCCGGTGCAAAATCCGCTGGAGCATGTGTATAGGTCGGTTCCGGATATGTCGTTTGTGAATGGCATTTATATTTATCAGCCCGCGAATGTGGTTGTCGCGGTCTTGTGGGATTACTTTGACACTGAACTCGGGCCTGAGGGGCTGTACTTTGCAACGTCGACAGATTTGGTTCACTGGACCCGGCCGTTACTGGTGGCGACTTTAGCCGAGATCGAGGCCAACGATCCGCCGGGAAACTGGCTCTACGCTTATTTTTCCTTGATCGACCCGAGTGCGCCGGATCTGAATTTCTCGATGATCGGCGATCATCCTTACTTGTATTACGTGCGGCTGGATCTGAATGGACAGGATCGCGTGGTGTTTCGGCAGAAAGTAAGCTTGTCGGTGAATCCGTAAGGGCGGTGGCCATCTTATAAAGATCTAAAGATACGGAGCAGCAGATCGAGGTCCCGCAGGGGCTAAAGCCCTCGTCTTTGTTGGCTCCGGGCGGCACGACTGAACGTCGTGCCCTTCCCGATTTTCTAGTTTTTCCGCAGTCTGTGAACGTCGTGCCTTTCCGAATCAATCTATGGTTTGAGTGCTTCCTGCTACACTGATCGAAGTAGCGAAATCCTGATTTTCTGCATCCAACATAACTGTGTATCCGCAATTAGTGCATTTCGGGCGATTTTTCCTTCCGACTTATGGCTTCCTGGTTTCCCTCGGGGTGCTGATCGGGTTGTACATCAGCGTGCGCAATTCCGAGCGGCTGGGAATTGATGGCGAGAAGGCGTGGAACCTTGGGATTCTGGTAGTGCTCTGCGGGATTGTGGGCGCGAAGGTGCTCTATGTCATCAATGAGTGGAGCTACTACTCGGCGCATCCTTCGGAGATTTTCAGCATTACTACGCTGCAGGCGGGCGGAGTTTTTTCGGGCGGGTTGTTGGCTGCGTTCGTAGCGGCGGCGTGGTATGTGCGCAGGCATCATATGCCCGCGCTAGGGACGTGCGATGCGTTTGCTCCGGGGCTGGCGCTGGGACACGCGATTGGACGCGTGGGATGCTTTGCCGCGGGATGCTGCTACGGAAAAGAGACGCACCATTTCTGGGGCGTAGTGTTTCGCAATCCGCTGGCGAATCAGATCACGGGAACTCCGCTGAACGTGCCGCTGGAGCCGACGCAGTTATTCGAGGCGGCGGTGGAACTGGCGAATTTCTTTTTCTTGATGTGGTTGCTGAAGCGCCGGAAATTCGATGGTCAAATCTTCGGTGCCTTCCTGTTTATCTATGGAGTGGCGCGGTTCTTCCTGGAATTTTTGCGCGACGATCCGGGGCGAGGGTCGGTATTTGGCGGAATGATGTCAGGGACGCAGTTGATCGCACTGGGATTGGTGGCTGCCGGGGGAGTGATCTGGTGGCTGCGGCCGGGAGCAAAGGCGATATCGACACCCGCAGTCGGGGCGGCGCACTAGAGTTCAACATAATTCAGCCAAGACAAATCCCACTCCCATTGTTTGGTAGTGAGTCAGTTTTAAAACAGCGCGCACTCCTCCCGTCAGCGTTATCCCGAAGCCCGCGTTTTTTTCAGCTGCGAGGGATCTCACGCGTAACCGGCCCAGCGCGTAAGCCAAGCTGACCCATCACTGTTTTTCTTTCTGGTGTTCTTTTGTATTTCACGGTCGATGTTTCCTCGGGAAGCCATCTATGTTGGGTTTCCTAAGGTTTTGAATTTCGGTGGTGGTGCAATTTGGCTTGCGCGCCGGGCCGGTGAAGCGGGAGGTCCTTCGCTCCGCCTGAAAAGCGGCTACGCTCAGGATGACGCCGAAGAAGAGCACGCTGCTTTTTTCAAACTGACCCACTACCCCGCTGTTTCAATCAGCCAGAATACCTCCTCTAGTGGTAACCTTGTTTCGCCATGAAAACCATCACACGTCGCCGATTCGGCAAGACTTTGGCGGGCACCGCTGCGGCTGCCTTCGCTAGCACGTCGTTCCCCAAGATCGCATTGGCAACAATGCCAACGCCGTTGTCCTTGCGATTTCCAGCCAATTTTCTTTGGGGTTGCGCCACGGCTGCGTATCAGATTGAAGGTGCGGCGAATGAGGATGGGCGGAAGCCATCGGTGTGGGACACGTTCTCGCACACGCCGGGAAAAACTTTTGAGGGACAGACTGGCGATGTCGCCGACGATTCCTACCACCGCTACAAAGAGGATGTGAAGCTGCTGAAGAGTCTGGGAGTGAAGTGTTACCGATTTTCGATTTCGTGGTCACGCGTTTTTCCGGACGGCACCGGGCAGGTGAATGAGAAGGGCCTCG
>CAYOVU010000316.1:0-19188 GCA_964407505.1 uncultured Acidobacteriaceae bacterium | reverse complement strand
GCTGCTCGTGGCTAACGCTTGAACTTGTCCGATCACGGGAACCATCTGCGGGGGCAGGAGGCTACCCTTTCCATCGCCGGCGAGGAAGTACAGGTTGTTGCCGCGGGCGGCTACGAGTACGTCGAGATTGCCGTCGCGATTAAAGTCGCCGGTAGCGATAATGTCAGGAGATTCGGGCAGGGAAAATGCCGCGGCCTTTGACTGGAACGTAGCCGGAACGCCGCCCTTCATCGCCTTCTGGTACAGCGTGGTGTCGGTAGGCGCGTAGGCGTCGCGGTTGCCCATCATCAGGGCGAGCACGCCGCCGTTGCCGGTGGAGTATCCGGCGACTACGTCGATGGCGCCATCGGCGTTGAAGTCGCCTGCGGCTAGTGAGACGGGCGTGGCCGTGCCGCCGCGCAGAGCCGAAACCGCGCCGGAGTCACCCGTATAGGTGAGCTTGGCGGTTTGCGTGTTCTTGAAATTGACCAGCGGCTTATTGGCGCTGGGGAGGATCGATGCGCTTACATTGGAGGCTCGCGTATGAGCCAGCGGGAAGTAGGACAGGGCAAGAACGCCGAGGAGGGCAACAGACAGACCAAGGCTACGGGTCAGACGAGGGCGCATCATCATGGGTTCTCCAAATCGGCAAGCAGGTCTGCAGAGCTTGAAGGCGCGCAGAGATGCCCTTGCCAATAGTAGGTAAATTCAGTTATCCCTGGGGTCGGCCGGCGCGACTGGGGGATATGGGCCGCGAAGGCCACTTGCACACGCGCTTGGCATCGTCTCTTGCTTAGGTGCTCAAGTCAAGATGAAAGATTTGGCAATAATATACTTGACTCAGTACTCCTATTTTGGTAAGGTTTGGGTATGGAACAAGAACCCAAAACCCTCCACCAAGCAATAGCCTACTTCGCCGATCCCGAGCGTTGCTTTCAGTTTCTCAAGGCCCGCATCTTCCCCGAGGGTGCCATCTGTCCAACTTGCCAGTCGAAGGACGTTCGCTTTATCGCCACTCGCCGCCTGTGGGAGTGCAAGACCAAGCATCCAAAACGCCAGTTCTCCATCAAGGTCGGTACGATTTTCGAGGAAAGCCCGATTCCCCTCGACAAGTGGATGACCGCGGTCTGGCTCATTGCAAACTGCAAGAACGGCGTTAGCTCCTACGAAATCCACAGGGCTATCGGCGTCACTCAGAAATCGGCATGGTTCATGCTACACCGCATCCGCGTAGCTCTACGGACTGGCAGCTTTTCCAAGATTGGCGGCGAAGGTTCCGAGGTCGAAGTTGATGAGACTTTCGTAGGCGGAAAACTCAAGAACATGCACAAGGAAAAACAGGCCCGTTATCGTGCGCTGTCGCATACCGGAACCATCGGCGGCACGATGGGCAAGACCGTAGTCATGGGAATGCTGGACCGCACTGCGAGACAGATTCGAGCGCAGGTTGTGCCAGATGTGGAGCGATTGACCTTGCAGAATGCCGTTCTTAACAGCGTGGAGCATGGAACAAACGTCTACACCGATCAGGCTCCCGCCTATCAGCGACTAAATCGTACCTACGTGCATGAGATCGTGAACCATGCGGAAACCTACGTTCGTGGCCGTGTGCATACGAATGGCCTTGAGAACTTCTGGAGTTTGTTTAAGCGAAATCTCGCAGGTACTTATGTGTGCGTAGAGCCGTTTCACCTTGAGCGGTACGTGGATGAGCAGGTGTTCCGTTACAACAATCGCGGCACAAAAGAGAATCCGCTCACCGATGCGGATCGCTTTGATGCCGTGCTCAGGAATCTAGTGGGGAAGCGTCTGACCTATAAGGAACTCACTGGCAAGGAGGCGGGCTGGAAAAAAGAAGAGGCATTCTAGCGGGCATCGTTTGCGTCGCGGTAAGCGTGTCGGCGAGTTGCGCGGTCCCAAGGCTTCTTAGTTCGCTTCTTCTCTGCTTCTAGTTCTGCTTTGATCTTGGAGTGAGGCACTGAGAGTAGCTTGTCTAACAAGTCGGTAAACCTATCGTACTCGTTCTCTGGATAACTCTGCCCCTTATCGCTTGCCATGACTGGTCAGTGTGGGTTCACTACAGGATGCTTAGAAACTTTGGCTTGTTTTTCTGCTGCTAAACGGGCCTGCATTTCAGCATGGGACACCTTGAGAATCTTGCGGAGAGCCAAAATGAACCGTTCCTGCTCATTTTCAGACTTTCCATCGATATTCACAGGCTGAGGCTTTGACATGGTCGCGTACAATATGCTCATCAAAGGGTGCCTCCCCGTCCAAGAGTAGACACCCCGCGATGTTCGACACTGGCAAGCGACCATTTGCGACCGGAGCGAATTCCAAACTCGCTTCGCGGGCCGCTTGCCGTTTTACGGGCCGGTAGCTCAGCAGGCAGAGCAGCGTACCTTGAATACGCAGCGCGTGGGTTCGAGACCCACCCGGCCCATCCATTTGCATACTGAACCGTGGATACTCTATTGACAAGTCCACGATGACAAGTTTGCTTGCATTGGATGGAAGCATTTGCAGCAACCGGATGATAAACGGAGGAAAATCATGGTCACGCAAGACCAGACAATTCAAAGGCTTACCCAGAAAAAAAGGGAATTAACGGAGAAAATAGAGAAATTGATGCGGCCAATTCAGGAAACACAGAAGGAAATCGCCGCTCTGACCCTCAGTATTTCCATACTGCTTCGCGACGAAAATCCTTCTGTTTCCACCACGGAAGTCAGCGGATTCCCGCTGCGTAAAATTCGCAATATGACGCAGACTCAGGCCGTCATGGAGATCGCGAAATACAACGGCGGTACGATCAAGTCTCTGGATATTAAGCCCATCTTGATCGCTGCGAAACTAATGAAAAACAGCAAGAATGCTGCTCACATGGTTAACGGGATTATCACTAGAAGCGAGGCGTTTGACCGCGTGAGACGTGGAGAATATCGGCTCAAAGAAGCGGAGCCCCTGAGAGGAGACGGGCCGACCGAAGCGCTACATTTGCAATCGCCCGTTCAGTAAACAAGTTTGTATCGCCTATTCGTCGACGAGTGCGGCCATGCCGACATGACATCGGTAGATGATCCACGCCAGCAATACCTGGGTCTCACTGGCGTACTCATGGATGCAGATTACGAATTCACGCGATTCACTGAGGCGCTGAATCTAATTAAGAAAACTGTCTTGGGCAACGAGAAAGTCATCTTTCATCGTCGAGAAATTCTTCACGCTCAGCCTCCATTTGAGTGCTTAAATGATCCAGTCAAACGGGCTGAATTGGATAGCGCACTCTTAAACTTAATGAGCTTTGCTGCGTATAAGGTGATAACCGTTGTCATCGACAAGAAGCGCTTGCGGGATCAATACTCAGTTTGGCAAGCCGAACCCTACCATTACTGCATGATGTGCCTGATGGAACGATACGTACAGTTATTGCGGCGTACTCCCCACAAAGGCGATGTATTGGCTGAATCCCGCGAAAAAAGGGATAACAAAAGACTCGCAAAGTCCTATCGCTATACATACAAGCATGGGACAAGTTTTTTAGGTGCAGAGGTGTTTCAACGTTGCCTTCCAACTGAGATAAAACTCGCTCGAAAGAGCGAGAACGTGGCAGGGCTGCAACTGGCTGACCTAATTGCCAACCCATGTTGCCGCGACCTGATCTGCCGACACAGCGGTCATGCGATGACTGCCGATTTTGGAGGGAAGGTCGTTGAAATTCTGTATCGCAATAAATATCGTCGAAGTTGGAGCGGAAGAGTGGAGGGATTTGGAACGAAATGGCTTCCCTAAAAAACAACGCCCCAGCGTCTTATTTGTGTGCGCCGGGGTCGACCAACTTTCGGTCCGCCTCCGCTGTTTACACGGATTAACTGTATGATGCTTCGGTTACAGTCTCGGGTGCAACATAAATTTCTCTTAGGGAATCAACATCTTAACGACCAACCTGTTGATAACCTTCTAGATTTTCTCAAGGAATTCTTCTAATGACCCCGCCCGCTCAGCAATCTCGCCCAGTTCCAACAACCATGCGTGAAAGTCTGCCGCATCCCGGATCGGCCCGGTAGACAGTTTGGCACTATACATTCGTTCCGCTAGGAGCCGCACGAATAGGGCGTATTCCGGCATAAGGCAGGATTCTAGCACGCTTTGGGTTCTTCGCGTGCAAAGTAAGCCTTGAAGCGAAAAAGGTTCATCCGGATGATGCTGGAATGACGCCCAAGCGCAGCCTGTCGGTATCCATCAAAATGTCGGAAGATGATCTAGCCCTGTTTATGAAAGCAGCCGGGCAAATATGGCCCAAAGCTGTACTGTCGCGGTCGGGCATCATTCTAGGATTAGCCCGCATCGGTGCGGAATCGGTAGTAACTCACCAAAAGCACAAGTGACTCATTCCGAGGTTTTCCCATGATCCATTCCGGCAAGTGCCCGCACTGCGAAGCAACAATAGGCCATGCAAAGGCCGAGCCAATAGAAATTAGGGTTGGAACGACGGAGAAGTACAAAGGCATTAGCTATTTTTGTCCTTCTTGCCACGCTGTTTTGAGTGTGGGGATGGACCCGCTTGGGTTGAATGAGAACCTTGTGATCCGCCTGATGAAGGCTCTCGGTAAGGGTTAAGAATATCCGGCCCATCCGATCCAGCATGAATAGGCAGAAGTGTGCGTTTCCCTGTCACGGCCTCTTTATCTTCCATTTCAGAACCTCCTGAGTCAAGTATATTATTGCCAAAGATTTTGCGACAGTCGCCCGATTTTGGGACTCCGCCGGATTTCTTTACAAATTAGTGCTTGACAAAAGTGTGACTTAGTTGGGAAGATGTGCCGCGCATTTGTTCCTTCTGTCGGGCCCTTCGTTTCCTACTCTACCCAGGTAAGACTCGCCATGTTCGAGGAAAGGTCGGCTGTGTCTATCCCCCAGGAACTTACCCACGCTGCTCATTCAGCCGAGATGAGTAAAGCCGCCGATGTTACTGATGGAAGCTTGCTGGTTGTAAGTGAGCGGGAAATCTACTTAGAGCCAGCCTCCCCCGCGGACAAATCATTCATGTACGCAACTTTTGCCAGCACCCGAACCGAGGAACTGGCGATTACCGGGTGGAGCGAGGAGCAGAAAGAACAGTTCTTACGCATGCAGTTTGAGGCGCAGCGGCTGTCTTACCTGCACGACTTGCCGGATGCGGAATACTTAGTGATTCACTCCGGACCCACTGCCGTGGGTCGATTGATCGTGGAGCGGACACCGGCTGAAATCCACATTGTGGATATTGCGCTGCTGACGCAGTTTCGCAAGCAGGGAATCGGTTCAGTCCTTATGAGGAGGATCATAGCCGAGGCGGAGCAGACGGGGAAATCGGTGCGGCTGTTCGTGGAGAAGTTCAATCCCGCATTGCATTGGTATGAGCGGATGGGATTTAAGGTCCTGAGCACAGGACCTATTTATCTGGAAATGATTTGGAAGGCGTAATTCGCAGATTGAGCAGTTCTGACTCGCAGCTTACATAAGTTAGGGACTCATGTATCTGACCAAGGGGATGTTCCAGGAAAATTTGAACACCAGATTCTGGCTTACTGCGGAGGGGGCTGAGCCGTATGCGCTCGATCTGGTGGAGTTTGTGGAGTTCCACTCGGCGCCGAAACAGGAACAATTTTCGTTGCGCTTCCGCGGAGATCGCGCGCAGATTTTTCCGCAGCAGATTTATGCGATGAAGCACGAAGCGATAGGAGAGTTTGAGTTGTTTCTGGTTCCGGTTGGACGCGATGACAGCGGAACAGTTTACGAGGCGGTTTTTAACCGCTTTATCGATCAAGAACCTGAAAAACAAGTTCAGCAAAAAGCTTCCTAAGGAGGATCAAGATGGCAACCCCTTATATCGGGGAAATTCGCATGTTCGGGGGGACTTTCGCACCCTATGGATGGTCATTCTGCAACGGTTCATTACTCGCGATTTCGCAGTACCAGCCGTTGTATCAGTTGATTGGCACGACCTACGGCGGCGACGGGGTGAACACTTTCGCTTTGCCCGATTTGCAGGGAAGGTTGGCGATACATCAGGGGCAGGGCCCTGGCCTGTCAAATTATCCGATCGGAGCCAAGGCCGGCGTAGAGAACGTGACGCTGGTGACGAATCAGTTGCCAGTCCACGGTCACGGCGCGGTGGGCAGCGCCACCGGAAGTGCCGTCAGTAATCCGGCGAATAATACTTGGGGCAACAGCCAGATTACGAATAAATCATTCGGGCTGGGAACCGCGGCCAATGCGACGATGAACAATGCCTCGATCGGTAACAGCGGCAATAATTTGCCGCACGACAACCTGACGCCGTTCCAAGTGGTCTCGTTCATTATCGCTTTGGAAGGCATTTATCCAACTCAGTAGTAGGGCGCAGGGCTAACTCAGCTTCAGGAGGAAACTTATGGGACAACAATATATCGGTGAGATTCGCATGGTTTCATTCAACTTTGCGCCGAAGGGGTGGGCGTTGTGTAATGGCCAAATCATGCAAATCAACCAAAACCAGGCACTTTTTGCGTTGTTCGGGACTACCTATGGAGGGGATGGCCGCACTACATTCGCTCTGCCGGACTTACGCGGCCGCGTCGCTGTCAGCGCCGGAGCGCAACCCAGCGGACCTGACTACCCGATTGGGATGAAGTACGGAGAGGAGCAGCACACGCTGACGACACAGGAGATGCCAGTGCATTCGCACATTCCGATGGCGAGCACCGGTTCGCCGGCGGCGACGTCGCCGTCCAACAATTACTGGGCCAGCAACAGCGCGCAATATGCAGCTTCTCCCATTAGCACGGTGATGGCTCAAAACGCGATCGGTAACGCCGGCGGAAGTGTGGCACACGAAAATCGCGCGCCGTATCTTGTGATCAATTTCATCGTCGCGCTAACGGGTATTTTTCCTTCGCGAAACTAGCGAAATCCTAAGGAGGACTGGGAATGTCGGACCAATATCTAGGTGAGATTCGAATGGCGGGATTCAATTTTGCGCCGATCGGGTGGGCGACGTGCAGTGGGCAACTGTTGTCCATTTCACAGAACACGGCATTGTTTTCGCTGCTGGGAACGTACTACGGCGGGAACGGCACCAGCAACTTCGGCCTGCCCAACTTGCAGGCTCGGGCCGCGATGGGTTACGGCAACGGTGCGGGGTTGAGCCAGCGCATTTGGGGCGAAACGGGCGGCGAATACTCGGTGACGCTCCTTAGCAACCAGATGCCCCAGCACAACCATCCAGCGGCATGCATAAGCGGAGCGGGATCGCTGGATTCGCCAAATGTGCCGGGGAACGCGGTTTGGGCGGCCGATGGCGCGGGGCGTGGCATTAATCTATATGCAACCGCGACGACAACCACCGCGATGAATCCGACGGACGTGCAGGTGAACGGAGGAAATCAACCGCATAACAACATGCAGCCGTGCCTGGCGATAACTTATATCATTGCGCTGCAGGGAATTTATCCGTCCAGGAACTAAGAGCGTCGTGGTTTGTGAATTTTCTCGGTTAAGTCTCAGCGAGACTACGCGAAAAGGATGCCGCCGCGCGGTTAGTGCGGCGGCGCCTTTTGCAAATTCTTATCTTCCGAATTCTTATCGTCGAGCACATCGAGGCCAAAACTTGGATGCTCGTAAGTTCCGGAGATTTTCACCGGGACAATTTCGCCCTTGGGTTTCTTCTTGAAAAATGGATTCATCACTTTCAACAGAAATGCTTTGGTGCCATCCGTGGTGTTCGAGATCTTAGTATCCACTCGCATGTGACCGTGGAGATCGACTTTGTGAGTGATCAAGCCATATGTGCCGTGCATGCGGGCTGCTGCACCGGGGACCCCGAAAGATAGGTCGGAGAAGTTCGCCTTACCGCCCACAAGGTTGACCTGTCCCTTCAAAGCAGTCAGCACGGTTTCAGGATCTTCACGATTCTTTTCTCCGCGTGCGCCTGCACTTAGTTTGTCTACATCCTGCTGGGTGGATGAGTCGGAAAATGTTCCGTCGGCAACTCCAAACGCCCCGCGCATCTTCAACTTTTTCAGGAACGGTTCTTCCCCGGGCGGAATCTCGGCTTTAGCCAGCAGTGTCACGCTGCCAGACATAGGCGCGTGATCAGCTCGAACAAACAACTCCAGAAGGTCTTCAATGCGCGCGTGGCTCGAACTAAGATCAATGAGGGCAGTTTTCCCCTCGCCATCGGGCGACGTGGCAATGCTGCCTTTCGCGACGACGTGCGTTTTCCAGAAATCCGCGGCCACGCGCTTCAGAAATGTGTCGCCTCGCCTCGCATCGACGTATGCGCTGAATTCTGAAGTCAACCGCATCGCGTGCCCGCTCGATTTCACTTCAAAATCAGGCGTATCAGTTCTGCCCGTGATATCGATGTGCGCGAGTTTACCCTCAAACTTGCCAGTCGAAGACAAGGTGCCCGCGATTCCTCCGTACACGCTTAGGTCCGCCTGCGCAAATTTGTAATTGCCGGAGATCGGTGTTTCACCCGCGTTACTTTCATTCCACACTCCGAACTTTCCTTCGGCTGTGATTTCGCCAGGCGGTTCGGGATTGTGAACGCTCACCTGGTAGCTGAGAGGTCCGGACCATCCAACATTTTTCAGGAGCGCATGATGCACGTCAAAGCGTAAAGGCTCTTTGCCGGGATCGTGCAGGGCAAACTCAATTGTCGATCCATCCGCAATAATTTCATCAATTGTGATTTTCGACTGGCTTGTGTGAAATGCTGCGCCAGTACCAAACGGCGGGATCAACACGCGCAGACCTTCAGCCCTGATTTGACTGATGTGCTGGGAGAAAAGGCCACTGTAGCTTCCTCGGATGGTCAGCCTGTCGACGGTAATCAGTGGCTTGGAACTGGCGGGGCCGTGGATGAAAACTACTCCCTCCAGAATGCAACCGGGTGAAGGAAAATACGTCTCGCGAAATGAGCGCACCTGTACTTGGCTGTCACCGGCCTCCCGCAGATTCTGCAGAACCGAAGCCTGCCCGAAAGGCCACCACCGGATCATTCCCAAAGCAATCGCGCAGACCAGAACGCCCACCGCAAGAACGATCAGTATGACGATATGGGAAGGCCTCCACGCGCTCGGCCGCGTATCGGACTTAGGCGGCATAGCTGTGGAGGTGGACATGAGGAAGTTGGAGGCAGCGGCATGCGTTTCAGTTGCTGTCTAAAACCGTCTGTTTGGAGCATAGGCTTTAGTGTCAGTCTGCGCTAGCCTCAAGGCCGGTTTTTTCGTCCGACCAATCTTCCGGGAATTTCCAGTCATTTCTCCGTGTAGCTCACTCGCCAGATTGAGTTCGATCCATCGTCGCTTACCAACAGCGATCCGTCAGCAGCCACCGTTATGCCCACGGGCCGTCCCCAGACGTTGCCATCCGGCAGCACGAAGCCGGTGAGGAAGTCTTCATACTCGCCGCTGGCGTCGCCACTCTGGTGCAACGGCACGCGAATCACTTCGTAGCCCACCCGCACCGCCTTATTCCACGATCCGTGCTCGGAGGCGAAAATATCTCCAGCATATTCAGGAGGGAATTGCTTGCCCTGGTAGAAAGTAAACTCCAGCGACGCGTTGTGTGGCTGCAACAGCACATCCGGTACGATCGCCTTGTCTTTCAATTCGGAGTGCTTGCCCTTGTGTCGCGGATCCTGATGCCCTCCGATATACCACCAGGGCCAGCCGTAAAAACCTCCTTCCTGCACGTGCGTAATGTAATCGGGAACGAGGTTATCGCCCAGGGCATCGCGTTCATTGACCGAGCACCAGAGTTCGCCAGTCTTTGGACTCACTGCAATTCCGCCGCCCGCATTGCGAATGCCGTAGGCATAAACGCTGAGCACGCAATTCGCTGGATCGCAAACCAGAATGTCCGCGCGGTTTTTCTCACGCGGTGTGGTGTCGGGGTCATCGACGTTTGAGCCCGACCCTACTGCCACAAACAACTTCTTGCCATCTTCGGAAAATGCTAATGCGCGCGTCCAGTGGCCGCCTGGGGCCGGCAGATCGGCGATGTGCTGTGGAGCGCCGCTCGCCTTCAAATCGCCATTGTGATACGCGAACCGAACCACTTCGTCCTCGCTTCCCACATAGAGCCATTGCGGATCAGGTCCGGGAGGATAGAAGGCCAGGCCATAAGGACGCTTCAGGCCGCTCGCGAAAAGGGCTGCCTGCTCGGGCTTGCCGTCCCCGGTCAGCCCGCGAAACACACGGATGCGGCCAGGGTCGCTTTCCGCGAGAAAAATATCGCCGTTGGGGGCGGTGCGCAGCGTGCGGGGATTTTCCAAAGCACTGGCAAACAACTCCACCTTGAATCCGGCAGGCGCCACCGGCCATGCATTCTGCGGCCGCGCCACCAGTTCCGGACCGTTGTCCGAAGACCGCGTCGTATAAGGTTCTGGAAGATCTTTCGCCGTAATCTTGCGAACCGTCCCCGGCTTCTCATAGCGGAAATCCGTAAACGGTGGCGTAGGCGGCGCAGCCTTTAACTTCGATACACTCGTATCAGCCGGTGCTGCAGTCGCCGCCGGTTGCGCGCTTAGCGCCGGCAAGGTGGAGGTGATATATGTAACGATCTGCCAGCGCTGCTTCGTCGGCAATTGTGCCCACGAAGGCATCCCATTGTCTTTGTCACCTTGCGTGATGAACCAGAATATTTCACCCGGCGCGACGGAATCGAGCTTCCCGTTTACCAGCGACGGCACATTGCCCGTGCCTTTTCCCAACTTCCCATGGCACGATAGGCAATTCTTCGCGTAGAGCGGTTTTCCGGCCTGCGCGGCCGCATCCTGCCCTTCATAAGGATTCTTCATCTTCTTAGTCGAATCCGGAGCGTTGTGGAACTTCGTGTCGACAGCGGCTGCGAAAAGCAGTGAGGACAACAGAACAAACGCTGCGATAAAAGTGTGCGAGCGAGGAAACGAGCGCATGGATCCTCTCAAAGAAATTTTGATCAGACGGATGTTACACGAGACTTTGGATGCAGTTGAAGAGCGCTAGGATTGTGCAAGAAACGGCTCGAAGGCTATCCTTGTGCTCCAGCCTAGGTCAAAACACGTACATCGAGTCTGTCAGCGAGAGCTTGAGAAGCACGTCCCCAACCCGCCCGGGAATCCGGACTTTGGCTCGAATCTTTGGTAACCATGGTTTATAACTTTATTCTCCTTAATACAACCTTCCATCCGTCAGACTTGATCAGACATTGGATAAAGCCGTATAAGCTTAAGAAACACAATAATCAGCCCCCGACCTGCGGATGGAGTCTTTAATCATGCGATCCTGCAAGCTTCTTCTATTGTTCCTTGCCCCAACCTTGTGTTTAGCAGCCCAGCCCAACCGCATCGCGGGCTCGATTGAATCTAGGCAGATGGTTACTTTGCCGGGAAGCCTGCATCCCGAAGCTCAACCGCAGTTCGACCAGGGGCCGGTCGACCCGTCCTACCAACTCAACTACGTCACTCTTATCATCGCGCCTTCGCCTAGCCAGCAAGCGGCGCTGGATCAGCTTCTCGCGCAGCAACAGGACCGCTCTTCCGCCAACTTTCACAAGTGGCTCACTCCCGAACAATATGCCGACCGCTTCGGAATGAGCCAGAGCGACGTCGCCAAGATTACTGGATGGCTGGAAGCCCAGGGATTTACTGTGCTGCAGGTGCCTCGAGGCCGAAATTCAGTGATCTTCAGCGGCACAGCGGCGCAGATTCAAGCGGCTTTCAATACCGAGATTCACCGCTACGATGTCCACGGCGAAAGCCACATCGCCAATTCAAGTCCGGTTTCATTGCCTGCGGCGTTGAGCGGCGTCGTTACTGGTGTTCGTGGTCTTCACGATTTCCGCCAGAAGCCAATGTATGTCCGCCCTGTTACTGGCGACGCGGATGGTCCACATCCTCACTACACAACAACGATTCAGGGCAATACTACCTATTTCATTGCGCCCGGTGACATCGCCACCCTGTACGATCTTTCTCCGCTTTATAACGCCACGACCCCCATCGACGGCACCGGCCAAAAACTGGCAATCGTGGGTCAAACAGATATTTATCTGGCCGATCTCGTCGACTTCCGCACCGGCTTCAACCTGCCTTCATTCACCTGCACCACCGGCAACACCGGCCTCATCACAAGCTGCAACACTACAAATTTCGCCTACGTGCTCCTCGGTACGGACCCGGGTTTGCCATCTTTGGGAGATCTTTTCGAGTCCGACCTCGATGTGGAATGGTCCGGGGCAGTGGCTCGCAATGCTCAGATTATCTTTATCAATGCCGAAACCACCAACGGAGTGAACGACGCGCTCAGCTACGCTATCAGCAACAAAACTGCCCCGGTTATAAGCATGAGCTATGGTGCCTGCGAGCGTGAAGCCGGCACATTGGAAACTGAGCTGCAACAGGCGAACTCGGAAGGCATCACTATTATGAACTCGGCCGGGGACACCGGCTCGGCGGAGTGTGACTTCAATCCTCCCGGTTCCACGAATACGACTACCCCTCCCGCACCTTACAGCGCTGCAGATGGAGGTCTGGCAGTGGGCTATCCGTCGAGTAGCCCGGAGGTCACAGGCGTGGGCGGCACGTCAATCCCCTCCGGCGATTACACCAGCGCATTCTGGGGGCCAAGCAACGGAACGGACGGCGGGTCGGCGCTGACAGCGCTGATTGGTCAAGAAGTCTCCTGGAACGACGACGAGGCGCTCGCTGATTTCTGCATTGCAAATCCTACCAATTCGTTTTGCAATCCCAGCCCAGGCGTGAAGGTCACATCGGCTCAAACCTACCAGGAAGATTATTGGATTTCAATCGGTGGCGGCGGCGTAAGCAATTGCTACAATCCGTCGCTGGCTGCGACATGTACCGCCGGATTCCCGCGGCCCTCCTGGCAGCAGGCGATCACGATTCCCAACTTGGGCAGTCCGCAGAGCACCTACAGACTCGTACCGGACGTTTCGCTCCTGGCATCTCCAAACTATCCCGGCTACGTTTTTTGCACGCCAGTGGAAGAGCTATCGACGACCGCGCCCTACAAAACGGAAACCACCAGCAGTTGCGCCAACAGCATCGCGACGGCCGCGGATGGCACAATCGTCAGCGGCAACTTCGTAATCAACCCGTCTATCGTCGGGGGAACATCGGCCTCTAGCCCAGTATTCGCCGGCATTATCACGCTGATGAATCAGTATCTCGTCAGTTTCGGACTCAACAGCTCCGGACTCGGTAACATCAATCCAACGCTTTATACTTTGGCCGCGACTCCCGCGAATGGTGTCTTCCACAAAGTTGATAGCGGCGATAGCAATGTCTACTGCCAGGCGAATACCCCTTCCGGACAGCCCGCCGATGTGATCTGCCCGTCCGCCGGGGTTTTTGGCTTCAGTGCCTCCGCTGCGAACGCCGACGCCACCACCGGCTTTAACCTGGTCACCGGTCTTGGCTCGGTGGATGCCAACGCTTTGGCCACTGCCTGGAGGGCCTTCCTAACTCCAGACTTCCAATTTTCGCCGCCTAATCAATCTGTTACTGTCGCCGCGGGAGCGTCCGCCTCGGTTGTTTTAACGATCACTCCCATCAGCGGCTCCACTCCGGCAGTGATTAACTTTAGCCCGAGCAGTTGTGCTGGTCTGCCAACGGGCGCGAGTTGCAGCTTTAACCCAACGAGCGTGAATTTCACCGGCGCAAATTCCCCAACCACAACGCTCACAATTTCTACTCTGCCCACCATGACCGTGCCCACGAGTGCGCAGAACGTTACCATCACCCCCGTTAACCCATCGAACGTTTCCACTAGTGTTAGCCTTACAGTCACCAAGACCACCGAGACGTTCTCCATCGCCTCGACCAACGGCCTCACTTTCCCAGTGTCTCCCGGAGGAACAGCGCCAGTCTCGATTGCCGTGAGCAGCAGCACTGGCTTCATCAACACCAGCAACAACACGACCGCCGTGCCGGTCACCTACAGTTGCTCTGGCATTCCGACAACCGCGGAAATCGCCTGCAATTTCAGTCCCGGCAATGGCCAATCCATTTCGCAGACCGCGGTGACGCTCAACTTAGTGACCACCGCAGCCACGTCGCAATCACGTCCGCCGCTCGGACGCGCGAGCCGCGTCTTTTACGCAATGCTGCTCCCTGGTTTGTTTGGCATCGTGTTCTTGGGGGGATCGCGAACCAAAGGCGTGCGCCTGCTCAGCCTGATCGTGGTTCTCGGCTTCTCCACCCTATGGCTGGGCGCATGCGGCGGCGGCAGCAACAGCAGCCAGAAGAATCCCGGGACGCCAGCGGGAAGTTACCAAGTCACCGTGAACGCTACGACTGCCGGTTCGGTTCCTATTACCAATACCGGCACAGCGCTAACCATTACGCTGACGGTGAACTGATCGCCCGGCTTGCTCGACGTGTCGCGGCGCGGCAGGGATTCGATTCGAAAAGGAATCGATCTTTGCTTTGGATAAGCGTTGTCAGGAAATCGCTCGTCTGAACTGCGCCGGAGTACTCGCCGTAAGCTTCCGGAACACGCGCGTAAGGTGGCTTTGGTCGGCAAAGCCGCATTCAACCGCGATTAAAGCCAGAGGATAATCGCGGTCGCGCAGCAAGGAGCATGCCGCATGCACGCGCAGACGCTGTAAGTAATCTCCCGGCGTGTGTTTTTCATAAGCGCGAAATACTCGCGCCAGATGCACCGGATGTACTCCGGCTTCGCAGGCCAAGTCAGTGATGCGGAGATTGTCGCGAAACTCTTCGTGCAGCCGTTCTTTGACGCGGCGCAACCACCACGGCGCAGATTTTTCCCCGGAAGCCGTTCCCGCAATCGCCCCCATCAGTTCCAGCACGTAGCTATCGATCAGCAACTCATCCGCCGTCTGGCTCTTAAACGCCGAATACAGTCGAAGCCCCGCCCATAGCATCTCTCCAGCACCGCGGTCGAATCCCGTTTGCCGCGGCAGGCGCAAGCTTAACCGTTGGATATTTTCATCGCGCAACTCAATCGTGAAGAACGAGGCCCCTGCCGGTCCGATCAGTGTCGCGTGCTGCACTCCCGAGGGATTGAAGACGGCAGTAAACGGCGACAACTCCTCCAGCTTTCCCCGATCCCCTTCCAGATAATCGCCCTGAAGCACCACCGTCACGTAGGCCAGTTCATGCTGGTGCCGCGGAACTACGCGCGAGCAAGGTTGCCGCAAAGCGGAGAGCAGCACATCTTCCGTGCCTAGCCGCGCCTCAACCGGCGAATAAAACTCGCCTTCACGCAGCAACGTGTTATCCCGGCTTTCGGGCATGTCAATTCGACGACTCTGGCCTGAAACCGTTATCGCAGCAATGTTTAATTTGTACAAGACCGCCGTCTGGTTGCCATATAGCATTGGGATCGAGATTTAATGGAGGCCCTATGAAACGTATTCTTTCAGCCGTTCTATTGTTTGCAGCGTGTGGTCTGCTGCTGGCGGCCGCTCCCGAGGAAAAATCTCCCAAGCCGCAATACGACGCCAAAGGCCAACTCCTTCGTCCCGAGGACTACCGTGAGTGGATGTTTCTCTCGGCAGGCTATGGGATGAATTACAGTCCTACTCCGGGCAGTCATGAAATGTTCACCAACGTTTTTGTTCAACGTTGGGCCTATCAGGAATTTATTAATTCCGGCAAGTGGCCCGAGCAGACCATGTTCGTCATCGACGAGAGAGAAGCGCAGAACAAAGGCTCCATCAATAAGACGGGTCACTTTCAGACCGATCTGATGGGCCTGGCAGTCGAGATCAAAGATTCGAGTCGCTATGCCGACAAGTGGGCGTATTACGGCTTTGATGCCGACGGCAAGACCGCCGAAGCCATGCCCAAGGGAAACGGCTGCTGGTCCTGCCACGACGAGCACGCCGCAGTCGAGCACAGCTTCGTGCAGTTCTATCCCACGCTGAAACCGATTGCGAAGAAATTTGGTGTCTACAACGAGAAAAGAGAGGAAGTGACCGACGCTAAGTGAGGGTGCCCCATAGCCTGCCCTGAGCTTGTCGAAGGGTCTCGCTTCCTTTGCGAGACATGGGAGCCGCGATCCTCGCCTCAGCGATTAAATTCTTCTCACTCTTAAAGATTTTCCGGCTCATTAAGAATCTCCGGCGAGGGTCTGCCCAGGCCCGTCTGGAGTTTCCCCTTTCTATGCCGATGTTTTCATTGTGCCGAACTCATCTTCTGCCGGGGCTGATCCTGCCCGCGAGAGCCCTCAAAATCCGAATCTGCGTTACGTTGCCCGCCAGCCGATTTTCGACCGGGAGAAAAAAGTATTCGGTTACGAACTTTTATTCCGGGACGATATGGAGAACGTTTTTCATGCGATAGATCCCGACATCGCGTCTCGCTCCACCCTGGATAGTTCGCTGCTTGTCGGTCTCGATGTATTGTGCGACGGCCGCCGTGCCTTTTTGAATTGCACACGCGATACCCTGATTCGCGGCCTGATTACGCTGCTGCCCTCGAACTCCACTGTAGTCGAGATTCTCGAAAGCGTTCCCCCCGACCCCGAAGTTATCGCCGCCTGCCAGCAATTGAAAGAAGCCGGGTACGTGATCGCGCTCGACGACTACGTCGCTGGCGATTCTCGCGAACCTCTAGCCGAAATCGCAGACATCCTCAAGGTGGATCTTAGACTTACTACGCATGAGCAGCGCGCCGCGCTGGTGAAGCAGCATGGTCCCTGGCGCTGCCGTATGCTTGCCGAGAAGGTCGAGACTAACGAAGAATTCATTGCTGCCCGCGATCAGGGCTTCGTCTATTTCCAGGGCTACTTCCTGCGCCGGCCGGAAATGATGGCCACACGCGACGTACCCGCCAACCGCATCAACTACGTGCGCATGTTACAGGCGGTTTCGCAGGGCGACCTTGACGTCTCTGGACTCGAAAAATTGATCAAGACTGAAGCGTCCATCTGCTACCGACTACTGCGCTACATGAATTCCGCCCGCTTCGGATTTAGAAGCGAGATTCATTCCGTCCGCCATGCGCTCTCGATTTTGGGGGAGCAGGAGGTGCGCCGCTGGGTACGCCTGGTTGCCATCGTCGGCGCCGGTCAGGATAAAACCAGCGATCTCGTACTCTGCGCCCTGGTTCGTGCCCGCTTTGGCGAGTTGCTGGCTCCGCACGTTCCGCACGGCGAGGCGGACCTGTTCCTTCTCGGATTGCTTTCCATGCTCGATGTCATGCTTGCCATGCCAATGTCAGATATCCTCGAGAAGATTCCTCTGGACTCCGAAACCAAAGCCGTTCTGTTGGGAAAGCCCAGCCCCCTGCGTCCTATTTACCAACTTCTGCTGGCCCATGAGAGCGGAGAGTGGTCTGCCGTCCAGGCCATCACCGAAACCTTGCATCTCGATCCCGACATCGGCGCCACTTCTTATTGGCAGGCGCAGCAATGGGCCCGGGAAGTTTCTGGCGGAGCGTAACGGTTAGCTTCCCGGAAGTTGGCCTCTAAACTTCCGGCGCTGGCCTCCTGTGCAAAACCGGTCCACTTTGCCACTTGCCAAGCTGTCGTCCGGACGAGTACCATTACCTTGTTCTCATTGGCCACGTTCCCGCGTAGGCCCTCCGCGTCCCAGGCCGTTCCCGGCGGCGCGACGGATCCGAAAACGGATAACCGATACGCAAACATTAGATTGTTTCGCCAGTGCGAAGTTTGCTTTACCAGATGGCAGTTGATCGCTATTACATTCGCGATTGTGTTCCAGCCCAACCCGGAATTCAGCATGGAGAGTGGGCCATGCTCCTCGAACGCGTTGTAAGACTTGGTGAGTGAGAGTTTGTTTCTGAGCTAGTGGCGGGGTGGTCCGTGTGTTTTGACCCCAGTCTCTTGGCATGAATGCATAGTGCGCAGCCTTTGGCGAGGCGGCAGCATCAATAGGCAATCGGAAATCGTTTGATTTTTCTGTAATTCTGCGCTGGGTTGAAATCCGGCAAGCAGCTCTGAGAGGACTATGAACGCAGGACCAGGAAGACCCTCCGGTGGCGGAGGCCGGAATCGCAGGCGGCGCGGACGCCGTCCCAACAATCAACGCGGGCCTCGCGCCGCAGGTCCCAGCCAGTCACGGCACAATCAGGACGGCATTTATACCGCTCCCATGGACCACAGTTATCGCGCCACCATGTCCGGTAACGGCAACAACGGCCAGGGATCGAGGCGGGGCGCTCGCCCCGGTTTCGGAGCGGCCTTTGCGCCCGCCGACCCCGAGCCTCTACCCGTTTTGCGAGAAGATTCCAACTCGCGCATCTTTGCGTTCGTCGACGACCTTTTCTTCGCTGCCAAAATTCAGGAGACCGCACGCAAGCTCAACGTCAAAGTCGAATTCGCCAAGAGCGACAAAGACTTGGCCGAGCGCATGCAGCAGAACGGCGAAGAGAAGCCGTCGCTGATTATCTTTGACCTCAACAATGCGAACGCAAAGCCGCTTACCCTGATCCCCAAGTTGAAAGCAAAGCTGAAGAAGGGAACTTCGATCATCGGATTTCTCTCGCACGTGCAGGGTGATCTGAAGCAGAAGGCTCACGAAGTAGGATGCGACATGGTCCTGCCGAGGTCAGCCTTCTCGCAGAACCTGCCGCAACTTCTACGCCGCCACGGCGCGCCTGAAGACGAGAATCCGACGGTGCAGTAGACCTAAAGAACGCTTGGATCGTTAGAGGATTTCTTGAAATGAGAGGGTGCGGCTTCAGCCGCGCCGTCAGATCACTCCAATAGCCATTCCCTCGCGCTCACCCCGCCAAAGTTGGAAGCAAGCCTTTGTCTTAGCTAATGGATTGAACGCCAAGATGCTGCTAGATTCGCTCCTTCAGAACGCATTTGACCACAAGGAATTGGAAGTGGCGTTTCCCGCAGCCAGACAAAGTTCGGCTACATAACTAGGGAAGATTTCTGTCGTCACGATGGTCGCCGCACTAGGCAGAGCGGGAAGCCCAAGCGCGAAAACTGAGGAACGCTGCTATCCCGGAGGCCAGCTTAGCGACCGTCCTCCCAACAGATGCACGTGCAGATGAAACACTGACTGCCCGGCATCCGGGCCCACGTTTGAGATGGTTCGGTATCCATTCTCGATGTTGCGCCGACGGGCGATCTCGGCGGCAGCCAAATGGCAGCGGCCAATTACTTCGGCATCTTCCGCCCGCGCCTCTTTCAAATCCGCAAAATGTTTCTTTGGAATAATGAGCACATGCGTCGG
>CAYOVU010000315.1:0-11032 GCA_964407505.1 uncultured Acidobacteriaceae bacterium | reverse complement strand
ACGGCCAGACCGGCCCGCTCGCCTTTGATCAGGGTTCCCTTCGCGCGAAAGGTGACGTCGCCGATACCGCCGGCGTTGGCCGTGGTGGCGTTTGGAGTGAAGACCAGCAAACTTCCGTTGGCCTGCGTCTGTCCGCAAATCAGGCAGGTCGTTTGCATCCCCATGCGGACGTCGAGAATCGGAACCGCGACGGAAACGTCGACCCGGTTGAACAGGCCGTAGGTGGCATAGACCGTGAACTGGTGCACCTTCAAATCCAAGCGGCTCTGGGTTGCAATGAATGGGAACGAAGAAGGGTTGCATGAGGGCGGGGGCGTGGCATTCGGCACGCAACCTTCCAGGAGCAGCGGTACATTCTTCAGCGGCACGGAATCCAGTTTGTCGAACTCGAAGTATTGATAGGTAAATGCGACATACAACTTGTGCCGGCCCACGATGGACGGCCGTTCGGTGAAGATGGGGCCCAGTTCGCGCTCGCGTGTAAGCCCGGAGGGTCCAAAGGAAAAGATAATGCCGGAGGCAGGCGAGGGTTTGGGAACGTCGCTGAGCTGAATGCCGAGAGATGAGTTCAAGGCCGAAAACGCCGGTGGCACGGCGGGAACTACTGTTGCTCCCGGGATGTGCACATTTTCGACCGCGAGAATGGGAACGCAGTAGAGGTGGCTATTTCCGGACTGAGAACAGGTCGAGGTCTGGGTCTGGGCCAGAGCGGATGAGCAACTCATGAGCGCCGTCAGCAAGGCGGCAAACAGCAACAGTTTTCGCATAGATGTGGTCTCCGCGTAATTCCTTGGGTGCGATGGTTTCATCTGCTTTTTCATACTTCGTCTATTGCGAAACCGTCAGCTGAAATACCGTTGACGCCTGCAGTTGAGGATTGACTGAGCTGCCGGTCACGGTGACAGGATAAGTGCCCGGCGGCGCGCATGTGGGGCAGGCTACGTTGGACTGCGACACGCTCGAGCATGCCGGCATCCACATGAGGACAAGCACGAGAATGAAGAGCAGTGCGCACCAAACCTGTCGCCGGCGTATTCGTTCTTTGCCTCCTGGAACGGCGCCGAGGATGACTAGACCGAACAATGGAAGACCAAAGATGGATGCAAGCAGAATCTGCCGCGAGTCGCCGGACGGAACGACTCGGGCCAAAGTGGGGGGCGCTACCAATGAGACGGTCAGCTCCAGGGTATTGGAGCTGTTTCCGTTGGCATCCAGTGTGATCGACGCAGGTGAGAACGCGCAGCTGGCCCCAGTGGGCAAATTCTGACACGCGAAATTCGTGAGTGTGATGTTCGCATCCGACACGCCTCCCGAGAAGTTCACGGCGAACGTTACAGATTGTCCGGCCGCCAGGGAGACGGCGGTCTGCACGGGAGTGACGGTCGGCGTCTGGTACACCGTGACCGAGAACGCCGCAGGTGGAGTTCCCGAGAACCCGGTCGTGGTGTCCTGGATGGACGTGACGCTAACTGCGTAGTTTCCGACGTTGGTGTAGGTATGGGTGAAAGTGATCGTCACAGCCCCAGTGCCGTCGGCGGTCCCGGGCATGGTCTGCGGCTCTCCATCGGACCAGTTTACGGTTGCGCTCAGCACATCGCCCGCCGGCGCGGTGCAAGACAGCGTGACCGTTACAGCCAGCCCGGTCTGCCCCGACGTGGGAGGCGAACTGAGAGTGCAGGCCGGCGGCGGGTTGGTGCTTGAGGGTACGGTCGCGATGAAAGCCTGGGTGCTGGCTCCGGCTCCTGCGACGGTAAGTATGATCGTCCCGTTAACCAGACCTGAAGGCGCGTTGTAGGTGCCGGAGATGTTGTAGTCGAGGGTTCCGGCAATTTGCGTCGCCTGCGTGTTGGTGATCGTGCCGCAGCCTGGGGAGCACGCTGCGCCGCCGGAGGTCAGAGTCCAGGTCACAGTCGGAGTGGTGGAAGAAAAATTCAAGGTCCCGGCAAATGCCTGGGTGCCCAACAGTTGAACCTGTATCGGGCTGCTGGCGGTTCCAGCCGGGCTCACGCTGATGGTGGGGCCGTTTACGACGATAGTTGGCAATGTGCCGGTGAACAGAATCGGGATTTTTTCTGTGGTGTCGGTGCCGGTGATGGTAATGGGGTATGTGCCGGCAGCGGCGTAGCTGTTGCTGACGAAGTTCATGGTGGCGTTTTCGTACAGATATCCGTTCACCGGAGTGCTGAGAGTGCAGGTTTGCGCAGTACAAGCCACCGTGCTGGTTGTGCCTGCCTTCCAGGTGAGGGTTGAGGTGAGGTTGTCGCCAGATGGCGGAACACCGACGGCGGGAGCGACGCAGTTGATTTGCGCGTTCAGGGTTTGACCGACGGCGACGTTATTCAGGGCGGTCGGTGGAGTCGGCGTCACAGTGAGCGCGCACACTCCCCCCGCGCTGATTTGCTGGGACAGCACTGTATCTGTGGCGGGATTGGGCGAGGCGGGACAGCCCGCGGCTTCCGAGCAGGCTTCCAACGTTATCGTGAATACAGTGCTGGCGGGGAAGTCGAGGCCGGTCGGTTGACCGCCTTGGCCACCGCCGCCGCTCGTAGTCGATGACTGGCCGCCCACCGCGTTGGCTCCGTCCACTCCGCTGGTGCCAGGACAGTTGTTCGCACCCGTACCGCCTCCGAACGCCGCGCAGTAGATTGTGGCCGAACCGAACCCACCGTTGGCGGCGGTTGTTCCAAAATCGAGCACTACGTTGGGAGTTGGCGAGCTCAAATCCACGATCGTGCTGCCGAGGATTGTGAGTAAACCACTGTTCGGCATCACCCAAGTGGATCCCTGGAAGTTAGCGCCGCCACCGCTGGCCGAGATAAACCACGTCACCGGCGGATCTTTGGGATCGGGTCCGGTGAAAATCAAGCCCTGCGGGCCGTTGCCAAGCGTCAAGGAACTTGTAGACAGCCCTTCGGTCAGACCTTGGAATTGAAAAGCCACATCGGCATAGTCAAACACTGATCCCGACGAACCAGTGCCCGCGATATACAAGTATTGATGCGTTACCGCGGCCGTCGCAACGCCGATGGTTTGGGCGAGCGATATCCCCATCGTCGTGGGCGTAGCGCCGCCGGTTAATGCCACAGGGGTCAGATCATTAAGGAAGCATGTGACCGGCGGGGTGCTTGGGGCGGAGCAGTCAAACTCCCAGACCTCATTGTTGCCTGCATCGGCGACGTAGATGCTTCCGGAATTTGGTCCCGGAACGAGTGTAGAAACCACGGACACGGGATTGACCCCGGCCATCGTAATCGGGGTCTGCGAGTCGACTATTTCCGCCGTGGTCGGCGTCACGTTGGCCGGACAGTTCGGGTCAGTGCCGCCGGAAGGGCCTACGGCTGCCAGAAATAAATTCGAGTTGCCCTTATCGCCGATGGCGAGGAAGTAGCAACCAACGGCGTCATTCTGCACGTTGATCGAGACTGGGTTGGCGAGTTTGACGGCGGCGGCATTGATCTGCGCGGCGGTCTGCGTCGACGTGGGGATATCCCAGAGAGCGGCTGGTGCGCCCACGGTCGCGGTGAGAATGAACACTTCGTTTTCGTCAGGGGATGCCGCCATCGCCGTGATGGTGCCCAGAGCCGCGGTTTTCGCGACGCAAGTCGAGGTCGACAAATTGACGATCGTAACTGTGCCATCGCCCTGGTTCGCTACGTAGGCGAAAGTCGAAGATCCGGGAGCAGCAATCACAATCGCGCCCGGTTTATTGAACAACGGAGAGCACGAACCGGCGGTGATGTTCACCGGTTTCGCCGCGGCATTTCCCTGGGAAATCGTGCTGATATCGAAAGCCCACAACTCATTATTTTTCTGGTCGGTCACGTAAACGAGCCGAGCGGGAGGAGTCTTGGCGCCGGCGGCGGGCGCAACCGCTGTGGCCACAAGTTGCACCGCGGACTGTCCCGCCTGGGTCGGGAAAATCACGGTTTGCATGGTGTCTTCGGAGAAAGCCTGAGCGTCCAAGGTGGTGGTAGCGTTGGCGAGGACGGTGACCGTTCCATCTGTGGAGTTCACCACGAAGCCCAGCGACTGGGCGCCTGCATAGGAGCCAATGCCCGCGAGCACCAGCAAAACACCAATGATCCGCGCCACAACAGCACGCGCGGAGCAGGACAATAAAATCGGAGAAGTCGAAGGCATGCAGAATTCGGGCACCGTAGTCATAGAGACTCCTGACACTTTCCGGCAAATCGTTTGAGTTCATTTCTCCAGAGAAACACGGCTATCCTGTCCGATTAAGAGGGGGAATCGGATGCTATCGAGTTCCAAAGAACGCGCGGTGCCCCAAGAGATGACGAAGTGATACAGGGAGGTTCAGCCAGAACCCCGAACGTGCGCCGAGAATAAGCCCCGCAACTTCCACTTGTCAAGCGAAACCCGATTACGTGGATGGTACGCGAAGGAACGGATGATGCTAGTGGGTGCCTTTTCCGTACTCGACTCGGTCGATCGTCCAGTCGGTGTCTTTATCCCCTAGCTTCTTGAAGTAGAACGTAGCGGGTTGGCTGAACGATTGGGCCGGACTGCCCTTGGGCTTGATCTGTGCATCTTGAATGCAGATGGCGAATGCGGTTTTGCCCGTCACTTGGGCGGGGGCGGTTTTACGAAGATTAATGCGAAATGATTCGGCATCTTTGAAGTTACCCTGCATCTCCTTGAAAATCTTGTCGCTCATCTTCGGCCAAATGCGCCTCAACTGGACAGAGTCTTTGGATTGAAATGCGACCACGTAGGCGTCGAGCACACCCTGGATGCCGCTCTGGTCATCGGTGACGCTGGTCGGAGGCTGCGTCGGCGTTGGCGCTTTGACTTCCACGTGAGCCACGTCTTTCGCATCTCCTCCGGGGCCGTGTGCGACGAGATTGTGATTCCCAGATTCGGTGGGAGAGATTTTCATGGTGCCTTGCGCCGGAACTTTCTGGCCGTCGATCGTGATGTCGGTGGCTCCCTTGGTGTCCCAACGAAGTTCAACAGATTGTCCTTTCTCGACGGTGTCAGAACCCGCAATCAAAGTGGCAGTGGGCGCGGCGACCGGGGGATTGTGCGTCTCTGGAATTGTCGGCACTCCGGACTTGGCAATGGCTTTGAGTTCTGCCACAACCTGCAGCCGCGAGCCCGGCTGTACCTGGACTTTGCTCTGCCACTCCTGGTAGCCGTCCATTTTGATTTCGACGTTGTGCGAACCAGGCGGCACGTTTATCGACAAGCGTCCTGAGCCTGGGATCGATTCCGGCGGACGCTGGTCGACCACCACGTGGGCGCCTGGCAGGCCTTGCACCATCAAGTACTGATCGCTTGGAGTGTTCGTGGAACCCTTGGCCTCAGCGAGAGTCAGGGGCAGGTCCAACTGGCGGCCTGGAGCAACTTCCACTTGTTGCGGCCTGGTGTTTTGGTATCCCCGCTTTTGAGCCGACACCGTATGTGCGCCCGGCGCCACGCCTGGAACGACGAGACGATGATCGCTTCCAGTGACGCCAGCGAGCGCGCCGTCCAGCAGGACGTCGGCTCCCTCGACATTGGTCTGGACAGCGATCGAGCCGATTGTGGGGGCCGAAGTGGACTCAGCTGTCAGCGGCAGAGTGAAATCAGTTTGGCCGCCGCGGACCACATTGATTTTTTCGGCGAACGTGGTGTAACCGGTATGCTCGGCTTCCACGCTGTGCGAACCAATCGACAACTTCGGTGTGCATGGCTGTGCACAAGCTTTATCATCGACTCTGATTGTGCTGCCGGAAGGAACGGTTTGAATGCGCACTGCGACTCCGCCACCGCTGGAGAGTGCCCAGACAATCACGACGGCCACAACGACGAGCGCCGCCGCGCCAATGCCGAGCACTTTTGCTCGAGAAATTCCGGACGCGCGGGATGAGGGCGTGAGCGTGGCGTCCACCGGGGGCGGCGCGAGGAACTGAGTTGGGGCGACTTCGTTCTCCACAGCACCCGGCGAGCCAATCATGCGCGTAGCTCGTAAGTCTGCGACTGGGGCCGGTTTCGCGGGCCCCGCTGCAGGCTTTGCAGCTAAACTCTTCTGCTGCTCGTCCAGACGCTGCAGCCGTTGAATCTCGCGTTCGAGGTTCGGGTGGCGCGGGTCCAGCTTACGTAGCAGACCCATCTGGTGCGCCGCTGCGTTGTATTGCCTCGCCGTTTCCAAAGCGCCGGCGCGCTCGACGACGCCGTGTATCGCTTCCCTGCGCTGGCGCGTTGCTGCAGCTCTGGCTCCGATCTCTTCGTTCCCAGGATCCTTGCGAGCAGCTTCCTCCGCGATTCGGACCTGGGCGTCGATATCACTCTGCTTGGCCAACTCGCGATCCAGATTCTCGAGGGCTTCGCGTTTGTGCAGCAGTTCCGACAAAGTCTGAAACTCGGCCGACTCCAGAAATTGAGGTGGTTGCGCCTCCAGGTACTTCCGGGTTTCCTGGGCGCCATGCTCGCGTAGCATGCGCTCGCCTTCCTCGAAGGCGTTCTGGATCCGCTTGCGGAGATGCTCGGAACTCCGCCGCGCGTCGGCGAGCGCCGTGCGCACCCGATCATCGGCGACGAACTGGGCCTGCTCTTCCAGATATTCAGCCGCCGCTTGCGGTCCTTTTTGCGAAGAGAGTTGTTGGGCGAACTGCAGCACTTCTCCCACCAGTTTCTCTCGAGACAGTTCTTTGCGACTGGCTCGCAACAATTCTTCGATCTCGGTGCGGCCGGGAAATTCGCTTTGCGCGGCCTCCAGCAGGCGAACCGCTTCTCGAAATTCTTTTCTTCCCAGCGCCGCTTTGGCGCGTTCCAGCAAAGTCCGCTTGTGGACTTCCGCGTCTTCCTGCGTGAGCCGATTTTTGATCGCCGATCGCAGCGACTCCAGTTGCGATTCTCCGGGAACGTCTTGCAGAGCTCTCTCCACTACCGAGAGCGCTTCGAGCGTCTTGCCCGCCTCCAGCAGTTCATTGGCGTCGGCAAGCCGATCATGCGCGTAGGCGATCAGCTTGAGCCGTTTTTGCTCCGCTTCGGCGAGAGCTTTCAGCTTCAGTAGTCCGGGCTCTTGCGGATAGCGCCGCAAGCCTTCAATGGCGATGGCCGCGGCTTGCTCATAGTCTTCGCGGGCCAGCACCTCTTCGATTTTCCGGCTCAGCTTTTCCAGTTCGGCTTTGCGGAGTTGCTGCTCGCGAGCGGTGTTGGCAACTTTTTGCAGGGAGCGGAGTTCGACCGACGCGGGGTCAATGGCTTCGGCTACCTGCAGAGTTTCGAGAGCGCGGGTTAAATCGCGGGCTGCGAGCTGGTCGCGGGCATCGTCAAGCAGTTTACGGAGGGCTTGCTTACGATCTCGCTCTTCGACCTGCTTGAAGATGACAAAACGCAGCGCTTTCGCGGAGGTTTCATCGGGATCAAGTTCAAGCGCCTCACCCACGGCCCGTTTCGCTTCGTCGAGGTCCCCGGCCTGCTGCGCGCCTTCGGCGCGGCGCAGCGCCTGGTGCAGGCGACTGGCGCGAGTTTTCGCTTCCTGCACGGACTGTCGCAGGCGCAACAGATCCT
Source organism: uncultured Acidobacteriaceae bacterium (assembly GCA_964407505.1). Lineage (GTDB taxonomy): Bacteria > Acidobacteriota > Terriglobia > Terriglobales > Acidobacteriaceae > Sulfotelmatobacter. Next base: position 3,517 of record CAYOVU010000315.1, on the reverse strand, counting down.
GGTTGGTCCCGTCGACGTCGATTGCTTGCGAAAGAATGTTTAGGGCGTCGTCGAAGCGACGATCGAGAAAGGCTTCGTCGGCCTGTGTGCGCAGCTGGCGAGATTGCTCCACGCGGCGCTGCTGGCGAATTCGTTCCTGCACTTCGCCCAGCATCTGGTAGGCACGCGTGTTGTGCTCTTCGATCCGCAGGAGCTGTTTCAGGCATTCTTCAGCCTTATTCCATTCCGATTTTTGGATGGCGGTTTCGGCGCGCTGCAGCCACTCACGGACATCCGTACCTTTCTGCTGCTCGCGCAAGAGCTGCAGATCGAATGCGAGATCGCGGCAACTGGCGTAACGATTTTCACGGTTCTTGGCCAGAGCCTTGGCGACGATGGAATCCAACTCCGGCGGGTAGCCCTGCACATAGGAACCGATGGGGAGGGGGTTGTCATGAATAATGCGATACATGACCGCCGCTTCTCCTGCTGCCTGGAAGGGAAGCGTGCCCGTTAACAGCCGGTAGAGGACGACTCCCGTGGAGAAAATGTCGGTCCTGATATCGAGCGGCGTGTTCTGGAACTGCTCCGGCGACATGTAGTGCAGGCTGCCGACAACTTCCGTGCGGCTGATTCCGGTATCGCCGATTCGGGCAATTCCGAAATCGACGATCTTCACGCTGTCGTCGTTCAGCAACATCACATTCGCGGGCTTGATGTCGCGGTGGATGATGCCGCGTTCGTGGGCGTAGGCCAGTCCGTTGCAAATGTTGATGCAGATGCGCAGCTTGTTGGCAAGGCTGATGGGGCGGCCGGAGGAGATGGCCGACTCCAGGCTCGATCCTTCGAGGTATTCCATGACCAGGTAGGGGTTTCCGTCCTGGTTGCCGAAATCGTAAATCGTGACGATGTTCTGGTGCTGCAGGCCGGCGGTCGACCGCGCTTCCACGTCGAATCGCTTCAGCAGGGCGGGGTTCGCCCCGATGATCATCTTGATGGCGACCAGGCGGTCGAGCTGGGGGTCGCGGGCCTTGTAGACCACACCCATCCCGCCTCGGCCGATCAGGTCGACGATTTCGTACTTGCCGATTTTTGTGGGTTGGTCCTGCAATTCAACCCCTATTTTCCGGTGGTGCGAGGGGGGGCGTTAACCGGAGAGATTTCCTTAAAGCCTGGAGTTGGATTGTAGTGCGTTCCATGGCCTAAGTAAATGGCACTGTGGGGGCCGGAAGGGCACAAAAAACGGGCCAGGACTCAAGTCCTGGCCTGCTGTCTATTTACCATAGTTTGTTCAGGTTATTGTTCAATATTCAAGGCGCGGAACCCTGGCGTCCTACTTCTTGCCAACCAGAGCGTTAATCAGACCCGTGCCTTTGGGGCTGCCCCATCCGGTCACCAGGTCGTAGCCTTTCACGGCCGAGTAGCTGCCGGACTTGCCGCTGGTAATGTCGTGGAAGTCCGTGGTGTACGCCGTGCTTACGCCAAACGCGTAGAGATAAGGGTTAATGAAGCCGAGGGTTTTGAATCCGTCGGCGACCAGTTGCTGGTTGACCAGAGCCATGTAGCCCGCCCACATGGGAGCGGCGAAGCTGGTTCCACCATACTCATTGGCGGTGCAGGCGCTCTGGTCGGCGCAGACGTAGAACGTGAAATTGGCGTTGGCGGAAACATCCGGGCCGTTGCGAAAGCTGGTTGAGCCCTTGTTGCTGGCGTTGATCACGCCCGCGAGTTTTTGCCATGCGGGAATCGTGACTTTATCGGGCGAGATGCCGCCGCCGCTGTCCGACCACGCCGTCTCTGACTTCCATGCACCGGCAGCTTTGGCGGTCGTCAGGTCAGTGCCACCCACAGAAACGATTAAGGCATCATCGGCTGGCCAGGCCTCAGCGTCGCCGGTTTTTGTCCAGGTGGAATCATCGCCTGAAGCTACGAAGAAGTTCTGACCCTGCGCGGCCATCTTCTTAAAGTACGGTGCGAGCGCGGTCGCGTCGGCTGGAGTCCAGCCCCATGAGCAACCGATGGTGGTGGGAAGAGGTTTGTGTGTCGTCATGGCGCTGATGATGGCTGTGTCGAGCGAGCCAACGTACATCACCAGGCTGGCCAGGCCCGGGGCCATGCCGATGGCCTGCGTCATATCCAGCGTCTGCTCCGTGTCATCGCAACCGTCCACGTAGACGCAACTGGTGCTGGTGCCGTCGGTCGAGAGCAGAGTGACTTTTACTTTGTTGGTCTGCTTCGCGTTTTTGAAATAGGTGGTCAGGTCGGCGAGGTCGGTACCCGCATATTCGAACAATCCCAGATTCTGGCCGGCGCCAGTTAGAGCTGAGCCGCCGTAGTAGGCGGCGCGCATGTCGCTGCCGAGGAAAGAAGCCGACGGTCCGGAGCCAGTGGTGGCGTGGCGGACGACATCGTCGGGCGCAATGCCGTGCGCCTTGGCGTAGTCGCTCTTCTTTACATACATGGGGTGAGGAATTGAGAAATTGTCCAAGCCAGAGATGTGCCACAGCGCGAACGGCAGGTCGACAGTGGGCTCGCGGTCCGGCCCATAGAAGACGCGGTTCTCGGTCGGATGCTGGTAAGTCAGCAGGTTCACGTGGAAGGCTGACTCGATGGCCGACACTGGTCCTTTCACCTGTACTTCCATGCCACCGCGCGATCCGCCAACCACGGCGAGGCCGTGTTCCTGAGCGTATCGCGCCACTGCGTCGTAGTCGGACTGCGTGGGACCGAACTTCTCAGTGAACTCGGCCGGAGTCAGGAAGGGCCGATAATTGGGGACGGTCGAGCTGTACAAATCGGCGAGAAAGGAGTCCAGACCGTCTGGATCGCGGAGGGGAAGAACCACATCCAGTTCCATGATTTGGGTGGCGGGAAGGCGGCCGAGCAGCCTGGCCTGTCCGTTGAGGGTGGCTTCGCGAACGTGGTGCGTCAGCAGAGTTTGGGCGCGGCCTTCGACCACTGCAGCCGAGGCAAACGCCGCGATGGAGAGCAATAATACACACAGTTTCCGATTCACTGGTCCTCCTGAGTCTTGAGCGAGCTGACTTTCGATGGGGGGAGCGCGAGCCCTGCCGCCGTTGCGGCGAAGGATGCTTCTTCGCAGTTAGCAAACGTCCCGCCAGTATAGGGAAGAACGGCGCGCTGTCAAAGGGAAAAGGAGAGCGCCTTCAAGGACGATCGATCGGTTTGCGAGATGCGGCGGAGTGAGACTCGGCTATTCCTTCGCAGCGGACGGTTTGGGGAGTGACGGGGAATTGGGCGACGGGGCGGTGGCACTTTCGCTCGATGCAGCGGGTTTGGCATCGCCGTCGTCATTCTTGATGATGTATTGCACGATGAGCGAGATGCGGCGGTTAGCGGGGTCGAGCGGAGCATCGGGCTTGCGGAGGCGCTGGTCGGCGAATCCTCGGACTTGCGTGACCTGGTCTGCTCTGATGCCGTGGGCCTGCATAACGCGCCGGGCCGCGTTGGCTCGGTCGCTGGAGAGTTCCCAGTTGCCGTAGGTAGGAGAAGTGTAGGGCTGGGAATCGGTGTGGCC
>CAYOVU010000314.1:0-18706 GCA_964407505.1 uncultured Acidobacteriaceae bacterium | reverse complement strand
CCCACCGCCGTCGGCTAAAGCTGCCGAAGCGAACGTCAACAGCAACAGCGCGACTGCGAGGATACGTTTCATGTTTGATTCTCCTTGTGGTGGGGAATTCCCCGGAGATAGTGTAATTGTGGAGGGCAACTATCCATAATTGGGGCCGGTAGGGGAAGAGGTTAAAGGGATACTTCGAGCTAGGAAATAGTTCCGGATCGATGTTCGGCGCGGAGATTATTAACTTACTGCCGGAGGCTTCTGAGTTCTTAAACTCCTGCTTCAACTCCACTCGTCGACCGGCGCTAGGCTGAGTCAAGAAACAAATTGTCCAGAAACAGGGGCATCGGTCTCTGTGTCGATCTTCATATGGCTAACGGCTGCAGGTAATGGCCGTCTGAAGGACCAAATCCAGATAATCAGCGCCACGCAATAAAATATTATCGAAGCCCACGAAAATGCCATTCTGAAGCCTGGCCCGGCGTCCCAATATCTTGTCGTCATCATGAGCATGACGGTAGCGTACATGCCAAAGCCCGCCGTGATGCCGCGCTCTTGCGTGTTCCAACTTGCGCCAAGCAGTAGCACAAGTGTGCCCAAGGCGGCGAACGTAATGACCTGCGCGAATCTCACCGCAATCTCTCCGCTCATGATCCAGAGCCTGGCGCCTTCGAACTGCGGGGGAACGGCCTGCATCCGAGCCATGGCCAAGTAGACGCTGGCAGCGATGATGCCGGGGAAAATTAGGTGCCTCCACCAAACTCGGGTTACGTGCCCAAGAACGTTGCGGAACACCTCGAATAGCGACAAAGTGCCCAGAAGTATATAAACCGCGTCGGTGAGCCAATAAGTCCAGAAATAAGCGCGAACATGGCCAAGGGTTACAAGTCTTGCAACCCCGGCGGCGACGCCGAACGCGGTATAGGCGAAGAAGAACGGGAAGGTGTGTTGGGTGTGACGACGAACTAGCAGCCACAGCAGGAATGCCTGCAGGAAGAACGGGATGTACGGAAGAAACCTCAAGCAGCAAGCAGCTTAATTTAACTCGTCAGGGTTTTCGATGGCGCTTTCGTGGGACGCGGCTCGCCCAATCGTGGGGCAAAGGGTCTAAGTAGGCGGGCTAGTGAATGGTCTTCGTCTTCCTCGACATATAGTCCATCAGTAAGTACTGCCCCAGCGTGTACGGCGTGGTGAAGTAGGCTTTGCCGCGGCACATTTCCGTTACCTTCTGCACGAACTGCACCAATCCATAATCCGATGCGAGCATGAAGGTATTGATCAGCACTCCGGCGCGCTTGCACTTCGAGACTTCTTCCAGCGTCTGGCTCACCACTAAAGGGTCGAGGCCGAAGGCGTTCTTGTAGATGCGCCCGTCTTCGAGGGTGAGGGCGGAGGGCTTGCCGTCGGTGATCATCACGATCTGCTTCATGTCTTTTCTTTGTCGCTGCAAAATCCGCTGCGCCATACGCAGGCCTTCGCGCGTGTTGGTGTAATAAGGGCCAACCTTGACGCGGGCCAGCTGCGAAAGTGGAACCTCTTCGGCAGAGTCGTGGAAGAGCACGAGCGACAGCGAGTCGCCGGGGTATTGCGTGCGGATCAGATGCGACAACGCCATGGCAACTTTTTTGGCCGGCGTAAATCGATCTTCGCCGTAGAGAATCATCGAATGCGAACAGTCCAGCATGAGCACCGTCGCGCACGAAGATTGATATTCGCACTGGTGCACCTGCAGATCGGAATATTCGATGTTAAGCGGCAGGGAGAGACCTTCGCGCTGGATTGCGCTGGATAGCGTCGCGGTAATGTCGAGGTTCAGCGTGTCGCCAAACTCGTAAGTACGGGAAGCGCCACTGGCTTCGATACCGGTCGCAAGGTCGCGCGTATCGTGGCGTCCGAAGCTGGATTTGCCGAGCGAGCCGAGCAGGTTGCGCAGCGATTTGAAGCCGAGGAAGTCGAGGCTCTTATCGGTGATTTCGAACTTGGCCTGCTGCTGGTTTTCGCCGACTTGCCCGCCGACGCCGGACGGCCGCGAGGGATCGGGCGGTTGGTCGATGGAGATGTAATCTTCCTGCTGCATGCGCTCAATCAGCTTTTCGATGAGCTCGTCGAGTTCGCCATCCGCCGCCATTTGCTGCAGCCGTTCCCGCATATCGTCGTCGAACTGATCGCCGTCCATCAAGGCCTGCTCAATGGCACGGCGCAAATCGTCGAGCGTCTGCTCGCCCTCCGGCATTTCGTACCACATATCGCTCTGAAAGCCGCTCTGCAGCAGATAATCCGAGAGCGCGCTGAGCAAGTCTTCCATGCTCATTTCGCCGGCGGGGTCGGGAACGTATTTGGAATAGCGAATGCGCTTCATGATGGCTGCTGGCTTCTAGCTCCTAGCTTCTAGCCAAACATTTCTTGCTAGAAGCTAGCAGCTAGAAGCTTTCAATTAAACTGTCTTCTCTGCCGGTACGGTGGTTCTTCTTTCTCGAAACTCTTGTCTCGCTCGCGCGGCTCGGGTTTTTTCTCGCCAGCTTTGAAAACTCGCTCTTCGTTGCGGCCGATGCGTTTATGCGCGTGCAGGCCTTCGAGGATGAACTCCGCAGCGGATACTTGCTGCTCCGGGCTTTCTTTTTGTGAAACCCCCAGCGGGCCCAGCTTGTCGATCAGTCCCTGAATCTCCTTCAGGTTTTCCAGAACTTCGAGAGCCGATACCGAATCCGACAACTGAATCTCGCCCCCGAGATCGAACCACTGCACGATCTGCTGCACGTTCGCGCCGGTAAAATATTGATCGTAAGTCTTGGCAATGGCCGCGCGGATCAGTTCGCGCCCCACAAAATCGGCGCCTTTCATCTCGCCTTCGTATTCCAGTTCGAGTTTGCCAGTAATGGCGGGCAGAGCCGAGTAGACATCGCTGACGCGAGGGACCACGATTTTCTCGTCGTTGCGAATGGCACGGCGCTCGGCGTTCGAGATCACGTTCTCCATCGCAGAGATCGGCAGGCGCTGGCTGACTCCTGAGCGTTTGTCGATTTTCTTATCTTCGCGTGCGGCGAACGCGATGCGCTCGATCACTTCCTGAATGTAGTTGGGCAGATGCAGAAGTTGCCCGTTGCGGCTGGTCCAGGCCTCCTGCGCGGTGATAGCAATGCCTTCATCCACGGTGGCAGGGTAGTGCGTGCGAACCTCAGAGCCGATGCGGTCTTTGAGGGGCGTGATGATTTTTCCACGTGCCGTGTAATCTTCGGGATTTGCGCTGAAGACGATAGCGACATCGAGCGGGAGGCGAATGGGATAGCCCTTAATTTGCACGTCGCCTTCCTGCATGATGTTAAACAAGCCGACCTGAATTTTTCCGGCGAGGTCTGGAAGCTCGTTAATGGCGAAGATGCCCCGATTCGCGCGCGGCAGCAGTCCGTAATGAACCGTGAACTCGCTCGAAAGTTCATGCCCACCGCGGGCCGCTTTGATGGGGTCAATGTCGCCGATGAGGTCCGCGATTGTCACGTCGGGCGTAGCGAGCTTCTCCACGTAGCGATCGTCGGGCGTGAGATACGAAATAGGAGCCGCGTCTCCCAGGCGCGCGACTTCTTCGCGGCAACGACGGCAGATCGGCGCGTAAGGATTGTCGCGAATCTCGCAGCCGGCGAGATAAGGCATATGAGGATCAAGCAGTGTCGTAAGCGCGCGCAGAATACGGCTTTTCGCCTGTCCTCGCAGGCCGAGCAGAATGAAGTTGTGCCGCGAGAGAATCGCGTTCACAATTTGTGGCACAACCGTATCGTCATAGCCGACAATGCCGGGAAAAATGCTGGTGTCCTCACTGTCACGCAAGCGGGCGATCAGGTTTTCACGAAGCTCGTCTTTCACACGGCGGGTGCGCAAACGATTTTCGGAAAAGACACTGCGGCGCAGTTCGCCGAGCGTATGCGGAAGACTCATGAAACCCCCCGGAAGAATCTTGTACTGAATTATACGCTCGAAGCTACAATCAGCCGGCGGCACGCTACGATGTAAGCAGCCAATCCACGTGAGGAACACTCGATGAAGTTTGCGGCGCTGTTTGCGTGCATGTGCTTCATTCTCGGGCCGAAAGTGAACTGGGTGACGTCACAGACGCTGCCACTGCAAAAACAGGAGAAGCTGCAACTTCCGCCCGGAAAGGTTATCGAGAGCGTATTGTGCGAGGGCGATCCTGCAGAAAACTACGCCTTGTACCTGCCTTCGAACTACACGACGGCGATGCGGTGGCCGATTATCTATGCGTTCGATCCTGAGGCCGATGGTAAGACTCCAGTCGAGCTTTACAAGGACATCGCAGAGAAATATGGATTTGTAATTGCGGGCTCGAACAACTCGCGAAATTTCTCAAATAACGAATCGTCGAAGAGCATGAGTGCGATGTGGCGGGACACGCACTCGCGGCTGGCGCTGGATGAGCATCGCATCTATACAACTGGTTTCTCCGGAGGTGCGCGGATGGCGGGTGCGATGGCCATGAGTTGCAAGCCGTGTCAAATCGCAGGCGTTATTGCACACGGGGCAGGCTACCCCAGCCTGCATAAGCCTGGCGATGATGGCATGCTCTATTTCTTCGCAGTCGGCGATCGTGACTTCAATTGGCCCGAGGTGATTGCGATCCGTCGCGAGCGAGAAGAACAAGGCGCGCGATATCGGGTCCGTGTTTACCCGGGCCGGCACCAATGGGCGCCGGCGGAAATCATGGAAGATGCGATGGAGTGGATGACCCTCTCTTCCATGCGATTGGGAACTGCTACGCCTGATGCGGCGTTCATCGATCGTTTTTTCCAGCAAACGCAAGGGGAGGCTCACGATGCCGAAGAGAGTCACGATAGCATTGCGCAGCTCTCGGCCTACCGCTCGCTAGTCTCAGATTTCAGCCGTCTCAAAGACGTCGCGGAGTATGAAAAAAAGTTGGCAAGCTTGAAAAAATCCGCGGAACTGAAGAGCGCCCTCAAGAAAGAGCAACAACAGATTACCGATCAGTCAGCGATAGAATCCGAGATATCGCCACAACTTAGACTGTTTGCGGATGGCAGCGCCCAGGACCCTCGCGAGCTTGAGAGCAAAATTTTGCAGGAAATGTCTGTGCTCAAGAGCCAGCGAGAACACGCGAAAAGCGCGGTGCAGCGACTGGTTTCTGAGCGTGCGTTTTCCGAGCTGTGGGCCGAGGGAATTGAAAATGGCCAGATGGAGTTTGAGTCACGGCATTTTGATAAGGCGGAAGCCTGCTTCCGATTGATGAACGGTGTGGGCGACAGTCTGTGGCCGGTGCTTCTCCTGGCGGAGGCACACGTAGCGCAAGGGAAGAAGAAGCAGGCGATCAAAGATCTGCGTGATGCGGTGCGGCGCGGGCTGAAAGACTCGAAGATTATCGAAAACGACGACAAACTACAGGGGCTGAAATCGGACCCGGAGTTCGGAAAAATTTTGGCAGAGTTGAACGAAGCCAGAGAAATTAATTAATCAGCGGCCAAAATTGTATCAGCGGACGTGCCCGTTGCCGCCCGCCTTCGTTCGCGCTCGCGCGGCGCGATGCAGGTTGGGTATAACGGTTTCGAGATAAGTAATGAGCAAAGAGATTCGCTCCGGTTCGGAGCGCAGAGAAAGAAGCTTTTGCTTGAAATCCAGATCAAGCGGCAGAGAACCTGCCAGATAAAAGGACAGCATCGACAGATCCGCGACCGAGAGGTCTTGAGCAGCGCCTGCGATGGCGAGCAACTCGGAATGCAATTGCACCGCCCGCGCCGTATCTTCTTCGTTCGGCGCCGTTCCGGGTGCGTCCTCGATCATGACAACTTCGGCGCGTAGGAATGCCCGTTCCTGGTTCACGCGTACAACCTCGAAACGCTGGCGGCCTTCGGTAACGATGTCAAGCCGTCCGTCGTCATATTCTTTTACGACGGTGACAATTTCTGCGGTGCATCCTATCTCTGACAAATTTTGTTCGACGGCGCGCACAATGCCGAATGTGCGATCCTGTGCTAGACACTCGCCGATCATTTCTTTGTAGCGTGGTTCGAAGATGTGCAAGGGCAGGGGAGTGCCGGGGAACAGGACGACATCGAGCGGAAAAAGTGGGATGAGGGCGTCCAAGGACTCTCTCCGGTAGCGAACGCGGGAATGACAGCAAAACGAGCGCGCCGTTCCTGATTGTAACCCAGCGCTTGACTTCACTCGTCGCAGAGGAATAAAAGCGCGCTATGGAACTTGCAGGCAAAATCGTGGTCATTACCGGCGCTTCGATGGGGATCGGCGAGGCGATTGCGAAGATTTTCGCCGATCAGGGAGCTAGCATTGTGATGCTCTCGCGCGACGCCAGCCGGCTGGAAGAGGCCAGGGCGCGCGTGGGACATACCGAGCGCACGCTGGCTCTGACCTGCGACGTGCGGCATCGCGAGGATATCGATCGCGCGATTGGGCTTACGGTGCATCACTTTCAAAGAATCGATGTGTGGGTAAACAATGCCGGGCATGGATTGCTGGATTCAGTCGCGCAGTTGAACATGGCGGCCTGCCGGGAAATGTTCGACACAAATTTTTTTGGCGCTATCGGAGCCATGCAGGCCGTCATCCCAGTGATGCGGCGGCAGGGCGGCGGAACGATTATCAACATCTCCAGCGTGGCGGGGCATATTCCAATCCCGTTTCATGCCGCTTACAGCGCGACAAAGTTTGCGCTGAACGCCATGGGCAAAGCCGCCCGAGTGGAATTGAAGGACGATGGGATCCGTGTTTTAACCGTGTGTCCGGGCTATGTTCGCACGGCGTTCGGCGAAAATGCCGTTCAAGGGAACGAGATGAAGAGAGTGCGTCCACAATCCGTTCGCGGCATTACCGCCGAGCGCGTGGCTCGGGCTACGATGCAGGGATACTTGAAACAGAAGCGGGAAGTGATTGTGCCCTGGACGATGTACGTGCCGCAAAAGATTTATCAACTCTTCCCTTGGCTGGTCGAGTGGGCAATGGCGAAGATGTCGAAGTGAGAAGTGAGAACGATTATCCCAACTCCGCCAGCATCGCTTCCATCTCCCCCTGCGCATGCAGATTGCCCGTGCGCCGCGCGGAAGCGATGCCATCGCTGAGCATCGTCTTTGCATCGGCGATTCGGTCTGCGCGGGCCAGCGTCTGCGCGGCCATAAAATAGCCGGGCGTGTAGTCAGGACTGGCCTTCAGTAAAATCGAAAATTCCGCCAGCGAACGATCAAGATCGCCCTGCTTCGAATATTCCATCGCAAGGCCGTACCGGGCAAAACTATCGTTGGGATTCTGCGTGAGGATATCGTTGAGTGCGGCGATGCGGTCCATAAGTTAGTTCTCAGTTAGAAAAGAGTACTACAAATGGTCGCCATCTTTGGCGCTTTGAGTTGGCTAGCCCCTGCGGCATAGGTAGAATGAGCATTCTTTAATATTTTTGATCTGTGGAGGTAGTCGGTGGCGTGTCCATTTTTTATGCCGATAGAGAAGTTGGAGAACGGCCATTGGTTACATGCGCAGCGGTTGCCGCTCGGATGCGGATGGAGTGGGCACTGCGCCGCACCGGGGCACGAAGGCGAGATTCCGTCGCGGGAAGATTTACGTGACTTCTGCAACCTTGGATACGCCGAAGCTTGCGGACGATTGCCCAAAGAGCGCGCCTGGGATTCGATCCGTTTCGCCGCCAGAACTGTCGGCGGTAATCCGAAGAACGCGACTGCAGGGCGCATTCAAGTGCGTTATGTCTGCGAGCGGAGCCACTTGCCCGAGGAGCATGGGGTGCTGGAATTTGAGCCATCGACGGCGCATTGCGAGCAGCCTCATCGCGACCATCGGGTGCAACGAATGGCCGAGTGCTTTCTGGCCTCTTATGTGGAGAAGCGGAAGCCGCAGGAAGCGACGCCGCGCGCCAGCTAGCGCGTACTCTAAAGATACGCTGAAGATTCGAGGAGGTGCCGATTGCAGACGCGAAAGAAAACGGGATTGAATCACCGCCAGCCCAAAGCGGCGCCAGTCGAGGTACAAGAGGTACAGGTCGAGATGAACGTCGAGATAAACGATGAAACCCTGTTAGGCCGGCCGGTGCGAGACTCGCAATCGGAAATGGCGGAGCTTATTCTACCGAACGATGCCAACCCACTCGGCGCCTTGCTCGGCGGCCGCTTGATGCACTGGATCGATCTCGCGGGGGCGATGGCCGTTCACCGCCACGCGCGAAGCTACGCGGTCACCGCTTCGGTCGATCACATCGACTTCCTGGTTCCAGTCCGCGTGGGCGATCTCGTGATCCTGCGTTCTTCAGTGAATCGGGTTTTTCACACCTCGGCGGAGGTCGGCGTGAAGGTTTTCGTCGAGAATTACATCGCGGATACGGCGCAGCACGTGGCGTCGGCGTACCTGACGTTTGTCGCCATCGACCGGGAAGGGAATCGCCTGCAGATTGCGCCGGTGGTCCCGGAAACGGAGGAGCAGCGACGCCGGTATGACGATGCCGGACGGCGGCGCGAAAGCAGGCGCTCGGAAGTGGAGCGGCGGCGCAGAAAATTAAGATAGCTGAGGCTGATGCGACGGCTGCGATCCTCTCCTGATCTTATCGAAATGCTGCTGCGTTGCTAATCGTGAATCCCCTGTATAATCGAGGCTTCGAGCCATTCTGACTTCATCCTTAATCCTTGGAGTGTGATCCCTTGAACGCACATATGCCGTCTCATCCCGGGCAAGCCGCGCCGGGGCCGCAACCGTTGCCCGGAGTCGATGCCATTATCGCCGTCGGTTCCGGCAAGGGAGGCGTTGGCAAAACCACGCTCTCGGTGAACCTGGCGGTCGCACTGGCCAAGATGGGCCACAAGGTTGGCCTGCTTGATGCCGATGTCTACGGGCCGAACGTCCCGCTGATGTTGGGAGTGAACGCGCAGCCAAAGATGGCTGGAGAAAACCGCATCGAGCCGCTGGAAGCGTTTGGACTGAAGGTGATTTCGGTTGGCTTTCTCAATCCTGGCGATAAGCCGATCATCTGGCGCGGTCCTATGCTGCATCAGATCGTGAAGCAGTTCCTGGGCATGGTCGAGTGGGGTTTGCTCGATTATATGATCGTCGATCTCCCGCCCGGAACGGGCGATATCGCGTTGTCTCTGGTGCAGACTGTGCCGTTGACCGGCGCGGTGGTAGTTTCGACTCCCTCTGATGTCTCCTTGCAGGACGCTCGTAAGGCCATCGAAATGTTTCGCCAGATGAAAGTTGACCTGGTCGGCGTAGTCGAGAACATGAGCTTTTTTACCTGCCCGCACTGCAATCACGAAATCGATATTTTCTCGCGCGGTGGCGCGGAAAACATGGCAAAGCAGTTTGGAGTTTCGTTTCTCGGAAACATTGAACTCGATCCCGAAGTGCGCAAGTCCGGCGACGGCGGGAAGCCGATTGTGCTGGAGGGCGAAAATTCGCCGCACGCCAAGTCTATCTACGAGTTTGCGCGGCGAGTCGTGGCGCGTGTGAGTGAGATCAAAGCTACTGAGTCGGCCGGCGTGATTCAGATTCAATAGAAGAGCTCAATCGCTTCTTGTATGTCGAGAGGCGTTTTCTATGCGCGCTGAGCCACGACAATTAATCCAGCGCGCAGGCGGGTCCCGGGTCCGTCGGGCAGGATTTCTTTGTCGAACCTCTCACAAATCGTAAGAAACGTTTCCAGCAAATTCGCGTCATTCAAGACCACCGTCAGCGCCTCCGGAGCGCACAATCCCGCAAGCGATCCCAACCCGCCGCAGCGCATCACGTGCATGCCTGCATCTTCGATAATTTTCGTCAGCTCGGCAGGGAGGAATGCTTTGAATGCTCCAAAATAATTTTGCGTCAGACCATCCGCAAGAACCCGGTTATCTGGGAACTGATCCTGGTGCCATTCGCCGCGCTCGATCATCGCGTGCGCGCCAGCATTGAGACCTCCAGTCTTGACCAGGCTCGTCCCCACCCACGCCGCCGCCATTCGCGCCCGATGAGAGACAGTTAGAATTACTTTGCCTTTTGCAACCCGGCAGGTTTCCTGAATCGCTTTCGTTGCCTGCGATCCCGCAAAGGAGATCGCACCATCCATGTTCAAAACAAGATCGAAGCTGCGATCCGTAAACCGTGTCAGATCGGCTGCATTCCCTTCGAGGAATTCAATCCCAGACACGCCCCGTGCCCTCTCGCGTGCAATCGCCAGCATTTCCGGCGAAAGATCCAAATGGGTTACCTGGAAGCCACGCTTCGCCAGCGGAATCGAAAAAGCGCCGGTGGCGCCGCCAACGTCAAGAATGGTCTTGGTGCCCTCAAGATGGCGCTCAATCTCCCGCCAGCGCAGGGCGCGATTGATCCTCTCGTCCGCCCTGTCTGTCTCTTCTTGGGGAGCCTTGGCGTCCCACCACTCCCGCTCGCGATCAAAATCTGTTCCCGGCAAACTCATAGAAACTTCCTTCTTGTGTTTCCCGGCGCTACGATTTTTTGCCGGACGCCAACCACGTTTTCTTTTGCTGGCTCTGAAAAATCCCCTAGCTCGATTGCCGCTTCGGGAAGCGCGATAAGCGCCACGCCCTGTCTGGGTCGCCATCTCTTAAAATCAACTCCGCCATCCTCTCCCCTAACGCGGGGCCGTGCTTAAACCCGTGCCCCGAGCCGCCACCCAGCAGCCAGACGTTACTCAGTCGCGGATGGCGCTCCATGACGAAGTTGCTGTCGGGCGTCTGCTCGTACTGGCAGACCCGCGTCTCGATCAGAGGAGCATCCTTCATTGCCGGAAAACGGAACGCGAGATACTCGCGAACCCGTTTCAGTGTTGCTTGGCTGACTACTCGCTCACCATTCGTCGGATCGAACGCGTGACCGCGTGTATCGTCGGCCACTTTGAATCCGCGCCGGTCGCTTCCGGGGATGCCATAGAAGAAGCGGTTGCCATGGTCTTCCGATAAAGGGTCGCCCCACACCGGAAGATGCGCGTCGGTGAAGCGGGAATCTCCGGCGGGCGGGCCGAAGAAAAAAATATCCTGTTTCGTCGGGCGAATGATCTCGCCAACAGTTCGAGGAAATAACTCTCCCAGCCACGGCCCGCACGCGAAAACGTAGTGGTCGGCCTTGAGCCGCGAGCCGTCGGAGAGAGTCAAGCCGCGAAGAGGCTCGTCTTCCAGACCATCAGGCAAAACCGCAACCTGCCGGTACTTGCCACCGGCGTCGACGAAGGCATCGACTACCGCCTGGCAGCTAGCCCGGGCGTCGAGATACCCACACTGCGGCTCGAAGATTCCCCAGCGGACATCCGAAAAATTGATCTGCGGCCAGCGCTTCTTCAGCTGCTGAGTAGAAAGCTCCTCAAACTTGACTCGGGCGTCGCGAAGCATTTCCAGCGAGCCGCGCTCATAACCATCGTCGCGGCTGCTGACCATCCAAAGAACGCCGCTGCGATGCAAAAACTGCTTCTTCCATCGGCGCTCATATTTCTCCCATAGTTCAAGGGCGCGTGCCGCGAGCTTGCTATAAGGCTGTTCAGGGCCGTAGGTAGCGCGCATGATGCGCGTTTCTCCACCGGAAGACGCGCGCGAATTGCCCGGACCCCAGGCGTCTAGCAACGTTACCCGAACGCCGTGCTCAAGCAGATACAACGCGGTCCAGCCCCCGAAGGCGCCAGCTCCCACGATGGCGACGTGCGGTTTGGATTTCATAGAAAACTTCGCATCACGAAAGTTGCGCATTATGAAAGTTGAAGGATACGCGCAGAGGCTTACGCAGGGAAGGTGCCACAGTGGATTCGAACGGCCGGCCGCTGCCTGACATGCTTGAATGGTTCGAAAAGATCATTAGCAAAAGGTCATCCATTGTTCGTTACTCCACATCTGTTCGTTACTCCACATCGCTTTCGTAGCACATCCATGCCACCGGCATGGCACAGTACGGTCCTTGACAGGAACCAGAGGCGTTCCTAGAATCCAAACAGGGAACGCCCTTTGCGTCCGAATCTAAGTTTCTGCATCTAAAATACTTAGCTGTGAGCAGAATGCCCTCTGACCCCAATATCGGCAAACGGGAGCGCGAAGTCCTGACCGCGATCGTGGAGACCTTCATTTCCACGGGCGAGCCGGTGGGTTCGCGCACCTTGTCGCGCTCGAATCGCGAGGGGTTGAGCCCGGCGACGATTCGCAACGTCATGGCCGATCTCTCGGATGCTGGGTTCCTGGAGCAGACACATTCGTCCTCAGGCCGGGTGCCAACTCCCGAGGCTTATCGTTACTACGTCGAGCAGATCTCCGGAACCGCCCAGCTTGCGCCGCAGGAAGCCAGCATGATTTCTGACTCGCTCGCCGGCATTAGCGATGTGCAGGAGTTCATGGAGCGAACCTCGCATGTGCTGTCCTTGATTTCGCACAATGTGGGCGTCGCTGTGGCCACCAGCGGCGCTAAGAATGCGCTGGAGCATGTTTATTTCTCGCGGCTCAGCGATCAGAAGGTGTTGGCTGTGCTGGTGACGCGTTCGGGGCTGGTGCGTGATCGTGTGCTGCGCCTTGACCTGCCGCAGGCCGAACTCGATCTTGCGGCGCGCTACATCAACGAGAACTTTCGTGGATGGACCATGGAATCGATGCGCACCGAACTGGCCCGCCGCATCGAGCAGGAGCGCAGCGAATATGACCGGCTGATGAATTCGATCGAACAGCTTTATAAGCAAGGCGCGCTCGCCGGGGAAACCGGTGCGCAGGTTGTTTTTGTCGAAGGCGCGGCCAATCTTGTAACCGGCCATGAAGACCGCAAACGTCTGCAGGAGATGTTGCAGACCTTGGGCGAGAAAGAAAAAGTAGCGCAACTCCTTGGAGCCTACCTCGACGCCAAGCAGGAAGCCGTGCGGGTGGTGATCGGTCTAGATGACGCGCTGCCCTCGATGCAAAACTTCGTGCTGATCGGCGCGCCCGCGCGCTCGGGTAGCGACATGGTCGGATCGTTGGCCGTGATCGGTCCCACGCGCATGGACTATCAGCACACGATTACCGCGGTTTCTTATATCGCGCGCCTCTTTGACAAAATCTTGAATGAATCGGAGTAAGGAAAGTTGTTTATGGGGAAAGCAAACGGCAGATCAGAAGCAGAAAAGTCCACACTGGGTTTGGAGCCTGAGCTTCCCGCGTCCGGTGATAGCGACAACGGACCCGAGACCTCAGGGGGTGCCGTGAGTGGCGCCACGTCTGGGTCGGAAACGGAGCTGGAAAGGCTGAAGGCCGAGCGCGACTCGCTGCTCGACCGGCTCGCGCGCCAGCAAGCAGAGTTCGAGAACGCTCGCAGGCGTACGGTCAAAGAGCAGCAGGAGTTCCGCGACTACGCTGCGGCGGATGCGCTCAAGTCGCTGTTGCCGGTGGTTGACAGTCTGGATCGCGCCCTGCAGGTGAAATCTGATGCAGAGGAGTTCCGCAATGGGGTTGACCTGATTTACAAGCAGCTGCAAACCGCGCTGGCTAAGCTTTCGGTGCATCCCATCGCATCGAAGGGTGAACCGTTCGATCCGCACTATCACGAAGCCATCGAAATGGTGGAAACCACCGAAGCTCCAGATCATCAGGTTGTGGAAGAGTTACAGCGTGGCTACAAGTACAAGGATCGCCTGCTGCGGCCTGCGATGGTGAAAGTAGCGAGGAATCCGGGGCATTAATTCTTCAATCCAGATTGTTCCTGTCATCGGGTCTTAACGATTTCTAACTGAGATTTTCAATTGGGATTTGAAATTGGATTGCTAATGAACGAAAGGCTCTTATTCTGACTACGAACGCAAAACGCGATTATTACGAAGTGCTGGGCGTGAGCCGTACGGTGAGCGAAGGAGAACTCAAGAGCGCTTACCGCAAGCTCGCCATGCAGTGGCATCCCGATCGGAATCCGAACAATCCGGACGCGGAGGAGAAGTTCAAAGAAGTGACCGAGGCCTACGCAATCCTGGCCGACTCGGACAAACGCTCGCTCTACGACCGCTACGGCCATGCCGGGGTCGGCGGCGCCGGCGGTGGCGGCGCGGGCTTCGACGCTACGGTCTTCCAGGACTTCGGCGAGATCTTCGGCGAATTTTTTGGTTTTGGAGATGCCTTGGGCGGCGGTGGGCGGCGCCGCAGCCGTGTGCAGCGCGGCGCGGATTTGCGCGAAGACTTGACCATCGAATTCGAACAAGCCGCATTCGGCACAGAGACGCGTGTGATGGTGCGCCGTCACGAAACCTGTGAAGACTGCCGGGGCTCAGGCGCTGCGGCAGGAAAAAGCCCAACGGCATGCCGTTCGTGCCAGGGCCGCGGTCAAGTGCGGTATCAACAGGGCTTCTTCAGCATCGCGCGCACCTGTCCCACTTGTCAGGGAACAGGCAACGTGATTACCGATCCCTGCCCGAAGTGCAAAGGCGAAGGTCGTATGCTGCGGCAGCGCTCGGTTGACGCGAAGATTCCAGCGGGCGTGGAAGACGGCACGCGCATTCGCTTCACCGGCGGTGGCGAAGCTGGACCTTTTGGAGGACCAGCGGGCGATCTCTATCTTGTGTTGCACGTGAAGGAGCATCCGTTTTTTGTGAGGGAAGGGAACGATCTGCACTGCGCCGTCCCGCTCTCGGTGACGCAAGCCGCGATGGGCGCGGAGATTAAAGTGCCCACACTCGACGGCGAGCACACGCTCAAGATTCCCGATGGCACCCAATCCGGCACCACCTTTCGCATCCGCAACAAAGGAATGCCTGTCCTGAACGGTCATGGCAAAGGCGACCTCTACGTGGAAGTTCGTGTGCAGATTCCATCCAAGCTGACCAAGCGCCAGAAAGAGTTGCTGCAGGAGCTTGAGTCCACCACAAAGGTGGATAATCAGCCTCTGATGCGATCTCTTCTGGGAAGAGTAAAGGAAATGTTTGGCTAGCGGCGACGTACCGTAACCGCCATACCTCAATGCGCCTTCAGGCGCTGCTATTTCTCTATTTCCATGACACGCCGTCGTTGGATTGCCGACGAAGTCTCGGGGAATCACGCGGCCCTGGTGGGTACTCACGCGAACCACCTGGTCCGCGTCTTGCGCGCCCGCGTGGGGCAAGATTTTGACATCTCAACTGGCCAGACGGTACGCCGCGCCCGAATCACATCATTAACAAACGACCGCGTCGAGTTTGAATTAGCCGAAGAGATTTCCAGCTCAGGATTACCGCAGATTACCTTGCTTCTGGCCATCTTCAAATTCGACCGCATGGAGTGGGCGATCGAGAAGTGCACAGAGCTTGGTGTTTCGCGGATTATTCCCGTGATCGCGCAGCGCACCGACGCTCACCTGGCTTCTGCCTCGGCGAAGCGAGTCGAGCGCTGGCAGCGCCTCGCGCGCCAGGCATCCGAACAATCTCGCCGCGCCACCCCACCGGAGATTGCGGCGCCCATCAAGCTTTCGGAGTCGTTGAGCTTCTCAGAGTCCATGCGGATCGTTCTCGCGGAATCGGAGAGCCAGACCCAGTTGCGCGATGCCTTGGCTTCCCACGAGGCTGGTGACGCTACCAAAGACGGCAAATTCGTTCTCGCGATTGGTCCTGAAGGCGGCTGGACCGAGGACGAACTAGCCGACTTTCAACGTGCCCGCTGGATTTCCGCTTCGCTCGGCAACACAATCCTCCGCGCAGAAACCGCCGCAATCGCCGCCACTGCAGTTGTAGCCTCCACTCTCTCCGCCCTTTAACGACCCATGTAGGGACAGCCGCCCTCGGCTGTCCAGTCGAGCGAAGCTCGACGCTTTTCTCTACACTCGCCTGTTCAAACAGAATGATATTCTGACCCCGGATGTCTGCTCCCAAACCAAAATCGCGCCCGTTTGCTCCCGATGATCGCCAGCGCGAAGCCATTGAACATCTTGCCGGACCGATGCTGGTGGTGGCTGGCGCCGGTACCGGCAAAACGTCCGTCCTGATTCGTCGGATCGCTCGGCTGGTGCAGCACACGCAGCCCAATGAAGTGCTGGCCCTCACCTACACCGTGGCCGCTGCCAAAGAAATGCGTGAAAAAGTAAGCACGCTGCTCGGCGACGAGATAAATTCTGCGACATTCCACGACTACTGTCTCGACATCCTGAAGCGCGCTGGGCAAGACTTCGGCGTCCTCGATGAAAAAGACTTGTGGATCTATCTGCGCAAGAGAGTTCGCGAACTTCACTTGGAACACTACATTCGCGCGGCCAACACCGGGCAATTTCTCAACGATTTACTCGGTTTTCTCAGCCGCTGCCACGACGAGTTGGTGACGCCGGAAAGATATGCCGAATACGTGTCGCGCCTGGAGCGCGGCGAGTTGCCAGTTCCCCGTGTCGCAAAGTCAAAAAACCAGTTGAGCGACGACGAAATCATCGCGCGCTGTCAGGAGATCGCCCGCGTCTTCGCCACCACGGAAAATTGGCTGCGCCAGGAAAATCTGGGCACGTTCGGCCACATGATCACGCGGGCTCATGAATTGCTCACCAGTGACGCGAGCCTGCTGGCCACGGAGCGGTCTCGCGCCCGCTTCATTCTCGTTGACGAATTTCAGGACGCGAACTTCGCTCAGATCAAGGTGCTCGCCGCGTTGGCGGGTGACTCGGGCAACGTCTTTGCCGTCGGAGATCCCGATCAAGCCATTTACCGCTTCCGTGGTGCATCCAGCGCCGCGTTTCACATCTTCCGCCGGCATTTTCCTCACACGAAGCTGGTTGTGCTCGGCAAGAACCGGCGATCCACTAGTCCAATTCTTCAGTGCGCCTTTGCTGTAGTCGATAAGAACCCTCCCGTCTTCGCCGCGGGTGAACCCGCGACGTCGGCTTATCGCAGAGCTCCTCTGGAATCGGCTCGCGAAGAAGAAGCGCGGGAAGAAGGAAAGATGCTGGCCGCGTTTCCCGTGGAAGCGGTTTCTTTTGCCGCGAAAGATGCCGAGGCTCCTGACGTTGCCCGAATCATCGAAGATACGCAGCGGCGGTTGCGATGCAAGTGGAAGGATTTCGGTGTGTTATACCGCTCCCACGTCCACCGTGACCAGGTTGTGGAGCAACTGGCCGACCGCGAAATTCCTTTCTCCATCGAAAACATGGACGTGAGCGATACGCCCGAAGTACGGGATTTGTTCGCCTGCGTCGCAGTCGTCGTCGATCTCGGATCGGACCCCAGCCTTTTTCGTGTCGCTGCGCTACCCCAGTTCGATGTGAATCCGGAACAACTGCGGGCTGCCCTGCGCGCGATCGCTCAGGAATCGAAAGAGGGAGTCGTCATTCCTCTTGCATCTGTATTAGATGGAGTCTCCGGTGGCCGGTCGGTGCTGGAAACCATTCATCAGGCAAGAGAGGAAGTCGGACGAAAGAAGGCTAAGGCTCGCGCAGCTCTCGAAATTATCGGAAAACATTTCCGCCTCGATCTCCGTTCCGCAATCCTGCGAGCGGCTCTAAAGTTTGCCGGCGACTGGGAAGAAAAGGCAACCACGAAAACCAAAGAACTCGGGGAATGGATCGAGTACCTCGACTATTTCCGCCAGGCGGGCGGGGTAATTCCGATGGCTTCAAACGACAACGAAGACGCGGTTCGCCTGATGACGGCGCACGGCGCCAAGGGCCTCGAGTTCTCTCATGTTTTCATTCTGCGCGCAACCCGCGGATCGTTTCCTGCCAGTTATCGGGAGACTCTGGTGGAGTTTCCCTGCGAGCTTCGCGATCCCGATTCAGCTGTGGGTGGTGATGACAAGATGTTTCACGATCAGGAGGAACGCCGTCTTTTCTACGTCGCGATGACTCGCGCCAAAGATTCGCTGCACATTTACGGGAAGGAGGGAATCGGCCGCGACAAGACTCCTGCGGGCTTCATGCGCGAGCTGCTCTGCAATGCTGCGCTGCATGCGTGGCTCAGGGCGCGGGCCGCGCTGCCTTCCCAGCCCGAATTGATCGAGATTGCCGCGGCAGCAGATGAGGCTTACCCCCAAGGTTCTCATCTACCCGCGTGGCTTGCTCTGCCTGCCATCGAAGGTCTGGAAACGCGGTTGAGCGCAACCGCAGTCGAGACCTACGAAACTTGTCCTCTGCAGTTTAAGTTTGAACGTGAGTGGAAGTTGTCTCGGCAATTGCATGCCGCCGCGCAGTATGGTGCGGCCGTTCATCGCGTGCTTCGCACCTACTATGATTCCATTCGCCTGAATAGAACAAAGTCCGACGAAGAGTTGCTGCAGCTTTTTCAGGATGATCTGGCTGCCTCCGGGATTCAGGACGAATATCAGCGCGAGTTGTATCTGAAGCAGGGGTTGGAGCAGCTGCGCGATTTCCTTGCCGGTACCCGCTCATCTGCTGCAGCCGAAGTCCTGCACACGGAAGAGTGGTTCGACATAAGAATCGCGGGAACCAAAGTTGCGGGACGGATCGACCGAATCGATCGCGCACCCGATGGCACGGTCGCAGTTGTCGACTATAAGACGGGCAAGGCCCGCTCGCAAGAAGATGCGGACGACAGCCTGCAGCTATCGATTTACGCGCTGGCCGCGCGCGAAAAATGGGGATACAACGTAGGTCAGTTGGTCTTTCACAATCTGGAAGGCAATGTCCCCGTTGTCTCGAAGCGTTCGGAGTTTCAATTAAAAGAGGCGCGAGAGCGAGTGCTGGCCGTTGCCCGCGGAATCGCAGACGGCAACTTCAACGCGAAGATCGATTTCCACTGCAACTTCTGCGCCTTTCGGGGACTGTGCCCCGAGCGAGAGAAGCGAGTGCCGAATCTGACGAAGAGTATCGG
>CAYOVU010000313.1:0-4007 GCA_964407505.1 uncultured Acidobacteriaceae bacterium | reverse complement strand
AAACAAAAAGGATTTCTGATCACGCTGTTTACCAACGGCACGATCATTACTGAGCAGATTGCGGATTATCTGGCGGAGTGGCCGCCGTTTGCGATCGAGGTCACGCTGTATGGGCGCACGCGGGAAACGTATGAGGCGCTGACGGCGATTCCAGGGTCGTATGAGCGGTGCCTGCGCGGGATCCGGCTACTCAAGGAGCGAGGGCTGCCGCTCAAGTTGAAGACAGTCGCGACCAGCATCAACAAGCATGAAGTTCTGGCGATGCGGCAGTTCGCTGAGGAAGAACTGGGTGTGGAGTTTAAATGCGACGGGCAGATCAATCCGCGCATTGATTGCTCGCAGAGTCCGCTGGCGGTGCGGCTTACGCCGGAGGAAGTGGTCGCGCTGGATATGCAGGATCCGAAGGTGGCGGCTGAGTATCGGAAGCTGGCGGAGCGGGATTTGAGGAATGTGCCGAATTTGTCGACGGTCGACACCGTGTATATCTGCGGCGGGGGAGTGAATTCGTTCGCGGTGAATGCGTATGGGGAAGTGGGCATTTGCGTGATCTCGCAGCAGGAGACGTTCAGCATTCGCGGGGGTGGAGTTCGGAAAGTGTGGGAGGAATCGCTGCGGCAGTTGCGCGATCGCAAGCGCACGCGGATCACGAAGTGCGTCGAGTGCCGTATTCAGTCGCTGTGCGCGATGTGTCCGGCGAATGGCGAGTTGGAAAACGGAGATCGGGAGAGCCCGGTCGAGTTCTTGTGCCAGGTGGCGCATCTGCGAGCGGCGGCGGTGGGAGCTGAGATTCCGGCGCATGGAGATTGTGCGTTCTGCGCGGGCGGGCGCGAGCATGAGGCCATGATGGAGTCGGCGCGGCGGATTGTGAATAAGGACATCGATGTGGAGAGTTGGGTGGGGCCGCAACATATTCTGCCAATCCTGAACAATGCCAGCGTGGCTGCGGGGGGATGTGGGAGTTGCGGGAATCACTAATGCTGATATTGAGCCGATGACGAGAGGTGAGTCTGCATGAATCGCGAATCGAACCAAGGCGACGGCAAGAAACCGTATGAATCGCCGCAGCTCGTCACGATTAGTCTGCGGCCGGAAGAGGCCGTGCTGGGGCATTGCAAGAACGCTTCGGGGGGCGGGCCGACTCCGGGGTGCGGAATTATTTTGGGTGGCTGCCAGAGTATTGGATCGTAAGAGGCGCGGGTACGGGTGGAAGGGATTGCGGGATGAGCCTTACGCAGACACTGGCGGCTTCGCGCTCGGGGGGAGTTGGACTCTGCAGTAGTCATTTTTGCGTGGGCGGAGTGATGGTCGGGTTAACGGGGGACGACAGCGCCGCGGTTGAGTTGGTTCCATCGTTGATGGCGTTTCGGGCCGAGCCGGGTCTGCCAGACATTCAGGTGCGCGTGGAGTGGACGGACGAACTGACTCCGGCGTCGGGATTGCAGTTGTTCGATTCAGGGGCGCTTTGGCGGTTGTATGAATGCGAGGCGGGGTTTCAGTTCGACTTCCGAGCGCCCGTGTTTGGCGACGAGCCTTACAAGAGGCTGTTGGTGAATCGTGATTTTTCCCGGGCAACATTGCAGATGAGCGCGGAGGTTTCGGGGGCGTTCCCGTATGCGGCTCCGCTGGATTATCCGGTGGACGAGTTGCTGATTATGCACCGGCTCACGCGGGAGAAGGCGATTGAGCTGCATGGATGTGGGATCGTGCGGAAGGATGGAACTGGGAATTTGTTCGTGGGGCATTCGGGGGCGGGGAAGAGTACGACGACGCGGTTGTGGATGGAGCGCGAGGATGTGGAGATTTTGAGCGATGACCGGATTATCGTGCGGCGGGATGAGGGTTGTCAGGATGACAGAGCACAAAAGCAGGTTCCTCCCCTTTGCTTTGCGAAGGGTCGGAATGACAAGGTTTTTATGCGGAATGACAAGCCTTCTACTCGGAATTACAACGCTTCTATTCGCAATGACAAGAGCAATATGCGGATGTATGGGACGCCTTGGCATGGGGAAGCGGCTTATGGGTCTCCGGGGAGGGCGCGGCTGGGGAGCATTTTTGTTCTCGAGCATGGGGCAGGGAATGTGTTGACGCGCCTTTCTGCGAGCCAGGCAGTGGCGGAATTGTTTGCCCGTAGTTTTGTCCCGTTCCACCGGCATGAGTATGTGGAGTCGGCGCTGGAGTTTCTGCAAGAGCTGGTGAGTGCGGTTCCATGTTACCGCTATGGTTTTGAGCCCGACGGGGGCGCGGTGGAGAGGATTCTGGAACTTTGTGATTGACGGGCCTGGCGACGACTCGCCGCAGGGCGAGGGCAGAGGGACGGTGGTCGCGGTCGAAACTCCCGTTGAGGCTGGCGGCGGTGCCAGCGGGCACGGGGCCCCTTCGGCAAGCTCAGGGCAAGCTCTTCGACTGCGTGACCGGTCGGCTTCGCCGACCAGTCATTTCGCTCAGGATGACAGAAGTGAAACAAGTTTTTCTGGTGACCGGGCGCAGTCGAAGTTGTTCGAGGAGTTTGTGCGGGAATTGTTTAAGGCGGGGAGGAGCGTGCGGTTTCAGGCGCGCGGGGCGAGCATGTCGGGGGCGATCCGCGATGGTGAGATGGTGCATGTGAAATCCGCCAACGTGGCGAAGTTGCGTCCGGGAGACATTGTTCTGGTGAAGGGCGGGATGGGATTCCGGCTTCACCGACTGGTGGTGGCGGACGCGGAGCGGGATGTATTCATTACGCGCGGCGACTGCGCCGAGCAGGACGACCCGGCGGTCGGGGGAGAGCAGATTTTGGGAGTCGCCGTGGACAAAGAGGTACGGGTAGGGCTGCGAGATTTTCGGGCGCGATTCATCGGGGTGGGAGGCCACTTGCTGCGCGGCGCGGCGCGAGGCCAGCGTGTTCTGTTGAAGGCTTGGAGATCTGCGACCGGGGGCCGGCTGCGGACGGGTGATGGGAGCCGGGCGCAAAAAGCTTCGCGGGCTGCGCTGGGCCTGCTGGGAGTTTTGCTAGTGCTGCTGGTGGCCGCGTATTCGCGGGCGCAAGTGGCGGTGGATGCCTCGACCAGTTCCTCGACTGAGTTCACCGGCAACACCACGAGCGTGCTGAGTTTTTCTCATACTACGGCAGGCACAAATCGCCTGATGCTGGTGGGCGTTTCCCTTAACATCACGAACTCGCCGACGGCCGGGGTTTCGGGAATTACGTATGACGGCGGCACGTTCAGTTTTGTGGGTGCGGACAACGACGCCGCGAATACACGCCGGGTGGAACTCTGGTACCTGCTGGCTCCGGGGACTGGCACTCATAACGTACACGTCTCGGTGAACGTTCCTGCCGCGGGGCAGACGGTGGGCGTAGTCGCGGGAGCGACGACGTTTACAGGGGTTGACCAGACGGTGCCGTTGGGGACGTTCGTATCGGCAGACGGCGAGGCAGGGGGCTTTTCCGAGTTGGATGTGCCGAGCGTGATCAATGGAATGATTCTCGACACCCTGGCCATCGGGGGAAATGTCGCGGCCGCGATCCCGGGGCCGCAGGTTTCGCAATGGAACCTGGCGTCGGGCGGAGCGGATCCACCGGATGTAACGGGAAGTGGAAGTAGCCGTACCGGAGCGCCCAGCGTGCCGATCTCCGAGACCTTCAGCGGGAATACGAACTGGGCTCTGGGTGCGGTGTCGGTGAATCCGAGTTCAGCGGACATTGGGGTTACCACCAGCGTCAGCGCAGTGCCGCTGGGGCAGAATTCCATTTACAACATCACGATTACGAATAACGGCCCTTCGGCGGCGAACAATGTTGTTCTGACTGACACCTACGCGGGCACGGGATTGGCGTTGGTATCGGTGACGCCCAGCGCCGGAACCACGTGCCCGACCACCACCCCGACCATCACTTGCAACCTTCCGACGTCGTTCGCCAGCGGAGCGGTGGCGACGATCGCGGTGAAGGTGTCGACGACCACGGCTGGTTTTTATCAAAACACGGCGAAGATCACCGATTCAGGTACGCCTCCCGATCCGAATAC
>CAYOVU010000312.1:0-8959 GCA_964407505.1 uncultured Acidobacteriaceae bacterium | reverse complement strand
ATGGAAGATGCCGAAGCGCAGGCGCAGCACGATGGCGGCGTTGAGCCGGTCAAGGAAGAGTCCGAAGACAAGAAATAGCTTGCATCGAGAAGGTTCAGAGGGGGCACGGCGAAAGCCGTGCTCTTTTTGTTGGTGCCTAT
This sequence comes from uncultured Acidobacteriaceae bacterium, assembly GCA_964407505.1. Taxonomy (GTDB): domain Bacteria; phylum Acidobacteriota; class Terriglobia; order Terriglobales; family Acidobacteriaceae; genus Sulfotelmatobacter. The sequence goes on along the minus strand of CAYOVU010000312.1, from coordinate 8,819 downwards.
TCAAAGTCTTGTCATTCCGACGAGGGCGTAAGCCCAAGGAGGAATTTGCTTCCCGGCAGCGCCACAACCCCACTCGTACATGTCCTTCCGCGGTTCCCCGCTGGTAATCTTGCCGTATGTTGCCATCCTTATAAACTTACTCCGAGGATGGGGTTCACTCGCACACAGATCGGGATTGCGGTCGGCGCCGGCGCGCTCCTAGTGCTGGTGTTTCTCGGCTACATCTGGTGGCTGAGCAATCAGGGGCCGGTGCTGGCGCGGTCGGAAGACCATGATCCATTGACGGGGCTGCCGGTCAGCATCCGAATGAATCCGCTACGCGACCGCACGATTGAGCACAGCACCAACCTGTTCCTTCGCCAGTTGCGCGACGGACACTGCGACGAACTGCTTTCCGGGTGGGAGCGCGATTATCGCAAGAAGTATGCGCACTTCATCTGCGATTCCGAAGCGAAGCATCCGTTGATTTCCTGGGAGCTGGCGGAGTGGGAAAGCGCACCCCCGCTGACCATCCTTCACTACCGCGGCAAGCGTCTGAGTCAAGCCGGCCAGCCGGGCACCTACCGGGAACTCTTCACCGTCACGACCGAGAATAAAGACGGGCAGTGGGTGGTGACGAAGTACGACGCGATGTACTAAAACCGTCGCTGGTCGTTAGTCGTTGGTCGTTAGCTCTCGAATTCAATGTCCAATCGCGCACCGATAGATGGAGATGGCGTACCTCCGTGGTAAAAAGTATGAATGTCTTCGCCCTCGGAGCATGAGCCTTCCGCTGCACGCAACATCTACGCCTTCGGCATCACCTCCTTCCTGAACGACACTGCCACCGAAATGGCGTACTGGGTGTTGCCAGCGTTTCTGGCGTCGCTGGGTGCGGGGCCGGCGCAGTTGGGATTGATCGAGGGTGTCGCTGAGAGTGTGGCCTCGTTTGCCAAGCTCTTTTCCGGATATCTTACCGACCGCATCGAACGCCGCAAGCCGGTTGTGGTTGCGGGATATGCCGTCGCGAACGCCGTGAAGCCATTGCTGGCTGTTGTCACGGCTTGGCCGCAGATTCTAGCGATTCGTTTTGCGGATCGTCTCGCCAAGGGGGTGCGCGGAGCGCCGCGCGACGTGATGGTTGCGGAATCAGTGCCGAAGAACCGGCTAGGCTCGGCTTACGGACTGATTCAGTCAATGGATTCAGCGGGAGCTATCGCGGGTCCTTTGACCGCATTAATTTTGCTCTCGCGCTTTGGAATCCGCAGCGTGTTTTGGGCAGCGGCGGTGCCGGGAGCGTTATGCGTATTGGTTGCGTTGCTGGGAATCCACGAAAAGCGCCGGGCTGCGCCCGGCGGACAGCCCCTTCGGCTTCGCTCAGGGCAGGCGGGGACGGCTGTTCCCGCATCGAAGGGCCTCATGCCGAATTTAGCCTCGGCGTCAGGCCGAATCGTTTTGCCAGCGAGCTTTTATTTCGTCCTCGTTGCTGTGACGCTTTTTTCTCTCGGCAACTCGAGCGATATGTTTCTGGTTCTGAGAGCGCAGAATGCTGGGATTCGTGTGGCTCTTGCGCCTTTGCTGGGCCTGGTTTTCAACATCACGTACACGCTCGCGTCCTGGCCTGCCGGGTGGTTTAGTGATCGCGTGTCGCGTCGGCTGGTGGGTTCCATCGGGTATGTGATTTTTGCCGCAGTCTACTTTGTATTCGGTCGCGCGCCGTCGATATTAGCGATCTGGATTGCGATGGCGGTATATGGGTTTTATTATGCTCTTACACAGCCTGTGCTGAAGGCGCTGGTGGTTGAGAGCGTTGGGGAAAACTCGCGCGGTCGCGCGCTGGGGATTTATTTCTTCGTGACCAGCGCGGCTACCTTAGCGGCGAGCTTGATCACCGGCGAATTGTGGAAGCATTACGGTGCGGCAGTTCCGTTTTATTTTTCGGCGGGGATGGCGCTGGTCGCTGCGGGACTGTTGCAGGGGTGCACGAAATAAGCGCGTTGCACGCGACGATATCTAGCTCGCGGTTAGCATGCAGCGCCCGGATACCTCAGCGGCTAACGCCGGTGTTTCTTCAGGCTCCATCCGGCACGAGTGAACTCGTGTCCTTCCCGTATGTCTTCCACCATAGAAAAACCAATATCTGAGCGGCAATGCCAGCGCAGGTATCGAGAACGACATCGCTGACCGCGCCCGTTCGCGACGGAATGAAGCTCTGATGCCATTCGTCGAGGCTGGCGACGAGAGCTGTGCCCAGAATTGCGATTGTTGCCCAGCGCAGCGTCCACCGCGCGCTGGACATGACGGGCAACGTGGCACGCCAGGCGCGGAAAAGAAGGAAGCTGAGTGTCGCGTAACCAATGACGTGACCCGTCTTGCGAATGTAGAAGTGCCAGTACTCGAAGCGGATCCAATCCATGCCGAAGAGGAAGTGCAAGATTGGATAAAGAATCCGGCTGGTGTTGTGCGCAGAGAGATAAGCGGTGGATTCGATGGCAATAACAATCAGCCAAAGAATCGCGGCGATCCAAGCCTTCAGAACTTCGTGGCGATCAGAATTCAAGAGCAAGAGCCGCGCTGCCGATTGCACAAACGGGTGCGGCTGTCCCCAGAGGAGCAGTAACGCTCCGATCTATTCGATGGCATAATTCGGGGCCTCGCGGGTGATCATGACGTCGTGGACATGGCTTTCGCGAAGTCCGGCGCCGCTGATGCGCACAAAACGCGTTTTTTGCAGGAGTTCGGTGATGGTGGCGCAGCCGCAGTAGCCCATGCCTGATTTCAATCCACCGACCATCTGATGCACGATCATCGCAACCGAACCGCGATAGGGGACGCGGCCTTCAATGCCCTCGGGTACAAGTTTGCCAAGGCGGTTGGAATCACCATCATTGGAAGACACGGCAGCCGATGAATCGGCTTCGGTATTCTGGAAATAGCGTTCGCTCGAGCCTTGCGCCATGGCACCGAGCGAGCCCATGCCGCGATAGGACTTGAAAGAGCGGCCTTGATAAAGGATCAGCTCGCCTGGGCTCTCGTCGGTACCGGCGAAGAGTGAACCGATCATAACCGCACTGGCACCGGCTGCAAGTGCCTTGGTGATGTCGCCGGAATATTTGATGCCGCCGTCGGCGATGATGGGAATGCCGGCGTCTTTAGTGGCGCGGAATGCTTCGGCAATCGCTGTGATCTGTGGCACTCCGGCGCCTGTTACGACGCGCGTCGTACAAATAGAGCCGGGACCGATGCCGACTTTGATGCCGTCCGCCCCAGCACGAGCCAACTCGCATGCGCCGTCGAAGGTGGCGACATTGCCTGCCAGTAGCTGCATCTCAGGTAACTTGGATTTCACCAGCTTCACGGCATCGAGCACTTTGGTGGAATGTCCGTGGGCGCTGTCGATGGCAAGGACGTCGACTTTCATTTCCGCGAGCGCCTGCGCCCGTTCCAGAAAATCTCCGGTAGCGCCGATCGCGGCGCCGACCCGCAGCCGGCCCTGAGGATCCTTAGCAGCGTTGGGATATTTCAGTTTCTTCTGAATATCTTTTACGGTAATCAGTCCCTTAAGGTTGTACTTGTCGTCTACGACGAGTAATTTTTCGACGCGGTGCTCGTGGAGAATCTCCTCGGCATCCTCGAGCGTGGTGCCCACGGGAACCGTGATGAGATTTTTCTTGGTCATCACGCGATCGATGGGAATATCGAAGCGGGATTCGAAGCGAAGATCGCGGTTGGTAAGAATGCCGACCAGCTTACCGTGCTCAGTGATGGGAACGCCGGAAATTTTGTACTTGCGCATGACTTCGAGCGCGTCGCTGACCTTGTCAGTCGGTGACATCGTCACGGGATCAACGATCATGCCGCTCTCCGAACGCTTCACTTTATCGACTTCGTTGGCCTGCTGCTCGATCGAGAGGTTGCGATGAATAATGCCAAGCCCACCTTGTTGCGCGAGCGCAATGGCCATGTGCGATTCGGTAACCGTGTCCATGGCGGCGCTGACGATGGGAATATTCAGGACGATGTCGCGGGTGAGATGAGTTTGGGTGCTTGCAGTCGCCGGGATTACGTCGGAGCGCGCGGGTAAAAGGAGAACGTCGTCGAAGGTAAGAGCTTCGGGTACGGGAAAATGAATCATAGGGTTCTTGGAAATTCTCTCAGCTGCGGTGAATCTTTATTCTAGAGACAGGTGTAAATTCAGGCAAATCGAGGGATCGCCAGGTCGTAACGAAGTTCCAATTGCACGACTATCGCTCGCTCCGTAGAGAGAACCACGGAGTAGCTTCACATTTCTAGTTCACGGTAAGCGGCGCGGTAACGCTGCCGATCTTGCCGGTCACATTGTCCCGTATCACCACCCGGACAACGTAATTTCCCGGACCAAGTTCCAGCGCATTCTTCATGTCGATTCCGGCGGCGCGCAAAGATGCCATCTGTGCATCGGGCACGGATGTATTGACCTCCTTGCCAAAAGTCTTGATCGGTTTGCCGGCCTTGCCATTGTCGACATAAGCGGCTGCAGCGAAATCGAAATTGAGGTGGTTCTGCCCATTGGCGGCTTCAATCGAAATGCCGTCCGCCGGCATGTGAATCATGAACTCAGTCTTCTTGTTTGTGCCTTCTCCGGATGATCCGAGCCACTTCATGCTTACCGGTACGCCCGTACCTTCAATCGGAGAACTCAGCGCGTATGTCAAATCGGTTGTGCGAGTCTCGTCGAGATTCATGCTGGCATTGGTGACGAAGAAACCTTGCCGGGCGCGAACTTGCGTGTCCGACTTGTTGACCTTGACCTTGATTTGTCGCCAGCCTGCGTTGCTGTTGTGGATGTCGAGGTAATAGCTGGCGAGGTAATAGGAGGAGGCGTCGTCGGCGGCACGCTTGAAACTCGAGGCTAGATCGTTCGTGTTGTAAAAAGCTTTTCCGCCGGTCATGTCGGCGAATTCGTCGAGAGTAAGCAACGTGGTTTGCAGATACCAGTCACGGTTTCTTTGCACGGTTCCACGTCCGACTGTGCCACCAGTTCTTCCCGCGACGGCCACTGCGCTGCCATTGGCAGAGTTGGCCACCAGGCCTCGAATGTCGACCGGATAAACTGAGATTTGCGCGGTCGTCAGGGCCTGCATTGTGCGCTCATAGAGCGGAGAAAGATTCCCACCGGGAAGTTGCGCTGGAGTAGAGATTTCAAAGGGAAATCCGCCCGTCGCCCAAATCAGAGACTTGCGTCCGGGCACGCCCGAGAGAGACCAGGCGATCGACAGGAACGAGTTCAGCGTGTCTCTAATGGCTTCTTGTTGAGCGTAACCCGCAAAGAGTACATCGGGGTATGCAAGGAAGGCATTCACGGCAGCCTGGGGATTAGCCGCTGCATTGGAAGGTACCACAGAAAGGTCAGGCATATGTCCTTCTGCGGCGGCTGCCTGCGCATCGGCACCGAGGCCATTCTCTTGACCCATACCCTGCGTGGGAGGAATTTCCCCGCTCGCCTGTTTTAAGATCTTGACCAGTTGTTCGGTATCGCCCGTCAGGCCCTGGACCACCCTTACGCCATTACTGCCCATGATCATAAGAGCCACTACCTGGCCGGAGTTTATATTGTCGGCCAAAAACTTGATCAACTCACGCCGACCGTTAGCCTGATCCAGAAAAGGAGTGTTAATGGTATCGAGAGCGATCACCGTAACCGTGCGCGGTTGCTGATCGGACAAAGCGAGATTGGCAAATTCGCCCGGTTTAGAAGTGACAGCGGGAAGTTTTGTGTTCGTGGCAGTAATCTCTTCAAAGTTGGAGATCTTTTGCTCCTTGCCGTTCTCGAGGACGTGAACGTCATCCTTGGTCAATCCATGAATATGATTCCCTGTCTTGTCGGTGACGACGATGGGGACTTGAATCAGGATGGATTGAACATGGAACTTGACCTTGCCTTCCCGATCGGCCGTGGGAGCCGAAACCTCACCCGGTCCGAAACTGGCATTGGATCTTGCGACCGAAGAATTTGTATTCGGACTTATGCTACCGCCAGGTGCAGACGGGTTAGTGCCGGCGCGCTGTGCCAAAGCCGAAACAGAAAACAAGATCCAGCAGATGAACAAGGAGGAGAACCCACGGGAATACATGAAGTACCTCCAATTCTGATGAGCCATTATATTCCTTAACGCAAATTCAGAGGGTAGGTTGCGTCTAAGAGCACAGAAACGCGCGAAACATAATTGAATGCCATGCCTGATCGACTCCACCATTTTCTTCATGGAGGGGCGGTTTGTCTTTTACCTTTCCCCAGCGTATATTAGAGAGCTGAGAACTGTTGTGTAGTACCGGCGTTTGGCGAAGCACACCAGTGGGCGCAAGCCCACTTTTTACTTGCGGAGAAATGCGCTGGGGCCGGTCGAGCTGCAAGTTGTTGGATGCATGGCACTTGATCTTGATCGAGTACGTGAAATTGCGGAGCGGGTAGCCGCTTCCAGCGGGCTCGAGGTGGTCGACGTAGAGTTTCGCGGAAGTGGCCCGGCCCGCATGCTGCGTGTGTTTCTCGATAAACCCGGGGCGGCGGGTGGCGATCCGCTGGCCGGGGTGACGCACGGGGACTGTGTCGACTTCAGCCGCGAGTTTGGCACCGTCCTCGACGTAGAGGATGCAATGCCGGGCAGCTACACGCTGGAAGTTTCTTCACCGGGGTTGGATCGGAAGTTGACGCGGCCGGCAGAGTTTGAGCGCTTCGTCGGCAGCCGGATGAAAGTGATGACGCGGAATCCGGTGAACAACAACCGTCACTTCGAGGGCCGGCTCGAAAGTTTTCATGATGGACGTTTGACGCTGGACGTGAGCGTGGCGAGCAAGAAATCGCGTAAGAAGATGGGCGCGGCAGGAGTAGGAGAAGGACAGAAGATCGGAATTGAATTCGCGAATGTGGAGAAGGCGAATTTGGTTCCGGAAATTTGAGAGTCAGGTTTCAAAGTTCCATAGTTTCGAGGTTGAAGATCGCAACCGATACGGTTTTGAAACCTTGAAACGTCGAAACCTTGAAACCTAAGTGCAGATGGCAGGCCTCATAACGGAATTTTTCTATGGCAAGTGAGCTCTACAACACGATTGACGCGTTAAGTCGCGAGAAGGGCATTGATCCGCAGATTGTGGTGAGCGCGGTGGAAGATGCCATCGTCATGGCGACGCGCAAATACTACAAGACGCAGGAGAATCTTCGCGCCGTACTGGACAAAGAGACGGGCAAGATCAACGCCTATGCGGTGAAGACTGTGGTGGAGACGCCGGAGCAGGTGGAGGATCCGGTGTTGCAGATCACTCTCGAAGATGCGCGCAAGGCCGATCCGAATTTGGAAGTCGGCGGAGAATTGCGAATTCCGAAAGTTACGGAAGGAATCCTGGGACGCATTGCAGCGCAACTGGCAAAACAGGTGATCTTTCAGAAGGTGCGCGAGGCGGAGCGCGACACGGTTTACAACGAGTACATCGGTCGCGTAGGGGAAGTGGTGAATGCAACGGTGAAGCGGGTGGAAGGTCCGGATGTGATCTTCGACATCGGCAAAGCCGAAGCACGCATGCCGCGCAAAGAGCAGTCGCGGCTGGAGTCATTTGCTATCGGTGAGCGCGTGCGCGTGGTAATTGCGCGAGTGGAAAAAGCTTCGAAGGGTCCGGGCGTGGTTGTATCTCGCGCCGTGCCGGACCTGGTGCAGCATTTGTTCCAGACCGAAGTACCGGAGATCTACGACGGGACGGTGGTGATTCGCGCGATTGCGCGCGAAGCTGGCGAGCGTACCAAAATCGCGGTCATGTCCAAGGACAAGGACGTGGATGCCGTGGGTGCGTGCGTGGGCATGAAGGGCATGCGGGTGCAATCGATCATCCGCGAACTGCACGGAGAAAAAATTGACATCATCGAGTATCACGAAGACGCCGTAACCTTCGCCGAGAAAGCGTTGCAGCCGGCGAAAGTAAGTAAAGTAACGGTGGTCGATTCCGGTGGCAAGCACCTCGAAGTGGTAGTCGATGACAGCCAGCTTTCTCTCGCTATCGGCAAGAAGGGGCAGAACGTCCGTCTCGCCGCAAAGCTCCTGGGTTGGAAGATCGACATCAAGAGCGAAGAAGAAAAGCGGCAGGAAGTGGAGCAGCAGATGTCGGCAATGGTCACGCAGACAGCGACTCCGCTGGAGAGTGTTCCCGGCCTTGGCGAAGGCTTGGTCGAGAAGTTGAGCGCTGCAGGCGTGACTACAGTGGAAGCACTGGCCGATATGACGCCGGAGCAACTTGAGGCGATCGAGGGTATCGGACCGAAGACGGTGGAAAAAATCAGCCTGGCGGTGAATAATTACTTTGCCAGCCTGGAGCAGGATTCGGCGGCTGAGGGCGCGGCGGTTGAGGCTGTGGCCGCGGGCGAAGTCGCTGCTGAGGGCGAGGCTGCCGCGACGGAGCCAGCTGAGGCGGATGCGGAAGATATTACCGCGGAGATCGCGGTGGTTGGCGAAGAAGCAATAAGCAGCGAGGTGAGCGCTCCCGCTTCCGAAGCGGCTGCCGAACCGCAAGCTGTCGGCGCAGATGAGAACGAAGGGCAGACGGAAGCTTCCGACGAGCAATCGGCTTCGGAAGAGAAATCCGCCTCCGAAACCCGAGAATAATGATGGCACGCTGGGATAAGTCCGAAAGCGTGGGACCGAAGAAACTGACTCCGTGAGGTCGATGATGACCTAACTACAGCACGGAGAAACGAAAGGCCGGATGAGTAAGGTTCGAATCAACGATCTTGCCCGAGAGCTGGAAGTCAAGAGCAAAGCCATTCTCGACACACTTCCGCTGGTCGGAGTGACGGAGAAGAAAACGCACTCCAGTTC
>CAYOVU010000311.1:0-15520 GCA_964407505.1 uncultured Acidobacteriaceae bacterium | reverse complement strand
ACCCTGGTTGAGTCCAAAGCGCGAGTCGAGCACGGCCGAACCGATCACAGCTCCGGTGGCATATCCATGCTGTTTGAGCACGGACGCTAGAGTCGGTTGACTGGGATTCAGCTTATTTCCGCTGAAGTCATGCATTCCGCTGAGCATAGGATACGTGCCGGTGAAGATTACCGTATGGGCCGGTAAAGTAACAGGAACCGGAGTGTAAGCTCGCTCGAAACGCACGCCCTCGGAAGCCAGTGCATCGATGTTCGGAGTGCGGATCTGCTTGTCGCCATAACATCCCAGGTGGTCAGCCCGCAGCGTATCGATGGTGATAAACACCACGTTGGGCACTGGTTTTACCTCGGCCGATCGCTGTGCGCAGGCGAGAACTGAGGTAGCGATCCACAGGAATACAAACCGACGCAGAGTGGCCATGGACAAAGAGGATTATACCCCGACATACGACCGGCACTGCTCGATCGACGCTGCGACTATGCTAGTCTCAATGGCCGTGAAGCTCTCTCATCTTCCGCTGCTCCTCTGCTTTCTTGCGATCCTTTTTCTTGCGATTCTGGGCACGAATGGATTCGCACAGACGAAAGCGCGGCAGCCAGATGTTTTCCTGGTGACCATCGATACCTTGCGAGCTGATCACGTACACTGCTACGGCTACACGAATATCGAGACGACGGCACTCGACGGTCTGGCGAAAGATGGAATTCGCTTCACTCAGGCCTTCACTCCGAGCCCGATCACCAACACATCGCACACCAGCATTCTTACCGGGCTGCTTCCCAGTTCGCATGGGGTCACGGACTTTGCCGTCCCTTTATCCGCTGCGCATCCAACCTTGGCTGAGCTCTTGCACCGGCAGGGATACCACACCGCGGCGTTCATCGGCGCGGTGATTCTCGACAGTAAGAGTCTGGCTCCGGGTTTGGATCGAGGGTTCGATTTTTACGATAACTTCCCTGAGCACTCGAAATCGAAGTCGCGCTGGGGCCGCGTTGAACGACGCGGCATGGACGTCGTCCAGCGTGCGGAAGCTTGGATCAGCGCGCATCCGGCGGGCCCACATTTCGTTTGGGTACATCTGTATGATCCCCACGATCCCTACGAGCCGCCCGCGCCCTATTCGCGAATTTACAAAGATCATTTGTATGACGGTGAAATCGCCTACGCCGATTCAGCGCTCGCGAACTTCGTCACATATCTGAAGCCCCGCGGACGATATGAGCACTCGCTCCTCGTGGTTGTAGGGGATCATGGCGAAGGCCTGGGAGAGCATCACGAAGACACACACGGAATCTTTTTGTACGATTCGACGACGCATGTTCCGCTGATTCTCAAGTTGCCGGGGCGTGCATCCGACCAGCACAAGGTTAAGGTCATCGATGCCCAGGTGCGGACCACAGACATTCTACCGACGGTACTCGATCTCGTAGGCGCTGCTATTCCTCAGCAACTCGACGGCGAATCGATGACGCCTTATTTTGCCGGCACCGAGCTGCCTTCACGAACTGCGTTCGGAGAAACGGATTATCCTCTGCGTTTCGGATGGGCGCCACTGCGCTCGGTGCGCGCCGACGGGGTCAAGTTCATCGAGGCGCCGCAGCCGGAATTCTACAATCTGCACAAGGACCCGGCCGAACTGGATAATCGATACGAGCCCTGGAATTCGCAGGTACAGAAGTTTCGCGGAATGCTGGCCGAACTGCGGGCGAAGACGCCTCCATCCGAGGCTTCCAAAGGCGGGGTCGGGCAGGGAACGATCGACGAACTGAAGGCTTTGGGTTATCTCGGCAGGGCAGACGCGGGGAGTGCGACCAACGTTCCTGAGCCTTCGATGTTGCCCGATCCCAAGGACAAGATCGAGGAGCAGAACCTGCTGCACTTGGCAATGATGGCGTCCGAAGACGATCGCGAGTCGGATGCCCGTGCGTCGCTGGAGAAAGTTCTGCAACTCGACCCAAAGTCTCCAACTGCGTTGCGGCAGCTTGGTGAATTGGAATTGAAACATGGGGACTATGCTGCGGCTGCGCAGCATTTGAAGGTCGCTCTCGAAGTGCGCCCAGACGACGCGACTGCCGCGTTCTTCGAAGGTCAGGCCTTGGAGAAAACGCACGATCTTGCCGGCGCACGGGATGCGCTGGAAGCCAGTTTGAAGATGATGCCAGGACAATTCCAAGCGCGCTTGCTTCTCGGGCAGGTATACCTCGCGCTGAACAACCCGAGGGCTGCGGAGGATCAGATGGAAGCCGCGTTACTTCTGCAACCAAACAGCGTCGAGGCGCAAATCGATCTCGCGAGTGCACAAATCTCCGAGGGTAGCTTTGCCGAAGCCGTGAAGCAACTGCAGCCGCTCGCTAAGTCTCAGCCGAACAACGCAGAGATCTTTGAATTGCTGGCGAAGGCTTACTCTGGATTGGGAAAGAAAGCGGACGCAAAGCAGGCAGAAGATCGGGCGCAGCTCCTGCGCGCGCACAAAACGACACAGTCCTCGACACAATGATAAAAAATAAAATCTAAAGAGGTGCTGGAAACGCGCCTCTTATATCGATCTGCCCTGAGATCGCTGCAGTTAGTTCTGCGCCACCTTGTTGTCCGACGCTTCGAAGATTTCCGTCAGCACATGACCGCGCATTTGGCTGGGCTGCTCAATGCCATAGATGTGCAGGATGGTTGGCGTAATGTCATACACCGAAGCTTCGAATCCCATCAGGCGCAAATCATGCTTAATGCCGGGGCCCATTGCAAAAAACGAACCCGGGACGTCGTCGCCATCGGCAAAGTCATGCTTCGCGATGACCGGCGTGGTTTTCTCGTGGTCCATGTGGGCGTGCGGGTCGGTCTCTTCGAATTCGCGCAGCGGCTTGATGCCGTGGTCGGAAACGATGATGACGTACGTATTCTCGTCGGTATGCTTCAGGATTGCGCCCAACACTTTATCGAAGGCAACGTACTGGTCCGGGAATGCCTCCGTACGCACTCCGTTGATTTTGGGGTTGTAGCCAGCATTGTAAGGGGCGATGGGATAAAGCCAATGCCCGGTCCGGTCTTCGCAAGACTGCGCCAGGAAGGTGAACTCCGTGGGATGGTTTTCCAGTAAGTAATCGAAGAGATGAGTCTGCTGATCGCGGATGAGCTGGACTTTGTGCAGCCAGGTATCGATGACCTCGGTTTCATGCCCCTTCAAATCCGCAGCTGCCGGCATCCGTTCGCAATCGATATAGAAATCGCCGACGTTCTTGAGCAACTCAGCTTTCAAAGTGGGGGGATAGACCGCTTCACCACCTTCCACCTCAGAGAGCTTGGGAGCGCAGAGGACGCCATCTTCACAATTCTTGCCGCGAGTGAGCATGCCGCTGATCATATAGCCATTCACCGGCATGACAGGAAAAGTGGCGGGGACATTGGCCATTCCAACGGTCACTCCGTGTTTCGACAGCACCGACCAGATCGGTTCTTCTTTCAGCATGTTGGTGTTCGCCGTGATGCCGCCGACGATAAAGCCGCTGACGCCGTGCTCTTCAGGTTTAGTGCTGGTGAATAGTGTGCTGTAAACGCGCGGGCAGTTCGGAGCGGAGACCGTGCGCAACTTGCCATAAGCGCCCTTCTTGATGATGCTGGAAAGGTTCGGCATCTTACCTTGCAGCAACAAGGGACGAATAACATCCAACTCCATCCCATTTACCCCGATCACGACAACTCGAGGCTTTGGCTTAGTCGCGCCCTGTATTTGCCCGAAGAGCAGCGGCGAACACATTGACAGCGTCAGGAAAGCGAGCAATAAACCAGAAAGAAATTTGCGCGACATCATGGAAAGCACCTTTTTGGGAAGCTAAAGTCCACAGACTGGCTTACCGAGAATTATACGTCCATTTTGCAAGAGATTCACATCTTAGAGGCTAATGACGGGAGGATTGTCAAGTGGCTCTGACGCGGAATCGTTCGGAATGAAGACGACAAACTACCGTGGTCCAGTGCGAGTTCCGCCTGCCGGCGGAGCATGATACGCGAAATTGATCGACGATTGCCGCTCTGCTCCACGGGCGACCGCAGGACGTTGAGGCGCAGTTTTGGCGTTCTCGCGCACGGACGTAGTTCTGATTGAATTCACGCTCTGACGCTCGAGCTGGTCGAGCCGCTGCTGCGTGCTCGCGGACTTCGACTTGGAGGAGTCCGGAGTCAAAGCGGTGGAACAAGGCATGCCCGCACGGCTGCACTCCTTGCCCGACGGATCTTGTTGGATGCTGTGCGGAGACGATGAGTGTTTCGCGAGTGCCGGTATTGCGACCATGGTCGACAGCAGCAATGTCGCGAGCTGGAAGGCTACGCGTTGGATTGCATTTCGAGCACCGTTCATCGTCATTCACCTCTGAATTCCATCCCGCTGCAACAACTACTCAACGCAATAACCGTCTACGGATCAACCCAGCCATCGACAGCAGACCGGTCCCCACAAGCACGAGCGACTGAGGCTCGGGAACCTTTACGGTGGTGTATCGATTGTTAGCGAAGAAACTGCCGTTCCTGGGCGAGTATACCGAAGTGTCTAGGTTACGACCAGTCGCGACGGCGCTCGCAGAACCCAATACCGGCCCAGATTGATTACTCCGAAGGTTGGCTACCTGCTCCGAGTCTTGCAATTTGGTGTGTCCAATGCTCGAAATCGGGGTCGCGTAAACGACCCCACCTAAGAGCAGGAGAGCCGCCAATAGACAAATCGCATCCCAGCCTGAAAACTTGTGTGCACAGCTTCCCAGGTTCGACACGTGCCGCTTCGCTGACATTTAGTTTCCTCGTCCAGGCGCAACCAGAGCCTTTGCCATGATGCCTACGTTCTTGGCCGGAGCAGGACGATACGATCCTGACCGGTACATGAGCCGATTCCGATAATCTCCCCGTGATTGTTAATCCCCAGAGCCTGGATCAGTTCCCATCCTGTTCCTGGATCGAGAAACTCATTGAGGTCGTGTAGCCGATGATCGCGGTAGATGAAGCCGTGGAAATTTTCGTCACCTTCGGTCAACGATCCTCCTACGACTTCGCCATTGTTATTGAGGTCGCGGGCGATGCTGAACGAGCCTCCCAAGGTTCCCAACATCTGGCGAGAGCTTTTTTCCTGCAGGAAGGCCTCAATGCGGCCGGTTTCTCGATTGAGAGTCACACCGGCGCACTGGGCGACATCGTTGAGTGCCAGCACATCGTTCTGGTTGTTGTCGAATGGGCCGAGATCAATCACGTCGAATCTCTCGGAATTGGTTGCAGCCGCCTTACTGTCGGGAGCCGCTTGCGCAAGTCGAATTGGTTTCATAGGACGTAACTACTCCCCTGAGGCTAGTCCCTTTCCTGCGGTCATGTAATCGATGTGGGCATGCATCGTGTCCATGGCTTCGGCCAGATCGCCGGCCACGCCGTCGAAAAGGTGTTCACCGGTGCCTGCACGCCAAAGGGAGTATTGGTAAAAGCTGTGGCGTGGCTGCGAACTCAACCGAACGTTTCCCTTGAACTCGTCTTTCTGAAGAACCCAAGTCTGCATACTTGTGCTCATTTCTAAAGCATCATCTTGCATTGGGCGGGACGTGTAATCCCCCAAACGAGGTATTTCTGGCATATGTGATTTTCGTGCATAGGCAAAGCTTTGGCGGGCGGGTTTCGGGCAATGGGAGAATTTTCTGGAGGACGGATATAAACGGGCGTTCGCGCTAAGTGCCAAGTGTTTTTATAGGACGGCCGAGAGTATTCGCACGACGAGTTCGGTCTGCCGGTGAGTGTCGGTTTTCATGAAGATGCGTTTGAGGTGAGTTCTTGCCGTATGGGGGCTGATGAAAAGTTCTGCCGCTGCATCTTCGATCGATTTGCCCTGCACCAGATGCTTTACAAGCGTTGCTTCTCCCCGTGTCAGCCCATAGAGCCTCACCAGCACTCCTGCATCGAGTTCCAGGCCCATGTCCTGGTCATATATCTTCATCAGCGCGGTGCGATTATCGGTACCCGGCCAGCAGTCCAACCCGGGCCCTGGAACAACCCGCACGATGAGCGCGTTGTGAGTCGATTTGCGCGGCAACGTGATCGGAGAATCCTTTGGCTCTCCCATCTCCGGACTCTTGATGGCCTCCTGCAGCAACTTCTGCAGCAATTTTGTGTCGGCGGTCCGCTCGGCGATCAAGCCCGTTCTTGCCATCGAAAGGCCGTCGTTTTTTTTCAGGATCGCCAGCGCCGCCCGATTTGCTAGCTGCGGACGTCCTTCGTATGCAACCAACATCGCGCCATGGCGCACCAGTTCCAACCCGTAGGTGAGGGCGACCATGACGTCGCGCGGCGTCGCTGCTCCATCTTTGGTCATGTTATGTTCGCGAAGCGCACTGCGGAACGGATCAGAAGGCATTCTCGGATTGTCTTGTCCTTCTATTGTCCGGGATTCAGAGATGTGCTGGGCAGACCTGCTCGTGGCATTTTCGATCGACATTGGAGCCATCTGCGTTAGCTCCCAAGAATTCGCATGTTCAGTATCAGAGGCGTGTCGAGCTGGCTTGGCCATTTCTTCGACCGATAGACTCCATATTTTCTTCGTACGAGTCGGGCGCAGCAAGTGTCCTCGAAACTTGTTGCGCCAAGATGACGCAAAGATTAAGCAGAGGTAAATTTCGTGGTGAGGGAGTTCAATTCTGTGGAAATTAAAACGGATAAGCCGGTGGAATCGTTTGGCTCAGGCGATAAGTGAGAAGACTAAAGTCCAGATGGTTCTCCCCCCGAAAAACTGCAGTGTGGCTGCAATGCACTCATTCCAGCATTGAGCGCGGTGCCATCTCAGGTTGCACCGGGCTGCTCCGCAACTTAGAATGGCGTTCTATCTTACCGAAAGAAAATTTTCGCTCGTAATTATGAAACTCTCCGTCGTCATGCCGGTGTACAACGAGCGCAGGACACTACGCCAGGTCATAGAGAAGGTACTCGCGGTACCCCTCGATATAGAGCTTCTATGTGTGGACGACGGTTCCAAGGATGGTTCGGATAAAATTCTCGCTGAACTTGCCGCTGAAAAATCTCAAGTCCGCTTCTTCCAGCAACCCAGCAACATGGGCAAGGGAGCCGCTCTTCGGCGGGGAATTCAAGAAGCCCGGGGGGATTTTGTCCTGATTCAGGACGCGGATCTCGAGTACGATCCTTCCGAATATGGATTACTGCTCGCCCCTTTGCTGCAAGGCAAAGCCGATGCTGTGTATGGCTCGCGATTCATGGGTGGCGCGCCGCATCGCGTGCTGTACTTCTGGCACTCCGTGGGGAACCGAATTCTTACTTTATTTTCCAATTGCCTGACTAACATCAACTTGTCTGACATGGAGACCTGTTACAAAGTTTTTCGACGCGAGATCATTCAGTCGATCCCAATCGAAGAAGACCGATTCGGATTTGAGCCTGAGATTACGGTAAAACTCGCAAAACGTCGGCTGAGGATTTATGAGGTTGGCATCAGCTATAGCGGCCGAACGTACGAAGAAGGAAAGAAGATCGGATGGAAAGATGGAGTGCGTGCAGTGTGGTGTCTGCTCAAATATTCTATGAAAGTGCCAGTCTCTTCCGGCCAATACGCAGCTGCGGCTCAGGAGTCTTTGGCTCCGGCAACCGATGCTCCGTCGTCGCGAACCAGCGACTAGCGTTCCATCGCGGTCTCAACGTGATTGGAGGCGATTGCGCCTCGTAACCGCACAATTGTCAACCGGCGATTAAGCGCCAATAAAGCGACGGAGCTGGCTGGCACACAGGCCAAATAATCCTGTTCCCAACAAATAGATGGACGATGGCTCGGGGAGAGCTGTGGTGCCCTGTCCAAGAGTCAGGTCAGAAATCCCGAGCCCAGGCGTTCCGGAAAAAGTCACTGAACCTGCGGTGCCTTTGAAACTGATGCCTATGTCACTCCAGTTGCACCCGCCCCCTCCAGCGCAGTTCCCGTCATTGCCGGAGAGCGCGATGGTGGCGAGAACGGTGCCGGTGCCGTTAGCACCACTCCAAACGGTGACGGTTTCTTGAAAAGGAGAAGTGTAGAAGAAGTTGAGACCGCTCGTGAATCCGTTTGCAATATTGATTGAGCCGGTGGCGCTTGTGGTAAATACGGCTGGATTCACGTTGGCGATCCCATTAATTGTGAGCGGCGTGTAGTTCACTGATCCGCCGACGCTCGCAGGCATGTAAGCAATAAAGCCAGACGAGAAAGTAACTCCAAAAGCCGACTGATAATAATTGGCTACGGCCTGGCCATCCTTCAGTCCTCCGAAAGCCAGAAGGTCAACAGAATTCGCGTGAGCAAACGAAACGGAAAGTAAAATCCACAGTGACACAGCGAGAGCACTACTGACTGCTCGGGACATGACAATCTCCTTGTGGCGTCTGGAGCCAATGAACTCTGGAGCGGGGAGTTGCATTGACTCGATCAAGTATCGCCTTACGAGTGTTACGCCACAAGCATGGGAATGTTAACAGTCTGTTAAAATTGCAGGCTTGGCAGCCCCGCCTGTGGAAACCGCAGATGCCCCCATGACTTCGGGTCGCTTGGGGGGTCTAGGAAACCATCTCCGTAGCATTCCAATGCGGCGCTGGCCGCCCCTCTTTCATCGGGTCAGACATGTAAATTCTTCAGGGGTTTCTGACTGGCATGGCAGTTTCCACCTAGGGCGTTTACCTGAGTCGATATCCATCAATCTTTTGCCGATTCGATCTCAGGAATCTTTTGCCATGATTTATCTTCCAGGAAGAGTTGAATCTCGCCGAAAAGCGGCCGATGAATCACGTTCCTGTTGGTGTCGGCCCCCGTGTTTTGTCCCGTGGCGAACATGTCCTAGACGCCATTTTCGCCCGGACTAGCGCGATTCTCGATGCCTGAAATCGCATTCCTGAATCCTGGGCGCAGTTTTTATTAAAAACTTTCCGGACCGCCTACTGATTCTGGAAGAGTGGCACGATGTCTGCAAGTGCCTGTGGAAATGGCTGTTCTTTGGTCACAGCTAATCTCGTCTCAAAATGGCATTGTGGATGCTACCGAATTGCGGAACGTCGTAGCGCTGGGGCGGAATCTAACCGGGGGTAGTCATAATGGAGCAGTCCGTTCGGCTAGGACCGCGCGAACAACAGATCGTAGAACTGCTTTTGCAAGGCTGTGACAACGCTGAGATCGCCAGCCAGCTTAAGATGGCGCGCAGGACCGTAAAGGCTCATTTCAACCGCCTGTTTCTCCGTTTCGGAATCACCGGTGGCATCAAGCGAGTGAAACTCGCAACCCTGTTATATCGGAGGCAATTATGTTTGCAAACGACCGTTATGGAAACCGCGTCCCGAGCGAACGCGAAAACCGAGTCATCGAGCTTGTCGCCCAGGGTTTGAAAAACCGCGATGTGGCGGATGCCATCGGCACCACGGAACATGTGGTCAAGAATTATCTCCGCGTGATTTATGACAAACTGGGCTTGTGGAACCGGGTGGAGCTTGCCCTCTGGTATGAGTCACGCCGGCAGGAACCAGAACTTCAATCGTAGACGGTGGGCAGTATGTATCCGCAATCCCGGTGAGCAATCGCCGAGTCGTATCCCGCTTCCGGATTCATTGGCAACCGAAGTTTTGCAAATTTCGCAGCCGCTCAGCGGCAGCGTCTTCACCTTTTCGCGCCGCCGCATTCAGAAGCAAACGCGCCTGGTCGCAACTCTTCGGGACACCATCGCCTCGCACATATAGATCAGAGAGTAACAGTGCTGCAGCGAGGTTCTTTTTGCTCACCGCTTTCCACAACCATGCAGCGGCTTCTTTACTATCGCGAGCCGTCCCCGGGCCGCCGTTGAGGAACTTCTCGGCAACAAGCAGCTCAGAATTACCGCTCTGCGCGGCTGCCGTAGTCGAAGAACTTGCAGGCAACGGAGCAGCGGGCATCGCCTTCCGCGGCGCAGCGGCGTGGGGTTTGGGCGGTTTCGCTTGCGGCCGGGTGTTTTGCGCAGCAGGTGGAGCGGGCGTTGGAGTTGATTGCGCACTCTGCTTCGTCACGGGCTCCGCTGGGCTTTGACTCGCAGGCGGCTCGGCCGGCGTTGCCGGCAACGACGCAGATTGCGAAGAGGACACAGTGCCCGAAGAAGAACTCCCGTGGCGCCACGCCAGGTAGAGCAGCGCAACGAGAAGGATCGATACGACTACTCCGATGTATGCCCGATAGCGATAGGGAACTGGCGCGGCTTCTCTTGCGAATGCTGGAAGATCCTCCGGCGGATGCCAAGCGGGCTCTGGTGCTTCGTCGCCTCTATCATAGATTATTGGACTGGTCTCCGGCTGACTCGCATACTCGACCGATTCCTCGCGAGGGGAAAGTCCGTGTTCGGTCCAACTCGTCGTAGCGATCGGCAGTACTTCCTCTGTCTCCGGTGGCCTTGCTTCCGGCGTGACCGGCAGCGGCGCGCCACACATCCCGCAAAATCTTTGCCCTAGCCAATTCACCGCCTCGCACGCGCTGCAATGTACGATCGGCAAGGATTCCGGAGGTGAGTCGAACTCCGCTGCGTGCGAGTGATCCGTCGGCGCTTCTTCGTTATCATGATTGGGGTGATCAATATCTTCAAAAAAACTGCGTTGACCAGAGACATGCTCAGGTGAAGAAGTTGGGGATGGGGAATTACTCTCAAGTTCCCGTAGTAGATCGGCGACGGCCTGTTCGCGCCTCTCAGGAGCACTGGTGAAGTAAACTTCTGCCCACCTTCCCATGTTTGCTGCCAGCAGCGGATTCAGCAGGGGATTCAACTCAGGCTGCGGCAATGTACTCTCATCGGAGTCCTTCTTGGGCTGCGGCACTCGTGCTCTCCTGAGATAGCGACGTTTATGATTCCACTACTGCCGCCAAAGGTTGTCAAATCAGAAACAGAGCCGGACTGGAGATCATTCAGGAGCAAGGTCGCAAGAGCGAGGTCAGTCGCATGCTTTACGCGACGCAGATTCAAACTGATCCAGCTGCGCATCATGCTGGCTGGCGAACCTGCCTTTCTGCGTTTTGCCGTAGAGGTCGGAGCCAGGACAATAGTAGAGCGCTGTGTGCAAGTCAACCCAGACCTGAATATCGGGATTGCCCTTGTCTGGGGGAGCCTCTGGCGGTTCGGCGAGGCCGAGGCTAATCAGAAACTTGTCGAACATGGAAAGGTCGGCGTCCGGAGCGGGCTGTTTATGCCGATTCGCAGTCCCGGAAGCAGCCGTTCCGGAACCCGCAGTTCCGTGGCTAGTGGCGCCGACCGGGTGATCTTCTGATAGGATTCCCCAGCGAATCACAACCAGCATCAGTAGTATTACTGCAACACCAAGATAGAAACTACCCCTGCGGGTATGCCAGAAGTGGATGATTGCCTTCGGCGCCGGGCCAACCTTATCGAGAAACTCGCGCGCGTTCGCTGCCGAGGCCCACGTACCATCTCCTCCTTGCTGCAGCTTTACTAGCGCAGTTTCGTCGGCTTCTACATCGTCCGTCTTCGGCTGTGGAGCGGGCGATGAGGATGGAGATGAAATCGAGTCCGTGTCTGGTTCTGGTGTCAAGAACTGTGTCAGCTTCGCGTCGGTCTCATTCCACTCGGGCAGAGGAATTGGTTCTTCCGTGCCAGGGTCGGCTCCCTCTGGCTGGAAGTCAGTTGCTTCCCATTGAGTTGAGACAAGACGAGCAGTTTCTTGAGCGGTTGGGTTGGCGCTGCTTGGTACAGCCGGCGAAGCTTGATCTGCCTGCTGCTTGTGCCATGCCGCTGTCAGTTTACTCTGCATTTCCGATGGTTCGCTATCTTCCGTTCGCGATGCGCCGCAGGTGCCGCAATACTGTTCCACGGGCAGCACTTCGCCGCCGCACCTCCAGCAGGACAGAGTGGCCGGACTCGTACCGGTCGACTCTGCCGCGCTGGCTGAAGCTTGAGCAGCTAACGCCGCGAGATTCGGTTTGAGCTTTTCGATCGCCTCAAGCATCGTCGATCGCTCCGATGCCATAGACTTCTTCAACGACGACTCTGCTTCTCGCCCAATCGCCTCAGTCACGAGGCCGGCCATCAACTGGCAAGTGTGAACGTCCTGTTCTGCGAAGCCTCGCATTTTGTCGAAATAGAGTTCCAGAGCACCGACGATATTGCCGTCATGATAGATGGGCACCGAGATAAGAGATTGAATTCCACGCTTCAGGCAGCCTTCGGCGTCAAATAAAAATTCCAGACTTACGTCTTCGCTGCGGATGACCTGACCGGTACGCACGCTGGCAGCGCAGACCGCCGCAGCCAGCGAAACTTCGCTTCCCACAGGCAAAGCCGGAGCGCCTGCTCCAGCCCGGTAGTGAACCAGCTTTTCATCCAACAATCCGATTCCTGCGCCACTCGCATTCGTGATTCGTGCAACCCTTTCAGCGACGACTGCCATTGCCGGATCGAGCGCGAGATGGCGTCTCTGAATCTGATGCTGTGCTTCAACAATCTCCGCCAGCGTGAGTGTGTAATCTCCAGACGGAACATTGTCGTCTTGCGAATCCGGACTTTTTTTCGGGAACTGAGTTTGAGCGGCCGACTCCTGCTGCCGGAGTTGTTCGCTGTGCAACTCCAGGCTCTCCTCCATCTTCCGCATCTCGCGGTTGTGCTCTTGCAGCACATAAGCAGCTTCGACCAGCTTTCCAAAAGTCTGCTCGTCGAGCCCCGGTGTTTTTTCTTGATCGGTCACGATGTTCTTCGCTGCGATAACGGCCAGCCCAGCGTGGGTGGGGAACCCTCGGAGAACTATGGCCTATTTTAGTGCAATTCCTTCCTAAAGGAGTGTGATTCGAAGGTTCGCGTACTGACGGGCAATGTCTCTCTAAACCTCACTCGCCCATCATAGTTGCAGCCTGATGAGGACAAAACCGGGCCGAATTCAGTAGTTTAGAAAAGCCCGATTCGAAAGATTCTATTTCCGCTTTCAACTTATGAGTGCCCGTCTGGAGGTTACTCTCGTAAGCCCCGCTCGGCTTTGCGAATGAGGTTCGTGCTTTCCGAAAGGCCATGAGACTTTTCCTGCCGAGAAAATGCCAGTCATTGAATCCTCGCAGGGTCGACGCTAGTTGAGCGGCGGGTTTTCCGGCAAATCGGCTTTGTAAGATTTCGGCGGAAGCAGAAGTTGAATCCCGAAATAACCAATGAAGGAAGACTGGTTGCTGCTGACAGGTTTGAGGCTGCGTCCGGCCATGAAGAGAAGAATCACCGGGCTGTGAATTTTATAGCGCGCGCCGAAGTCGATCGTGGGCTGGTTCTCAGATGGATGAAAGTCGCCTTGGTCATAAAGTTCCATGTCGCCTTCGAACTTCGGAGTGAAGTCGTGTCCTACCACGAGCCCAGTGATCCAGCCGTCCGGTCCTTTGTGAACGGCTTGATAGCCGACCTCGAAGTTCACATCGACGGGGCCAAGTTTCTTGGAAAATTCGACAGGCAAAAGGAAGACATCGCTTGCAGGTGCAATACCCCGGTGAACCGCATCGTTGGGATTGTTGAGGAAGAATTGCGGGAACATCGAGATGGAAAGACCCGACTCGCCCGCTTCATAGAAGCGCCATTTGACGCCCGGATTGGATTGCCCCAAGCCAAATTTAGCTGGGGAAGAAGGATTCTTCATACGCAGCCATGCGTTCTCGTAGGTGAGCTGAATGCGATTCCCAACGCCGAAGTTGATGTCGACATCAGGCATGTGAGAGACCGATTGATCACTGTACAAGAATGGCATATAGCCAAGATTAATTTCCCAATTGAGGTTACCGGGAGTGCCAGGATCGTTGGTGTAGTATGGCGGACCGCCCTGAGCGAAAGCGAAAGAAGCGGCAAAGAACAAAAACACTGCTCCCAGCTTCCGCACCATGGCCGCGGCCAACGCCGTAACAGCATTGAACCAGTCGCGACGAAGGTATCCAGACACCTTTTCGCAATGAGTTCCTGTGATGTTCATAAGCTTTCTGCTTCGGCAGATACGTGTACAGACTTTGCTGTCTGTGCAAAACGCGCAGGTAAGTCGCGCGAATGCCAAGATGAACACGCTCCTCTGCCCATCTTGGAACTAACGGTTTTCCCGGCGGCGCGAGTGCAACTGAGAACTTTCAGATGCCGATTCTTGGACTGGTTCAGAGCGCTGGAAGGCTGCGCAAGCTCCTGAAGATCAATGCTTTATCTGATCCGGTGCCCTCCGTCGGAGATTTCCCTGGGCCGTCCATAGCTGAGTTCCAACGAGTGCGGTGAAGAGTTTTTTCGGTCGTGGCACCGCCATCGGTTTTGGTTCCAAAGCCCAATCCGGGAGAGATTAGCGTAGCACGAAGTCCCTGAGATTTCTTGAAAGCCGCGGTCGCTGTCCCTAAGTGCAAGTGCACGAGGGGCTTAGCCGCATTGAGATAGCAGCGAATCTTTGGCGAAGGATGTGCTTAACGATTTGGGACACTTCGCTGGGGATCTAACAAGATGGAAGAGCCGCAACAGACCCAGAACCCAAGACAAAGTACTTAAAGTACTTAAGGAGAAACGCACGATGGATATCGATGGCATGAAGGTTACACCACGGGATCAACAGGTGCTCGATCTGCTGGTTCAAGGCTGCAATAATAAGGAAATCGCGGGACAGTTGAACATCAGTCCGCGCACCGTCAAACAGCATTTACGCACGCTTTTCCTGCGGGCCGGTATCCGCGATGGCCGCAAGCGGGTGAAGCTGGCGATTGCCGCATTCGAACGGGAAGAAGGGAAGCCATCATGATCCCTCGTGAGCAATTAACTCCCAAAGAAATTCAGGTGGCTACTCTTGTCTGGGAGGGCCTAACCAATCGTGAGATCAGCAAGCTCATGGGCACGACCGAGCAAGTGATCAAGAATCACCTGCGCAGCACCTTCGACAAGCTTGGGGTCTGGAGCCGTCTCGAACTGGCAATGTACGTTGCCGGCCATGGTGGGAAGAACTGGTTGCAAGAATCGAATGGGTCTGGAGTCCCCTTGGGGCATGCAGCGGGCCGCTAGAGACAGGCCGCAGGTGTTTGCGTCGAATCATTCAAGCAAACCTTCCGCCGATTGTCGGAGAATATTCAGAGCGTCGACTTGGCACGCAAGATCTTGCGGCCCATCGGTTGGCCCCCTCGTTTCTGGGGAACAACTTCTGCAAAAGGTTTGCACGGCGATGCACTCAGACGTTGAAGGATTTTTCGTAAAGTGTTAATACAAAGCCGTTTATGATGTTTTGTTAGCGGCCTGCGAATTGCACGGAGGAACCGGATTCAAGAGAGCGGATTCCTTTGTCTGGAGTCCTGTGCAATCCCGGGGCGAGCAAGAATGGCATATAAAGAGACCTTCTGGATGGCTTGTGATTCGACCGAGCAATTGCGGGCGGAGTATGGCCCGTTTCATCATCGGGACGAGGCCGAAGCGGAAGCCCGCAAACTGGGTTTCGGCTACTTGCTTCGCTATGAGCACCTGCTCGACGAGAACGAGGAAATTCAGGAGGTTCGGTGCATCTTCATCGAATTAGCTGGCGCAGTTCCAACCGAGCC
>CAYOVU010000310.1:0-15421 GCA_964407505.1 uncultured Acidobacteriaceae bacterium | reverse complement strand
TGGCGCCGGAACGAAGCGACGTCCGCAGCTTCCGCAACAGAGCAACCGGTTCGGCAACTTCGTGATAGGTCTTCAGCAGTAAAATTGCGTCCACGCTGCTAACTGGAAGCAGCGGGTCGTCGGCTTTGCCAAGGATGGTCTTGACGTTGCTCAAGTGCTCTTTTTGTGCGCGAGCCTCAATATAGTGGACCGCTTCCGGATTGATGTCCTCCGCATAAACAGTACCGCTCTGACCTACTCTCCGCGCCGCTCGAACCGTGAACCATCCTGATCCCGCTCCGATATCAGCGACCGTTTTGCCAGCCGTGATGCCAAGAATGTCCATAACACGGTCAATCTGCAAACGCCGTTCCCGCCCGGGCGAGTCGAAAATGGTGAGATCGCCCGTATAGGGTTCGCTGGTTTTCCGGTGCTCGCCGGGAGGGGCGGTCGGTGCTGGCTCTTGCGCGAAAACGTGGTACACCGCGCCGCATAAAACCAGTAGCGCCAGCATTAGAGCGCGACGCCTAAGAATCACGGCAAGCCTCCGGGAAACATTTACCCTCTAGCATAGACTTCGAGAGCGCGGCTTGGTAAGCGCCACGTTCGCCCGCTTCGAGACCAGCCCGCATTCTTTTGACTCCGAAGTTGGCATGGCCTAGACTTTTTACAGGACAGTTCCCCTGTTTCGTAGCGGAAGCGTCCGAAAGACCTTGGAGGAGTTATGGGTGAAGGACTATTTCAGCCTTTGCATTTGCTGTTACTGATCGCGATTGCTCTCCTCGTCTTCGGCAGCGGTAAATTTGTCGCGGTCGGCAGAGGGCTCGGCGAAGGCATCCGTAACTTCAAGGCCTCAATGAAGGAGCCCGAAGAAGACAAAAAGGAAAAGAAAGAAGAAGAAAAGAAGTCCTAGATCTTCGATCACGCTTGAGCATCAAATTGCTCCCCGCTCCCGCAACATCCGATACACCAAGGCCACCGGCAGTCCCACCACATTGCTGTAGTCGCCCTCGATTCGCGGGATCCAGCGCGAGGCGAGACCCTGAATCGCATAAGCTCCTGCCTTGTCCATCGGCTCGCCAGTCGCCACGTAATCGCGAATCTCATCGTCGGAAAGCTCGCACATCGTTACCAGCGTAGTCTCTGAAGCAGTTTGCAGATCCCGCCCCTCCGCTGCTTCGCCGTCCACTGACCCCGGACCACCAGCCGCTGTTTTCCCTGCCACGCACACTCCGGTGATCACGGCATGTGCCCGTCCCGACAACAATCGCAACATGCGGCCCGCATCGACCATGTCACGCGGCTTGCCCAGGATCATGTCATCAATCACCACAATAGTGTCCGCGCCCAGAACATATTCCTGCGGTCGAATCCGAAAAATCGCCAGCGCCTTTTCCCGCGCCAGCCGTTCCGCGCAATCTCGTGGAGCTTCGCCAGCCCGCGGCGTCTCATCGATATCCGCCGGTTGCACCGTAAACGGGATTCCAGCGCTGTGCAGCAATTCCTGACGTCGCGGTGAAGCAGAAGCGAGAACAATCATGCGAGAAGATTCTAGCGGAAGAAACCGAGGCGACGAAATGGTCTTGGGAAGGGCACGACTTCAGTCGTGCCGTCCAAAACCAAAAACACGCGGGCTTTAGCCCCTGAGGAACTCCGCCTTATCGGCTCCCAACCACTCCGCGCACCGATTCAATCAGCTTCGCCGAGTCGTATCCGACACCGTCCTTGAACACAGTCTCCACATTTTCAATGTCTTCAATCTTTTTCGAGGGATCGCCTTTGATCACCACCAGATCCGCCTGCTTTCCCGGCACGATCGTGCCGATGCGGTCCAACTCTCCCAGAAACTGCGCACCATTTGCAGTTGCGATGTGAATCGCTTCCACGGGTGTGAATCCGGCTTCCACCAGCAACTCCACCTCGCGCTGATCGCCGAAACCCGCAATCACACCTCCCATGCCCGTCGGATCGAGTCCCGCCAGCAACAGGCCCCCAGCCTGCGCGAAAGCGTGCTCGAATTCCAACTCTTTCTTGAAGGCTGCCGCCCAGGGCGAAGTATCGCTGTGGTAACGCTGTCGGATAAGGCTCATATCGCTCACGCGCTCCTTGTTGTGAAGGAATGCGCTGCGAGCGTCAAGCGAAAGCGCATCGAGAACGCGTTGTTGAATTGTAGGCCGTCCCGGCACAAACATCTCAAACACCGGCAGCGTCGACGTCACCGCGACGTGATGCTGTACGAGATCGATAATCGTGTCGTGTACCGGACCACTCTGCACATCCAGCTTGGAAATGAAATCGTCGTCCAGCTTATCCGGACATCCCCCCGGTTTCTTCCACGGGAAAAATTCCGTATCCACGAGCAACCCGTGTTCGAGGTCGTCGATTCCAATCGCAGCCGCTTCCCGAAATCCAATCGAGCAAAGATGTCCCGTGACCTTGGCGCCGCGCTTGTGGGCCGCAATCACCGCTGCGGAAAGCTCCGCCGGGGTAATGAACATGTACGCCTTAAAACTGTCCACGCCCTCATCCAGCCAATAGTTGACGGTCTTCGTCGCGTCCTCAGGCCCGTTGAGCTGGTGCATCTGCAGCGCAAAAGTTCCCGCCCCCTCAAGATAAGGTCCGGTCACGTGGATTTTCGGCCCCGGAATTTCTCCCTTATCGATCTGCTTCTTGAGTTCGATATCGGTGTAGGGCTCAAGCGCACCCGTCGTGCGAATCGTCGTCACTCCGCCAGCCAGATACAACCGCGGAAAACTGTAAGCCATCTCCCCGTAAATACCATTGCCCAGGGGATAAACAAGGTGATCGTGCATTCCGACCAAACCAGGAATCACGCTGTAACCGTGCAGATCGAGTACCTGCGCATCCTTAGGAACGCTCGCCGACGCCGCATCGGACACTGACTCGATCTTTCCATGGCTGAGAACCACAGTCTGATCTTCACGCGCCGCCGCACCTGTACCATCAATCACGCGCACGTGTGTCAGCGCGACCACAGGAGCATCCACTTTCACAAAGCTGCGCACCTGCGGCGATAGAGTTTGGCCGGCCGCAACTCCGATGGCAACTAAGACGCAAGCCAATACGAAAGCCAGCTTCCGCATACGTCTCACCTCGTGTAGAAAAATCTAGTCGCAGGATTGTACCGGATGAAGAAAGCATCGGCGAGGGTGTGTTGCGCGGTGGCGTATTAAATAGCGTCGAAGACATTATCGATTACGCCCCGGAGGGGCGTTTGAAAGTAGCCCGGCGCGTTCAGCGCCGGATAAAGTCGCAAGTTGTGACGCGTCCCGGAGGGACGCCTGAACGTCGCCAGTGCGCGGGAAAGCAGGATATCAAGATCTGCCTCCTAGCCCACCAACTCAATCCGGTTCCCGAATGGATCATGCACGTGACAACGCCTCACTCCTGGAATGTCGCCCGGCTCATTCACCGCCACTCCGGAATCCCGCAATCTCTGCACCAGCGCCGCATAGTCACGGCACCGCAAAGCCGGATGCGCCTTCTTCGCCGGACGAAAATCGTTTTCCACTCCAAGATGAATCTGCACATCGCCACTCTCAAACCAGCATCCGCCGCGCTTCGCGAGCTCCGGTGGCTTGGGCAGTTCCTTCATCCCCAGCAACCCTCCATAAAAAGCTCGCGCCTTTTCCTCCTCGCCGGCAGGCATCGCAAGTTGCACATGATCAATGGCGCTAAATGGCGCTTCGCTCATAACGGTTCGCTCATCCTGTCACTCTAACCGATAACTGCCAAGTTAGAACGAAGCACTGGATACTGGGTACTAGGTACCAGGTACTAGGTACTTGGGACCCGGTACTGAGTCCCACTCCACGCCTGTTAAAATCAAAAGTTAACCCGTAAAGATCAGCCTTCAACCTATGGACGCCGCTTTCCTCCGCAACTTTGCCATCATCGCGCATATCGACCACGGTAAATCCACTCTGGCGGACCGCCTGCTCGAGCTTACCGGATCGCTCACCGCGCGCGAGATGCAGGCGCAGGTCCTCGATTCCATGGACCTTGAGCGCGAGCGCGGCATCACTATTAAAGCCCACGCCGTCCGCATGATGTACACCGCGCACGATGGACAGACCTACCAGCTCAATTTAATCGACACCCCCGGCCACGTCGACTTCTCCTACGGAGTCTCGCGCTCGCTCGCGTCCTGTGAAGGCGCGCTGCTCGTGGTCGACGCGTCGCAAGGAGTGGAAGCGCAAACGCTGGCCAACGCCTACCTCGCCATCAACAACGGTCTGGAAATCATTCCGGTCATCAACAAAATCGACCTGCAAAGCGCCGACATTCCCCGCACCAAAGAAATGATCGAAGGCGCTGTCGGCCTCGACGCGTCCGATGCCGTGCTGATCAGCGCTAAGACTGGACAGGGCGTTCCCGACGTTCTGGAAGCGATTGTGAAGCGCGTTCCGCCGCCGAAAGGAAATCCCGAAAACCGGCTGCAGGCGCTGATTTTCGATTCCTGGTTCGACGCTTATCGCGGCGTGGTGATCCTCACGCGCGTCTTCGAGGGCACATTGCGCAAAGGCCAGAGAATTCGCCTATGGTCGAATGGCACCACCTTCGACGCCGAAACCCTCGGAGTGCAAAACCCCAAGCCGGTTGAAATCGAAGAACTGAAAGCCGGCGAGGTCGGATTTTTGATCGCAAATATCAAGAATGTCGCCGACTCGAAAATCGGCGATACCATCACCGACGACGCTAACCCCGCCTTCGAAGCTCTTCCCGGCTTCGAAGAAATCAAGCCGATGGTCTTCGCGGGGCTCTACACCGTCGACGCGCACGAGCACACCCGCCTTCGCGAGGCGCTAGAAAAATTGCGCTTGAACGATTCCTCTTTCTTCTTCGAACCGGAAAGCTCGGTAGCTCTGGGTTTCGGTTTCCGCTGCGGCTTTCTCGGCCTGCTCCACATGGAAATTATTCAGGAGCGCCTGGAGCGCGAGTTCGCTCTCGAACTCATCACCACCGCGCCCGGCGTGCGCTACAAGATCTACAAAACTGACGGCGTGATGATCGAAGTTGACAACCCCTCGCGCTGGCCCGACCCCAGCGAAATCGACCGGATCGAAGAGCCGGTGATTCTCGCAACCATCCTCACCAACGAAGAATATGTCGGTGGCATTCTCAAACTGGTCGAGGAAAAACGCGGCAAGCAGAAGACCTTCGAATACGTCAGCTCTTCGCGCGTCATGTTACACTATGAGTTACCGCTGAATGAAATCGTCCTCGATTTTTATGACCGCCTCAAGTCGGTCTCCCGCGGCTACGCTTCGCTCGATTACCATCTCGCCGACTATTGGGAGTCGCCCATGGTGAAGCTCGATATTCTCGTGGCCGGCGAACCGGTCGACGCGCTTTCTATCATCGTGCATCGCGATTTCGCCTACGATCGCGGCAAACTCCTGGTCTCGAAAATGCGGGAACTCATTCCCCGCCAGATGTTCGAAGTTGCGATTCAGGCCTCCATCGGCGCAAAAATTATCGCCCGCGAAACGGTTCATGCCATTCGTAAGAACGTGATTGCAAAGTGCTACGGCGGCGACATTTCGCGCAAACGGAAGCTCCTCGAGAAACAGAAGGAAGGCAAAAAACGAATGAAGCGGATCGGTCGCGTCGATATTCCTCAGGAGGCTTTTCTAGCTGTCCTCAAGGTTGGTGAGGGAAGCGACTGACCCTTCCCTAGTCCTTGTGATAGATTGCCGATCTAGGTCGGGGTGGTTAGTCCGGTTGCGGAATCAAAGGGTCAGAAACCGCGAAATGTGCAAAACCTCGAAAACCGGAACTCTCAACGTTTTCAACAATCGTTCCATGTTAATGCCGAGTGAATTGCCTAACTGGTTACTACTCAGGGCCTTAGGAGTCTGAGATACCATATTGCGCGCCTTGCATCTCAGCTCTCTGTCGCTGGCTTTTTCCCTTCGCCATCCATTCCACAAGCTTTTCCACAGGAAGGTTACGCATGCCAAACCTAATCGCATAAGGTACTTACCACCTAAAAGTACAGGAATTGCTGTACTAGCGAATTTACTCCTCGGGCGGCAACCCGCCCTCGACCATCGTCTCAAATCTGGTGCAGTTTTTCAGGAATGCCAGATTGACTCTTCCGATAGGGCCGTTGCGCTGCTTGGAAATAATGATCTCGGCTTTGCCCTGTAGGTCAGGATCGTCTTGCTTATAAACTTCTTCGCGAAAGATAAACATCACCAGGTCCGCATCCTGCTCGATCGATCCCGACTCACGCAAATCGGCGAGCTGCGGACGATGATCCCCGCCACGGCTCTCCGGCGCACGGCTCAGCTGTGAGAGCGCGATCACTGGCACGCTGAGTTCTTTGGCCAGCGCCTTCAGCCCGCGCGAAATTGCGGACACTTCCTGAGTTCGATTTTCATAGCGCTTGCTGCCACCCGACATGAGTTGCAGGTAGTCAACAATCAGTAGATCGAGTTTGCCTTGCGCCTGCTTCAAGCGGCGTGCCTTAGCGCGCATCTCGCTCAGCGTGATCCCGGGCGTGTCATCGATGAAAATCGGCGCATGCGCCAACTGCTCCATCGCGCGCACGACTTTCCGCGTGTCATCCTGCCACAGCGAACCAGTACGCATCTTATGCGCGTCCACTTTCGCCTGCGAACACAGTAAGCGCATCAACAATGCCTCGCGTGACATTTCCAGCGAGAACACTCCCACCACTTGCTGATCTTCCACCGCGGCGTTCTCCGCGATGTTCATGGCAAACGCCGTCTTGCCCATCGAAGGCCGTGCCGCAATGATCACCAGATCCGACTTCTGCAGCCCGCTGGTCATTTCATCCAAGTCGGTGTAGTGCGTCGCCAGCCCGGTAATGCGCTGGCCGCGTTGCAGGAGTGCATCGACCGATCCAAACGACTCGCGGACAATCTCCTGCACGCCCATGAAGCCGCGCCCAATGCGCTTCTCCGACAACTGAAAGATCGCGGCCTCGGCATCGCTCAGTACCTCCTCAGCGGCGTCGGATTGATCGGCCGCCCGCGCAATCGCCGTATTCGCCGCATGAATCAGCCCACGCAGCAACGCCTTATCGCGCACGATCTTGACGTAGTGCTCAATACTCGGCCGGTCCGGCACGCCATCCAGCAAGCTCGACACATAGCCCACATCGCCAATCGGTTGCAGATCCTTATGCCGGTCGAGTTCTTCGATCAGCGTAATCATGTCGATCGGCCGCGACGATTCCGCCAGGTCAACCATGCGCCCGTAAATCCGCCGGTGCGAATCCAGCGAAAAATCTTCGATGCGCAAATGCTCCGCAGCCTGGTTGTATGCAAAATTGTCAAGCAGAATCGCCCCCAGAATCGAGCGCTCCGCTTCTACGTTGGCGGGAAGAGTGCTTATGTTGTAGTCGGTTGCAGCCATTGGCCCCACACCAATCCTTACGCCTGAACGATCCAATGTAGCGAATATAAGGCGAATGATACTTTATTTTAGGGTAACCGCCACTGTGAAGAGCGCCCCGACTTGTGAACCTAGCCGTGATCTTGCGGGGCGAACGACATCGGCGAACAGTAAGGTAACGGAGCATTGAGCGAAAAGAGGGCGAACAAAGGAAGATAGCTGTGGACATCCCACGGATTTTCTGTGGACGGGCAGACTAAAAGAAGTGTTTTTCTCGCAGGCAAAACGGCTTGGCGGCATGGCGCTCCAAGTTGTCCTGCGAATTATCCCGTGCGCCGTGTGGAGAGCAGGTGCAGAATCTCCTTTAACCCCTGCCGGATATGCTGGATTTCAGCCGGCGATTGCGCCGGGAACGGAATTGCAGCCTGCCCTTTTTCGGATTTCGCTTCTGAACGTAGTTGCTGACGGGCGCCTACGATGGTGAATCCCTGGTCGTAGAGCAGTTGCTTGATGCGCAGGACGCTTTCCACATCGCGCCGGCGGTACATACGTTGCCCGGTGCTGCTTTTCACCGGCTTCAGTTGTGGGAACTCGCTCTCCCAGAAACGCAGCACATAGGCCGGCAGCCGGCACAGACTGGCCACTTCACCAATGCGAAAGTAGAGTTTGTCAGGGATGAAGACTTCATCCGCTTTGTTCTTGCCGCCGCTTTTTTTTCGCGCACCCATATTTGTGGCACTCATGTTTCCCGAGCTTAATCTCGCATTCGCGGCCAGAGTCAAAACGGTCTGGATATTGTGACACATACCTGAGAGGTCGATAAGGAGAATTTCGGCTCCTGCGGAATGTAGCCACAAAAAAGTGTGCTAAGGGAATGAAGACTACAATGTTTGCGGCATGCTCCTGGAAGACTGCGCCGTCAACCCAATCACCGAAGCCGAGGCTGTGCGCTTGGCTCGCGATCTCTACAGCCTCGAAGTGTCGGCCAGACCTCTGCCCGGAGAGCATGACAACAATTTTCATCTTGTCGCTCATGATGGCCGCACTTTTGTTCTCAAGGTCATGCATCCCGCCCGAGAGCAATCCTTCATCGACATGCAGACCCACGCTTTGCAGCATCTCGCCGAAAATTTGCCGCAACGCCAGCTTCCTCGCGTCGTGCCCACGACGAACGGTCACTTATTTACTTCCGTCACTGCCAATGATGGTTCCACGCGTGTTGTCTGGCTCCTGACATTTGTGAAGGGAACGGTTCTTGCTCATGCCCGCCCGCACTCGCCAGAGCTTTTGCATAGCGTCGGCCGACTCCTGGGTGAGATCAACAAAGCTCTTGCCGGATTTTCGCATCCCGCCGCATCGCGAGAGTTAAAGTGGGATTCCTCCCGAGCCACCTGGATCCGTGAATTTATCCCGCACGTAGTAGACGGGCACCGTCTCAAGCTTGTCGAGCACTTTCTCGGCCTATTTGAATCGCAAGTTGTAACTGCGATGCCCAAGCTGCGCCGCAGCGTAATTTACGGCGACGCCAATGACTACAACGTCTTGGTAAGCGCCCCCTGGCCGCAGCCCCGGGAAGCGGTTGCGGTCATCGATTTTGGCGACATGCACCACGGCATCACCGCTTCAGAACCGGCGATCGCAGCGGCTTACGCAATCTTGGGGAAGAGAGGCCTCTTGCCAGCTGCGGCAGCGGTCATTTCCGGATATCACCATGCCTATCCGCTGGAGGAACTCGAAATCGAAGTACTTTATGCACTCATCGGCATGCGGCTGGCAGTCAGCGTTGTCAATTCCGCGTATCGCAAAACTTTAAAACCGGGCGATGATTACGTCACGGTGAGCGAGAAACCCGCTTGGGATGCCCTCGAACGCCTCTCGAAGATTCCTCCGCGATTCGCTCACTACACATTTCGTGACGTGTGCGGTCTGCCGGCGGTGCCTAAAGCAGCCGCTGTTCAGCGTCGACTGAAAAATAGCTCGAGAGACGCGGCCTCGGTTCTGCCGATGGATTTGCGTACGGCGCCACTCCGTGTTCTTGATTTAAGCGTTGGAAGTACATTTCTCGGTGCAGACCCTACTCATTCAGAATTGCCCGATCTAACCGATGCAATCTTCGGTGAAATGCGGCGCAGAGGTTCGGCGGTAGGAATTGGCCGCTACGACGAGGCGCGTCTGATCTACACTTCGCCGCTCTTTAGTGCCAACGATCAAACAGTCGACGATTTGCCTGCCGAGGAGCGCTGTACCCTTCATTTCGGTATGGATTTTTTTGTCGATTCCGGTAGTCGCGTCCACGCCCCGCTCGATGGTATTGTCCATTCTTTTGCGAATAACCGAGCGCACCTCGATTACGGCCCGGTCATCATACTCGAACACCCGATCGAATCAGACACAGACGACGCGACTTTCTTCACGTTGTACGGACATCTCTCCGAGGACTCGCTGCAAAATCTGAAAATCGGAGAGCGCATTGCTCGGGGACAAGCATTCGCGCGAGTCGGTGCATCCGCTGAAAATGGAGGCTGGCCGCCCCACTTGCATTTTCAAATCATCTCCGACCTACTCGATCTCGGCACTGACTTTCCAGGTGTCGCTCGCTTCTCGGAGCGCCAGATCTGGACCAGCCTGTCTCCCGATCCGAATCTTTTGTTCGGTTTGCCAGCGGATCGTTTTCCGCTGCCGGAGCCGGAGTTCGCCGAAACCCTCACCCGGCGCTGTTCGTCACTGGGACAAAACCTCAGCGTCTCCTACCATCGACCTTTGAAAATCGTGCGTGGCTGGATGCAATATCTCTACGACGAAACCGGACACGCATACCTCGACGTCTACAACAACGTTCCGCTCGTCGGCCACAGCCATCCTCGGGTGGTCCAAGCTGCCACGGCGCAACTCGCTCTGCTGAATACCAACACGCGTTATCTTCATGACTACGTGAACCGATACGCCGAGCGGCTCACGCGCCTGATGCCTGAGGCTTTGCGTGTGTGTTTCTTTGTGAACTCCGGCAGCGAAGCTAACGAGCTAGCCCTACGCTTGGCGCGTACTCACACTCGGCGCGAAGACGTCATTGTGCTCGACCACGCCTATCACGGTCACACCACAACGCTGATCGACATCAGCCCTTACAAATTCAACGGCCCCGGCGGAAGCGGCTGCAAACCCTGGGTGCACGTCGCGCCGGTGCCTGACGATTATCGCGGCCCCTATCGTCGTGATGATGCAAACGCTGGCGCGAAATATGCGCAGCATGTTGCCGAGATTCTGGAGCAAGCTCACGCCAGCGAACGCCATATCGCCTGCTTCATCGCCGAGACGCTGCCCAGTGTCGGCGGGCAAATCGTTTTCCCGCCAGGCTACCTTGCCGAAGTGTACCGCCATGTCCGTGGCGCAGGAGCAGTCTGCATTGCGGATGAAGTGCAAGTTGGTTTTGGGCGCCTCGGCTCGCATTTCTGGGGTTTCGAAACGCAGTCAGTCGTTCCGGATATCGTCGTCCTCGGCAAGCCGGTCGGCAACGGTTTTCCGCTCGCGGCAGTCATCACCACGCGCGAAATCGCTTCATCGTTTGCCACCGGAATGGAGTTTTTCAGTACCTTCGGCGGAAATCCCGTCGCATGCGCAGCCGGGCTTGCGGTTCTCGACGTTCTCGAAGAGCAATCACTGCAAGGGAATGCTCTGCGCGTGGGTAGTTATCTCAAAGATCGGTTGCTGGAGCTTCAACAATCCCACCCAATCATCGGAGATGTGCGCGGCTTAGGCTTATTTCTTGGCGTCGATCTTGTGCTTGGCCGTGAAACGCATGCACCGGCCACGAAGCAGGCTGACTACATCGTCAACCGCCTGCGCGACTGCGGAATCTTGGCCGGCACCGACGGCCCGCACCACAACGTCCTCAAACTCCGCCCCCCGCTGGTCTTTTCCGAGGCCGATGCGGATCTTTTCATAAGAGCAATGGATGCTGTCCTGCGCGAGGACGCCGCCCAGCCGATTTAGGAATTAAGCGCATTTGAAGCAATAGGACAGCACCGCCAATCGCGTAAGCTGGTGGCGACTGTCTCCATCCACCTTTATTTTTTCGATAACGCCACCGCTCTGGCGGCGCGTTCCTGCATGGCTAGAGCCACGACTTGCATCATTTCATCCTGCGGCGCGGGCTTGCCTGTCCAGATTTCGAATTGGCGGGCGGCCTGATGAACGAACATTTCTATGCCGGGGATGATCTGCGCGCCGCGCTCTTTCGCCAGTTTCAGCAGGCGGGTTTCGGCGGGATCGTAGATCATGTCGAAGACGTAACGCGCATTGATTTCTTTTTCCTGCAGCGGAGTCTCGCGGTTGTTGCCCATGCCGACGGGCGTTGCGTTGATGATGACGTCGAAGGAAAACTTCTTGAGGTCGGCGCGCTTGATCGATCTCGCATGGGCACGCCGGGCTAGTTTCTTCGCGGGCTCGATGCTGCGGTTCAAGATGAAGACTTCTGCTCCACGCTCGGCTAGACCGAAAACGGCTGCGCGAGCTGCGCCTCCCGCTCCGAGAACAAGGATTTTCGCATCCTGTAGAGTGCTCAAGCGGCGCTCGAGCGGACGTACGACTCCGGACGTATCGGTGTTGAAGCCGTAGAGTTTTCCATCCTGTGCACGCACGACGGTATTGCACGCGCCGATCTTTGTGGTGTGCGAGTCTGTATTATCCAAATAAGGAAGAATGGCCTCCTTATATGGCATGGTGATGCTGAGACCGTGGATGGGAATCTCGCGTACGCAGGTCAGCAGGTCTTTAAGTGTCTTAGCGTGCAGCGCGAGGTAAACGGCGTTGACATTTTCGCGACGAAAGGCCGCATTCATGATTGCGGGCGAGAACGAGTGCGCCACGGGGTCTCCCGCAACGCCGTATACGCGCGTGGCGGCATCGACTTGTTCAATGCGGTAAAGGCTGCGGAGATCGTGCGCGGTGACTTGTCCGGGAGCGGTTTCTTCTCCGGGGCTTACAGCTGCGAAAGTGAACACGCTGCCGGCGCGAACTCCTAGCACGCGGCTGATGATTCCCTGTTCGCCCATGCAAACGCCGACTAGAGAATCGTTGACACTCTCACGCGCCAGGAACTGGATCATCGAAACATTGTCGGAAAGAGTGCTGGCCGTGCTGACCACTTTGTAGAAGTCGGCGGGGAAGGCCCGCATTTTTTCCAGAATCTGGTCCAGCTTCTTCGTACCCCGGAAGTCGTGAAAGGAAAGAACCAGAGAGCAACGGCTCTTAAGCTTCTGTAGTTGTGCTGGCTTGCACTTCAGCGCGGTCTGAAGTTCAACATCCACCAATTGACAGCCTGCTGCCGCAGCCTTCGATAGGATCTCGAGTTGCGAGGCAATGGAGCCGCGAAACTTACCTCCGCTGGCTTGCCGGCGGCATGTGGCAATTACCACGATACCTGGATGAGAATCGAAGAAGTGCTTGACCTTCGGCAGCGCGAGAGCGGGCTTCGAGAGATAGTCCAACCTGAACTCCAGGAAGGAGTTATCCCGAACCAGATTGTCCGCCTTCTCGACCAGTTCGGCGGAGTCAGAGGCGGCCACGGCAACACAGACGCGCGGCAGCCTTAAGGGAAAGCGTGGGGGATAGCTTTTGGCAGCAGAAATCATCTTGAATCAATGGTTTGAACGAATAGGTTCGGCGCGAATCTTACAGGGATGGAATTCCAGATGCAACACCCGATTAATAATTTAAGCCGAAACCTGTTTCCCGGCAGCCTAACACCCTCGTAACCTTGACCCCCTCTTACCCCCTTGTTACCTTCCAGTTGAGTTTAATTTCGCGGCAATTGTATAAGGGAAGGGGCAGCGCGTGTCTCTTTCGCGGAGGTAATATGAAGAAAATAAGCCTGTTATTGGTTTTGATCACTGCCACGGCCGGGGCCCAATCCGAGGGCAATACGGCTGGATCCCAAACGCCGCAAGGAACTCTGCCCACCACGGCCAGTTTCCCAATTCAGCGCGTGCAGATGCCCACGTATGCGGATGTGTACTGCGCCGGCTTCATTAACCGGCAAAGCTTGCCCGACGCCAACTTTGTGGCCGGCGGTCTGCAAACCCCCACGACTACCAAGTTCGAAAAGGACGATCTCGTTTACTTGCAAGGAACAGGCTACAACGCCGGGGCGGAGTATGAGATTGTGCGCGCCTTGAAGGATATCAACGAGTACGAGCTGTTTCCCGGCCAGGCCAAGCTGCTCAAGGCTACGGGGCAGCCATATGAAGAAGTCGGCCGCGTGCGCATCATCGACACACGTAGCCGAACGGCCGTAGCGCAGGTCGAATATTCATGCGACCCCATCAATCCTGGGGACACTGCTATTCCTTTCACAGAGAAGAGCATGGTGGCATTTCATCCGCCGATTCGCTTTGACCGCTTTCTGCCCACCAGCAGCAAAGTCTCCGGCCGCATCGTGATGGCAAGGGATTTTGACTCCGAGCTGGGGACTGGGCAAAAAGTCTACTTCAACGTGGGCTCGAACCAGGGCGTGAAGGTCGGCGATTATTTCCGCGCCACTCGGAACTATGAGGCGGATCTGCATGATCCGGTGGATTCTTTGTCGTTCAAGGCCGCGCTCAGCGAAGATACGCAGAAGAAGCAAGCGTCTGTGGATCCGAATTTCCTGACGAGGTCAAACGGCCCGATCATTCACGTGAGGGATCTGCCGCGGCGGGCTGTTGCCGAGATTGTCGTCATCGGGACAACGTCTACCACAGCCACGGGAATGATCGTTTTCGCCATGGAAGATGTGCACGCCGGCGACAACATCGAGTTGGATGATCAACAGGCGCAGTAATCTTTTCAAGCGCCGCCATCAATCGAATCCGGGGACGGATAACCCTCCCCGTTCTTTTTGGCACGGAAGCTCTTAGCCCGTCCACTTCTTGCCGGTCTTCAGAACATCCATTACCTTGGCGAGGCGTCGAACGCGAGTTCCCTCTTGCTTCGCCCCCACGATGGCCTGTGCCATTTCCTTTTTGTGCGTAAACGAGAGCTTCTCCCAGTTTGCCCGTGCCACATTGTTCTTTGCCAGTTCCTTCTGGAGTAGCGGCGGCGCGTCCACCGTGCGTTTCTCTTCGTCACGCTCCATCACAACTTCCACGTGGTCGCCCGGCCTCACTCCTGCGCCTCGGCACAACGTGCTGTTGACCGGCATCATGTGGCGGTCGCCGCATGGCATTAACGACGAACGGAAAGGATATCCGTTGATCGTCCCACGAATGGGGACGCGGGCTCGCGTTCCAAAGAATTCCGGGACGTCGACCGGCGGAGTGATTGCCGCGACGACACCCGCTTCTCGACCGTCGATCTTTGCGGTGAATTTGAGTTTCAGCTTTGCCATCAACCCTCCCTCATTCCCATGCTGCTAAACTTTAATCGGAGCGCGAACCCGCAGCAAGATCAATCAGACACCGATGACGGCGACTCATGCGCACATCCGATCCAGCACTGTGACGCTGATCGAGCCGTGTCTCGTCGAGATTCCTGAAGGGTGGTTCCTCATGGGGTCCGATTCCGGTCAGGATTGCGAACTGCCGATCCACCGCGTCTGGGTCGACGCATTCCTGTTCGCCGCTACGCAAGTCACCAATGCCGAATATGAACGATATCTTCAGGCGACGGGATCGCAGCCTCCGCCGTTCTGGCGCGACCCGAATTTCAATCATCCGCAGCAACCCGTCACCGGCGTCTCGTGGTTCGAGGGCGATGGTTATTGCCGGTGGCTGACGTCGCAGACCGGCCACGCGTACCGCCTGCCCACCGAAGCGGAGTGGGAGCGAGCAGCACGGGGCAATCTCGAGCAAAACAATTTTCCATGGGGCAACGAAGGACCGCAATCTCTTTCGGACTACGCAAGCCGATGGCAGACTGGCCCAGAGCCGGTCGGACGCTACGCGCCCAACGTTTTCGGACTCTACAATATCTGCGACAACGTCCACGAGTGGTGCAGCGACTGGTACGATCCGAACTATTATGCGGTTTCGCTGGAGCGCAATCCACGCGGGCCGGAGCACGGCACGCGCAAAGCTTCGCG
>CAYOVU010000309.1:0-11473 GCA_964407505.1 uncultured Acidobacteriaceae bacterium | reverse complement strand
ATGGTTGACGCACCGCGCGGTGTTGCATCGTGCCGGATACAACCTGCGAAGCTTCCTGCGGAGCTGCGTGGCCCAGTACGCCTTCTATCTCGAGCCGACGATCGGAGCTATCGCGCACACGTCTGCTCGGTGAGCAGCGCTTTGGACTATGGCCGAGCAGTGATCACTGCGGCGCCTGCCGTACGAGCACCGTCTGCCGTGCATCGATGCGCAACCACAGCAGAGCGCCGACACACAGCACCGGCGCCGACGTCTCACAACGGGGAGTCCTGCGTGTGCTACACACGAGTCCAGTCGCGTCCATGGTCGCCCACGGTTTTCCGCGTGGACTTATGCCGTACTTATGCCGTACTTTTTGACGTACTAGATCGTAACTAATTGATTTATGGTGGGCGGTACTGGGATCGAACCAGTGGCCCCTGCCGTGTGAAGGCGCTCCTTAGCAACCGACGCTCCGTTT
Source organism: uncultured Acidobacteriaceae bacterium (assembly GCA_964407505.1). Classification (GTDB taxonomy): domain Bacteria; phylum Acidobacteriota; class Terriglobia; order Terriglobales; family Acidobacteriaceae; genus Sulfotelmatobacter. Next base: position 11,013 of record CAYOVU010000309.1, on the reverse strand, counting down.
GCATGCGCCGCCCGACAATATCCACTTCGCGAGATCCCGCCCGGAGCGACTTCGCCGCGTGATCCAGCCACCTGGATTTTGAGATTGGACGGCCCTAGGACCAAACCATCGGCAAGATGAAAACCGCCAGTCCTGACGTGCTCGGACGAACAGCAGGCTGTAGATGCATGTGGAACTTACCCCGAAATGCCCGGCGGTGTTTCCCTGACGCTGATCGTGACGTAAGTGTTTGATTTATCGGCGCTGCCTACGGGATTCGAACCCGTGTTCGCACCACGCCCCAGGGGTAGGATCGACCCGCGCGTAGTGACCTCGGTTCCAAGAGGAATCTAGCTGCGTGGCACTGTGGCAACGGACTGGGCTCTTTTCCAGCTTGAGATAAATCCGTCCTTCGCTACAGTCTACAGGCGGGCCCTCAGGGGTCGCGGTAGCCGGCGCCGGCGGGTAGTCAGCCGACCGGCCAGCCCCGGACCTTGACCTGTTCTACACAAGCCGATTTTCCTTGCCATCATCACATGTAGCCTTCGCGATCACTCCAACCCCTCCTGACCGATCTGTCCCAAGTTCGAGTGGCGCGGCCTTAAGTCCGCCACATCGGCGGGTGCCGCAACAATTTGCATCAAATAGATCGACCATCCGGTCAGTCGCGCTTTGCCTGGTTGCACTGATTTCTGCCTACCCTCTGCAGGCGTTTGCAGCCTCCGAGGATACGGACACACGAGTCGTCTTCTGGCAGTCCACGGACTCCGAACCCACTCAGCTCGCACGCCAATTCGACGCCTTGTACCGGGGTCTTTACAGCGTGATGCAGCACGGGGCGACATTTCCCACCCGAGTCGTCACCGCGGCGAATAACGATTCGCCCGAGCGAATCATGAGAAAACATGACCTGTACTATGGCGAGGGATTTCGCCCGTCGGCGAGTCTATTTCTGTGCCGGCTGAACGAGCGAGTCTGTTCTGCCAGCGGTAATCAGGCCGTGTGGGCCATCAAGGAGAACGATCCAATCGTTCTTCCGGATATTGACTTTGAACGCATCCTTCACACGCAGCGGGTACGTAAGCCCGCTGACGTGCCACTCGAGAAACTACTCGCAGAGAACTCAACGGTTTGCCGACGCGTTGACGCTTCCTGCAAGAAAGCGCTCCAAAACTTAAATCCGGGAATTCCGCACATTTCAGACCGATATCAAGGCTGGTTGGAGGTACCAACGACCTCATTCCGAGCCACGATTCCCATCACTGTCCCGAAATTTAGGCCAAAGGGCGCAAAGTCGCGCCGCATTACAGCCAAGCCGGACTCTCGCGACAGTTCCATAGTCAGGCAGTCGGAAGTGATTGAGTCAACCGGCGTGTCCGAGCACGACGCAGTTGATCCCGACAGGTTCCAACGGGACAAAGGGCCGATTGTTGCGGCGGACCGTCCTGCGGGTCACAGATTCGACTCAAATTGGGCGGCTAAATCACAGAGCACAGAACCGATGAGCTCCAGTAGCCTTTGGGAAGCGCAACCAAATAGGGCGGCCGCGCCTGTGACCGATTCAGTCGTCTGGGCTGATTTACCTCCCAACGCGATTGTGTTGCCAACGAAGCAGATCAGTGCAATTGCTGCTTGGCACGCCGAATCACTCCCGGAAGCACCAACACCTACCAAAGCCGAAGGCGATAGAACAACCATCCTCCGTTTGATTAATCATCCTTTTGCTGTAAAGGCCCCATTGGGCAGCACGACGTCAGTCGACGTCGCGTTCATCGACGAATGGGTATTCGCTAAGCACTGCCTCTTTGACGCCGCGCACTTAAAGGTTCTGAATAGCGCGGACCCGGATAGTTCATTACTACCAGTGGCTCACGTGCCATGCGGTCAGCGGGCAGAGGCGGATATCGTGCGCGATCACGGCACCCATATGGTGGGCATCGTAGGAGCAAGAAGGGACGCTCCCACCGGGCCAGGTGTGGATCCGCAGGCCTTCATCAAGACGATACAGATTGATCCGGACTCATTTGTGGATCCACTGTATGTGTCGAAAGTTGTTGAAAAGCTATCCCATTTGCTTATAGAGGACGGCTCACCACGGATCTTCAACCTCAGCTTCTCGTACCAGCCGCGGGTCGACACGACGGCTCGCTCCGGTGCATCGGTGGACCTATTTGCAGACTTCATACGCGACAATCCAAACCGAATATTCGTTGCGGCAGGGAGTGAAAAACTCGGAACCGCGATTGGCAGGCCGAGGTCTTGCACCGTGAGGCCCGTTTGTATCGACCTTCCGAATGTCATCACGGTAGCACCGACGAATCTCATCGAGCGTCCGAGTTGCCCCTCGCTGTTACCGAACGCGAATCATGGTTCAGGTATCGATCTGGCCGCGCCAGGAGAAAACGTAGTTAGCTCGATTGCCGGGGATCGTACCGGCATGCTGAGCGGGTCCTCCCAAGCCGCACCACTGGTCACGGGGGCCCTGTCATTGCTGATGGGACAGGACGTTTCGATGCGGGCCCGCACAGCAGCCAACCGTTTGATCTACACGGGCGATCAGTGCGAGTCCTTAGATGTCTACGGTGGTCGTCTAAACGTGTTGCGTGCCCTTTCATATAAGCACGCTTCGCTGCGCCTCAAACAAGCCTCAGTGGTGGAGATGGGGTTTATCCACAATCCGACCCTGATGATCAAGTTCGCCGAACCGGGATCTGCCACGTACAGTCCGTTCCGGGTGTCGCTTGCAGCTCTCAAGCGCATGACGCGCCTTCCATCTGACTACTACGTCATTATTTACCACGATCAATCCCCAAATGATGAGTCGAGTCCCTTGCGGCGCCGCGTCGTCACGGTTGAAAGCGGGCCGGGAATGATCTCTTACGACCTGACGGACGAGAACGGCAAACTGAGTCAGGACAAGCACGCTTTGAAGTTCGACGTAACGGATCTAGACGATTACATAGCCCCGATCAACGAGTTGATGAAATAAAAGGGAGAACTGTCGTGCGCAAGGCGTTAATGGCTTTCGCTGCTGCCGTGGCGTGCGTTCTACTGGTCGGCTGCAGCTTGTGGCGTGCTGCCACGTTTCGGTCCCATGACCGTAGCTACAAGCAAGAGACCCAAAGTTCAACCCTCAAGGTGTTCGACGCGGACGATTGCGCACAATCGTCCGAAGCCGCGGCTGCCGTCGCCGCTGCCGTGGGAATTGTGGCCAGTATCGCAGAAAGCGAAATGGCTTCTTATCTGGCGGCGAAGCAAAAGGAATTTACCGCCAGCTACACCGCACAGAGCAATGTGGATCCCTATTACATTCAAACGAAGAAAGATGACAAACATGCATACACGACCGTCGCGTTCCACTGTCTGAACCTGACGCGCTCGATTCAGAATAAAGATTCGACCGGTCAGAAGACAGAACCTGCTTTCGTGTGGACAGGCAGGATGGTTCCCAACGCTTCCGGAAGCGCTTGGAAGCTGAAAACGGAGGCAGTCGCACTCCGCTGGGCCGCTGCTCGAACCTCCAAAGACTCAGGAAAGGTCGACGTGAGTGTTGAGCTGAAGATGGAGGTGACGGCGTTGAATGACAAGGGCGAAACCGCTACCACGACGGTGGCCGACAAGACGCTGAAGTTTCCCGGATTGAAGATTGACGCAACGGCGGACGGCAGGGTAGTCGCCAAAGACATGAACGTAGAATCGAGTTGGTTCCCGGCGGTTCCGCGCAGCCAAAAGGAAATCGACCAGTGTGAGGCGCTCGGTGCGGGATGCAACGGGGTTTCATCAATCACCATTACAGCCTCGGTAACGGAAACGGGATCGGGCGGCGATGCGTTTGGAACCCTGGGCAAGGAGATCAGCGACAACTCTAAGTCGTTTAACGACGCACTGTCACAGGCGCTGGGGGGGAAATCACAATCCAGCACGGGGGGCAGTTCCAAAGGTAAGTGATATCTTTCGCTACGAGGATCCTCCGATGGAAGTTCGCGTCTTTCGCTGTGCTTGCGTACTGGCGTTCATGGCTTGGAATGTCGTCTCCGCGACGTCAAAAAGCACTGTCGATTCGCCAGCTCGCGAAGGGCGTTTGCTCGAGGCGACCTATCGGCTACCGCGTCCGGCGACGGAGGGACACAGCTCAACCGCGTGGGTTGCGGAGATCGAACAGCCCGGTGCAGCCTGGCTGCATATACGCTTTGCTTCGATCGTAGACCAGAGTAAATCCGACTACCAAGTGATCATCTACCACCGCGACCTCACTCGAGCCGTTACCTATTCGAAGGAGGAGTTCACCCTACGCAGTCGCTTTTGGAGTCCAACGCTAGCCGGCGGATACGCTCGCGTAGCCGTTGTGTACAAGGGGAGTCCTCCTCAAGGACTGCGATTTTCCGTCGATCGAGTGGTTTATGAGTCCCCGGGTGGTGTTCTGGAAAGTGTGGCCGATGAAGCCAATCCGAAACTACGACCTGTATCGCTCTATCAGGCAGACCCGAACGTGCAGCGCGTCGCGCGCACGGTGGCGAAATTGCGTTACGTCGGGCGAAGCACCGCGGAGGTGTGCACGGGGTTCATGATTTCAGCTACCGCTTTACTAACGAACCAACATTGCGTGCCGGATAGCTCAGTGTGCGAAAGCATGATTGCGGTATTTGATTGGACACCGAAATCGCTAGACGACAATGCGCCCAACGTATTTCATTGCACCCGACTGCGATGTGTGAGCGCACCACTGGATTTTGCACTGATCCAGCTGACCGCGGCGGCGGGCGACTCGCAGCACTACGGCCACTTGACTTTTGATCCGCAGGTGCCGACCCAACATCTTGGGTTGTTCATCGTTCAGTATCCGGGCATCGACGAGATCGAACAAGTCGCAGTAGACGGTTGCTCGGTCTCGACAGCCAACGCGCCGGGCGTGAATCCCAGTGAGACGACAGATTTCGGTCATTCCTGCGATACCAAGAGTGGCAGCTCGGGGTCTCCTGTGATGACGTCCGACGGCCGGCTCATAGGCCTTCATCATTGGGGATTTGATCAATTTGACCCGAGGTGGCTACGAGAGAACAGAGGAGTGCGGGGTCAGGAGATTGAATCGCTGCTGCAATCCACGCAGTGCAGCTAGCCAGAAACCCGAGGCTGTAAACGGGAGACGCCAACAGCCCAACTGGCCCCCACGCCATGGACCAGCTGATAAGGGAATGGCACCTACACCACACGTAGTCTGGTGGCGGGCCAGGAAGGCCCCGAGAGTGCACGCGCATCTTCAGCGATCAAGGGCTGGCCGTACGGTGAGGATGATCTGTCGGCAAGTACCTGATTTTATGGCGCTCCCTACGGGATTCGAACCCGTGTTACAGCCTTGAGAGGGCAGGCGGAGAAGCAAAGCGTCAGTTTAAGATGGCAGGGTGGAGGCGCAATGCGACTTTCAGTTTTAGGAGAGCATTCAGGTGGTAATTACCGAGTGGATTGATGTTGGCGAGGTTTCGGCTGAGCGTGACCCGAATCTTCAGAAATACTTTTATGACGCTGGCGTATCAAAAAGTCTAGTCGCAAACCCGAAACAGTATTTACTGCTCGGACGCAAGGGAGCCGGAAAGACTGCCGTCTTTCTGCACCTGGTCGCCAAGCCGCAGTCTGTGTTTCGTCCCACCGACACGGTCGTGGGACTTTCCCTGCAGAGCTATCACTGGAGGGCCCACAGCCTACTCGGTAACGAACAGCGCTCGGGGGGCTTTCAGCATCGGGACTCGTGGCGATTCGTGCTGTCTATCGAGGCCATCAAAGCCGCGGTAGGCGCGGCATTGCGTGACAGGACGGAAGTTCCTGAAAAGATAGCGCACGCTGCTCGACTACTGGAAAAGTTGTTTGCGAAGCCAATTCCATCATGGACCGAACTGCTCGGATCCAAGCTGTTTTCGCTCGCAAAGGCAAAGCTTCCTGCCCTAGGCGCGACAGACGATGGCCTGAGCGTCGAAGGTGGAGAGCTATCCTTCGAGCAGTTGAAGGACAATCCGACGCTGAAGAATCAGTTGAATCGGAATATCGAGAATCTAACGAATTGGTTCGAGGCGTGTCTGGAGACATTGCCTGAACGAGTCCGAATATTTCTCGTTTTCGACCGTCTTGACGAAGCATGGGTTCCTGACTTCATTTCTGAGTCGAAATCAATCATCTCGGGGCTGCTACACGCGTCCGAGCACGTACTTCAGAAGTTCGGCGGGCAGGTTCGACCGCTCGTTTTCTTGCGTGATGATATCTTTTCTACGCTGGACATTAATGATCGCAACAAACTGCGCGAGGATTGCAGTGAATCGCTACGATGGTCCCAGGATGCTATCGAGAGACTGGCCTTAGAACGTATTAATTTCTATGCGCAGGTCGCGCGTCAACGTCCCTTATCGTCTCTTCAAGACGTATTCTTCGAAAAAGAGATGAGGAGCCGCACCACTCCTGTGAAACATATTTATAACCGCACTATGGGTCGGCCAAGGGACATGGTCGCTTTCCTCGGTAGAACATTTCGGACGGCTCGCGATGAAGGGCTGCTTAGTCCTGACGGCAACAAGATCTTAACGCGTGCCGTATACGCTGCTGAACCAGGATACAGCGAATACCTATTCGAGGAGCTGAGCGATGAGTGGCGGAATCAGAATCCAAAGTTTCACGATTATCTCCGAACTTTGGAGAACCTACGGTACGCCGCCATAACCACCGCTGAATTGGAAGAGGCCCTTAGCGCTAAGCGGCTGACGGAAGATCGTGCAGATTTTCGGAATGTTGTACGTTTTCTGTTTGAGAATTCGATTATCGGGATCACTGTAGGAGAGTCCAAGCAGTGGCGTTATAGATGCTTCTATCCGAATCAGGCTTTTGTCGACACGGACGTCATCAAGGTGCATCCAGGGTTAATAAAGCGACTCGGGCTTACCGAGGGGGCATCGGAGAAGGCAGGGCGAGCAGGTGTCGACACAACGGCCGAAGGCTGAGAGCACAGGTTCCGCGCGGGGATCTTAATATTCGGCTCGCACAACGGTTATCGTGCGTGCACGGCAACGAGACCGCGATACGCGTCAGAATCGGAACTCAACTGATATCACTGCATAACAGAGGTGGTGTGGGTAAGTTTGCGGGTAACTGCCTAATGGCTCTCCGCGTAATGCTCGGTCAATCAACACGTTACTAGCGCACTTTCGATTCCGTCACGCCCCAATTTAAACACTTATGATATCAGCGACACCGATGCCAAATTCGTCGGCAGCGTGTGTTACCGAAATCGGAAAACCCAGATTCGCGATTCGGCGTCGCAACTCCGTGCTTGAGGTGTAAAGGTAGACTTACTGATGCTGGGGCGATGTGAGACTGAGAGTGCGCACGTATCCGGGAGAGATGGTCAGAGGGGGTAAAGGCGGTGGCAGATACCTTAGAAGTCGATGGTCTCGTGACCGATAGTTCCCTCGGTGACCCGGCGGTAGCACCTCCATGAGCGTGCGAGTCCGACGATTCGGACTTCCCTGGGGCATCGCAATCCTAGCCATGGCTCATGGTGTGGCCCAGTCCTCCGGTGTCCGCCCGGATGACCCGGATACTCTCAAGAAGACAGTATCTCTGGGTGAGCTAATTGCAGCAGACCCGCAACGCACGGTTCACATCGTCTATGTCCACGGGATGCGGGCCGACGGCACCGGAGCCTCGGACGAGTTCCGTAAGGGGATGTGCCGGTATGTCTCTGGACTTTGTCCCAAGGGCTCTGCGCCCGAGAAGGAAACGCGGCCGCTGCCCCTCGGTGCAGTGCCAGCTGCAACATACCTCAATCAGCCCATCTGGCGAAGCGGGGATGAGTGGCAGGCGAGCACGCCGTTCGTCTACCGTTATACCTACCGCCGAGCAAACGCCGCACCGATCGTGGTGGACGAGGTTAATTGGTGGCCGCTGCTGTTCCCGGCCAAATGCCGCTTCATCGTGTACCCGGAGATCGATCTGTCTGGAATCGACGAGAAGCATATCGAGCTCTGTGCACGCGGCGACGCGCCGTATTACCCCTGGCTGACGCCCACCGAGCGGGATACCGCGCTAAGCCACCACCCGGTGTCCGGCGGCGGCGCCTGGGCGAATGCGGTCGCGAAGCAGCAAATCATGAACTGGGGACTCACGGATGCCGCGCTCGTCCTGGGACCCTTGCGGCAATACTTCCGGCAGGCACTGAATCTGGCCTTCGACTACGCCACGCAGTTTGAGGGTAAGGACCTCGACGCCCAGGAATTTGTCGTGATCTCCGAAAGCCTGGGAAGCTTTGTGGTGCTGGATGCCTTCGGAAATCTCGACTCCACCGCGGCACAGAGGGTCGGGGCGCGCACCGCGGACCTGTATTTCCTTGCCAATCAGTACTCGCTGTTGCAGCTGGGTCGCATCGATGGGCTCACACATGAGGGGCCTGGCGGCAAGCTCGGAGCGCCGATTCCGGGCGACTCACCGGTCGATCTTCTGCTTCGGTGGGCACAAACAGGCCACGCGGTTTCTCCCGGCGGAAAGTTCGGCGTCGCTCCGAGGCTCAAGCAAGTGATCGCCTTCAGCGATCCGAGTGATCTGCTCACATTCCCGGTGCCTAAGCTTAAAGACAAGAACGGCAGCGATATCGCCTGGGTCGTCAATGTATACGATCGCAATGAATGGAGTTTCTTGAGACTTTTTGCCAATCCCATGAACGCCCACACGGGCCACGCGGGCAACGACGGCGTTCTCAAGGTGATCTTCCGGTCTCAGGGTTCCCAGTAAGCGATGACCTGAGGACCAGAACCGGTCAAGCGCAAGACCACGCAGAGGGGCGGTGTTGGGGTTCAACGTCCCGGCAGATCAATAGCCTTGGGGAGGGGCTCCTCGGCGCGTACGTTTGCGAGCTCGAAGTATCGGATGACCGCGTTGGGCCGCGCGTTGAAACTCCGGTCCAAGCAAGGCCTGATTGCGCAGGGTGGGTAGATTGCCGCGACAACGGTTGCGATGATGCTGAGCGTGCATCCGACGGCAGCGCGATTCGGACCCCGATTCGGTCGGGCGGTCACAGGCCCAGGTTCTTCCGGATAATCGGGTCAGATTCAACGAGGAGCGCGTCCAGGGCGGCGTCGATCGCCCCCCGAAAATCGGGCACCCCGGCCAGCGGGCCGCCCGGAGAGGCGAGCTCTTTGTAGACGGCCTCCAGAGATTTTCTTCGATCGCTCGCACTTGGATGAGCTGCGTCACTAAAGCTCGCACCGGTGCTTTGTCGATTGTAACGGTCCGCGGCATCAATGATCCCGAAGACCACGTCCGGTGCCGCGGCCGCGACCATGAGATCGACGGGATTGGCAGTATCGGCGGTTCCGCTCCTCACCTTCAGTAACAGTTTGAATCCGAGTGCGTCGGCTGCAAGTTCGTCAGATCGGCTTCGCTTCAAGAGCGTGAGGGTGGACTCAGGCGCCGCAGCGATCCCCTCGGGCAACACCGCCGTCTTCTCGCCTTTGAAATTGTAGGACATCGAGCCCGCTGCCACGTGACCCAATATCACGTGTGAATCTTCATGCAACATGATGAACATATCCATGGACGCCACGAGCCGCGCATGCAATCGGTTGTGATCGGCATCTAGGAGCACCTCCCGCGCGCCGCTCGTGCTGCCCTTCTGGACCATTCGCGACATGGCGTCGGCGAAGTTGGCCGCAATGTCGGGTCGTTGGCGGTGCCGCTCTGCGAGGGCCTTTGGATCGGAACTGATTTCTACGGTTCCGTTGACGGTCCGGATCGGAATCGCATCCGCAACGGCTTTGGAGAACACGCCGGTGAAGAAGAAAAGATCGCGATTCAGAATGACGATCGGCGAATCGATGTGCGGAGGCTTTAGGGCCTGTGCGTCGATGGTTCCAGTGGGTAGGGATCCCAGCCGGATGGATTCGCTCTTAGGGTAATCCTGCCGTATGAAGGGCTCGATCGCCTGCGAATATATGTTGATGAGGACGATGAACACGGGAGATTCGAAGCGAGTGGGTAAACTTGAACATCTGAGCTTCTCTAGAATCATCTTGGATAGTTCAGCGTCACCTACACAATTCTTGCCTCGCGCATCACATCCCTGATGAGACAACGTATTGGTCAAATCGGTGAAAGTATTCATCGCCCCAGGCTTGTTCATCTCTTGCCTGGAATAGGGATCCGCGATGTCGGGGTTCGCCTCATAAATGGCGCGCTGGCGACCCTCCAGATAGCGGTAAGCGTTATCGGTGTCAGAAAGGTAATGGATCTGATCTGGGCAGTCATGCCCGGGGCTCGGCGTGCTAGCCAATGCTAAAATAAATGTGAGCGTGGAAGTCGCTAAACGCTGAATGGGGGCGCACATCAGATCAACCATCTTTTTTTGGATGCAACTAGAACCTATCTCAAAACTGCGTAGACGTGGTGATTCATAGGTAAAATCTATGCGTGCTACGCATAACCGATGCGCAGTGGGAACTGATCCGGAAGCATTTTCCGGAGGAGCACTACCCCGACTATCGTCCGGGCCGCAAGCCGATTCCAGCACGCAGGGTGCTCGAGGCGGCGCTGTGGATTCTCAACACCGGCGCTCAACGGCACATGCTTCCGCAGTCCTATCCGAACTACAAGACGGTGCACCGGCGCTTTCAGCAATGGTGCCAGAGTGAAGTGATTCGAGCAGCGCTCACGGATCTTGTCAACACTTTGCGCGAGCAAGGCGAGGTGGACGAATCGGAGTGTTACATCGATGCCACGTTTGCATCGGCCAAGGGCGGCGGGGAGCAGATTGGTCCGACCCGACGCGGAAAAGGCGTGAAAATCATGGCGATTGTGGATCTCCACGGATTGCCGCTCGCGGTTACGACGCATGCCGCGAACCATCACGAAGTGACGCTCGTGCAGCTGACTTTCGACTTCTACATGATCGAAGCGAAGCCGGAAAACCTGATCGGCGATCGCGCCTACGACAGCGATCCGCTCGATGAGAAGCTGCGCGAACAGGGCGTTGAGATGATCGCTCCTCACAAGTCCAACCGAGTC
>CAYOVU010000308.1:0-3043 GCA_964407505.1 uncultured Acidobacteriaceae bacterium | reverse complement strand
CGCTGCCAAACTCGATCCGTTCTCGACTGAATTTCAGTCGCTCGTCACCGACAAAGGCGCGATGATCCTGCACATGCTGCGCTGGGTTCTTGGCGAAGACAAGTACCTCAAAACGATGCGTGAGTTCGCCGAAACCTATGCCGGAAAATCGGCGACCATGGACGACTTCAAGGAGATCGCGGAAAAAAATTACGGAGACCAGCTCACATGGTTTTTCTCCCAGTGGCTTGATTCCACCGGCGCTCCGGAATTCAAAGTGAAGTACACCACTTACCGCATGGGCAACAACAAGGGCTTCCGCGTGACCGGCGAGATTTCGCAGGACCTCGATTTGTTCCGCATGCCCGTCGATCTTCGAATCGACACCGACGGCAAAACCGAAGACAAGAAAATCGAAGTGGTTGGCACCAGTTCGCCCTTCACGGTAGAAACTTTCGGTCGGCCTCGGCGAATCGCCGTCGATCCCGACCATCACGTGCTCACCAACACTTCAGATGTAAAGCTGCACGCTTCCATCCTTCGTGGCCAGGCTTTGCAACAGCAGGGTGACCTCTCCGGCGCGCTTACTGAGTTCAACAAGGCGCTCGATCTCAACAAGAACAGTTCCCTCGCCCACTATCGCATCGCAGAGATTTTCTTCCTGCAGCGAAACTACCAGTCCTCCGCCAACTCTTACCGTGCGTCGATCAACGGCAACGGCGAACCGCGCTGGACCGAAGTTTGGAGCCATATTCAATTGGGCAAGATCTTCGACATTACCGGCCAGCGCGAACGCGCCATCAACGAATACCGGCAAGCCATCCAGACCAACGACGACACCTTCGGCGCTTTAGAAGAGGCCCGCAAATATATGCAGAAGGCCTTCGAGCGTCCGAAGAACAAGGAGTGAAAACCTGCTTTTTGCGGTCAGATTCCAAACTTCGCATCCCCGCTCATCGATTCCTTGTTCCCGTACCCAAAGCCTTAGATTTTTTCTCCCGCCCCGTCACGAATTCCAAAACTTCGCCTTGCAAAATCTGTCGAGACTTCGCAGCCACGATTCCCTTAGGCCGACCCTCCGTGCCAAACCAAGCCGCCATTTCGCGATAAGCTCCTTCAAAAGCCTCGAACCGTACCTTTTGCAGCGCATCTCGTCGCGCCGCAAACTCGCCCGGCACACCATCTCCTTGCCGGAAATCGATCACTTCAGTTCTGCTGCGTAACCGCTCGATACGCGCTACAGCTCTGTCGACCACGCGTGCGAACGAAGCTCCTTCCTGCGCCTCACGCCCTTCTCGCAACCTCTGCCGGGCATCCTGCGCAGAAAACCAAGTACGGTCCCGCTTCGATTCCTGCGGCGGACTGAGCCGCGACACCTCGCATAGATGAGCGTTGACCGCGGTCTCTTTTTCGATCACTCCGCGGGATTTCCGTCCACTACTTCTCTTGCTCCGAACATACCGAGCGAACGAAACTTCTTCGATCCGCCCATGAACTCCCGCTTCTTCAAAAGCTTCAAGAGCCGCCGCCTGTGCATGGGTCAAGCCCGCTTCGGTGCTGCCTTTCGGAAAAGTCCAGCGTCCGCTACCGCGCGTCCGAACCAGCAGAAACTCGACTCCCTCGCTCCCCTGCCGGTAGCAGACCGCCGCGACCTGTTCGCATTCGCGTAGTCTGCGAAGTTGCGACACTCGCACCAGCCTCTTGGGTCGACGAGGGGTCAAAGACGACCCAAACGTGCCCACACCTCTCTCTCCCGCCCGATCCGCACTCATTGCAACAGCGTGCCCGATTCCCTCCACCTCTGCCTAGAGCACATCTTGGTTCCCGGATCGCGGCTACCAACTGGACTATCACAGACTCCTCACCGGAATCTTTCTGCATACTTGCTGCCACGCCAACATGAAGACACTATTTATCTTTATCGGAACAGTCTTTTATCGGCGCAATCTTTATCGGTGCAATCGCCCGGGAGAGTTCTTTGCAAAACATGCGTTGCCTTCGCTGTAATCGCGAACTCGAAACTGGACAGAAGTCGGTCGCCCTCTATATGTTCGCGCAGACTGTCGGTATCAAACCGCGCCAAAAATCGACCGCGCATCGCATCTCGTTTTGTCCTCAGTGTTCGGTTTCTCTCGCCATGGGCCCTCCGCCAGAGGGCGCTCTCAACCTGGCTGCCTGGGACATGATCCGTGACCTCGTCAGCTCCGATCCGGCCCTCAATGAAGCCGCGTGGGAACATTTGCGCGGAGTTGTCGGCTTGCTTCCTGCCACCGGAACCGATGGCCCTTCACGCTCGCAACCCACCGGCGGCTACTTCGAATTCTGATTCAAGCAGCTAACCTATCTCGCAGTTTCACGGTCTAACCACTAACAGCAGCGGGGAACTTCGCATGCCCTCTCTGCGTACCACCCATTAGATCGTTGGGCGGGACTGAGACCCCTCGCCTGAACGTTGCCCCCGCGCACTCTCCGGGAGTCGCGGGGGCGTAAGTCCATGCGGATACTACTCGATATCGTCCGGCAGTCGCTCTCCACGCTGTGGGCGCACAAGTTGCGCTCTTTCCTTACCATGTTCGGTATCGCATGGGGCGTCGGCTCTCTGCTTTTGCTGGTGGGCCTTGGAGAGGGTTTTCGCAGCGGTCAGGAAAGGCAACTCGCCAACCTGGGGCAAAATATCATGTTCATGTTTCCCGGGCGCATCCCCGCCGTCGAGGGCAGCACCCAGTCCGGACAAACCTATTACTTTACCTACGCCGACTACCAAGCCGTTCGCCAGCAGGCAAAGTTTGTAGGAGCCGTCTCCCCGGTACTGAATCGCGAGGATATCCGCGCCGTCAGCGACTACGGTTCGACCAACGGCCAGGTCTTCGGCGTTGCCGCCAATTACAATCAGATTCGCAACGTCCCCATCAGTCCGGGCCGGTGGTTTAACGATCAGGACAATGCTGAGCGCCGCCGTGTGGCCGTCGTGGGATGGGAACTCCTCAAAAACATCTTTCCCGGGCGCCCCGCCGTGGGCTCCACAATCCTTCTCAATGGCGTCAGTTTCGAGATCATCGGCGTC
>CAYOVU010000307.1:0-4955 GCA_964407505.1 uncultured Acidobacteriaceae bacterium | reverse complement strand
GCTGTGCAGGCGGGCGTCGGTATAGAGCGCTTTGATCTTGAAAATTCCGGTCAGGTGTAATCCGAAAAGAATAATGATGACGCCCGCCACCCGGGCAAGCGTATGTTTGTAAATTCCCAGTACCTGTCCAACTTCGGTTGCCGCTGCGCCGAGTGCGACGAAAACGACGCTGAAGCCCAAAATGAAAGCAATTGAGTTCAGCATCACGCGCCGCATCAGGTGAGCCTGCGGCGATTTCAGTTCTTCGAGACCCGCGCCGGAAATGAGCGAAAGATATCCAGGCACCAGAGGCAGCACGCAGGGAGACAGGAACGAAATCAAGCCGGCGAAAAACGCGGCGATCGGAAGTGGGAGGCTCGACATCTGCTGTATTGTACCTGCCGGAGTTATTCTCCGTAAGGATGAGACGATTGGGACCGTCTTTAGTTGCACTGCGCGAGCGGATTCCGGAGCGAAATAACAAGTTAGCGGGATTTCGCAGGCACCTGGGCGGGCGCAGCTGCCGGAGGTTCGTTCGATTCAGTCGATGAACCGGAGAGTATTTTCTGTAGAAATCCAAAGGGCATCGAGGCCGTGACAAGGGCGCGGCTACCTTCTTGTTTTACCTTCAGGCTGTCGAAGAGAGCCTTCACGTCAGGGTCGGTGCCATGTGTTCCCACGGAGGTTTCGGCGGAGCGAGTAAGGGCTGCAAACAGGTTCACTTTGTCGATGATGGCACGCGCATCATCGGCATTGTCGGTGAAGGCTTCGGCCCGCAGGTGAACGGCGTCGGGCCGCAGATGGAGCGGTCCAGAGCTTCCAGAAACAACGAGAGTTGCGGGCTTGGCGAACAGAGCGCTCCACATCCCCGCCGCCGAAGCCGACGGCTCGACGCGCGCTACCAGCCATGCCAAGCTGGCCAATTGAACGTGCTTGTAGTACTGGCGCAACAAAGCTGGGCCGCCGAAGGGCGATGCGAGCCGCCGGGAGCGATCAACGATTCCGCGAATGACCGCAGGGTCGCTTACATTCGAGGCAGCCACGGAATCGGCGCTAAGAACGGCCACGCGCAGCGATCTTCCTTCGATGAGAATCGTAAAGATTTCGACAGAGTTGTAATTCTCGACCGATTGGGCGATCTGGCGGAGGTACGCCGTGAGACGCTCGCCGTGAAATTTCCCAACGAGTACTTCGGAGAATCGCGCCTCCGGTGCGGAGCCGCCGGAGCCGCCGCCCGGCCAATTCGCAGGATAATGAACGGCGAAGGCGGCTTCGTCGAGATCGCGCTCGAATTGAAATCCGGTCTCGCGGATGAATCGCTCGTACTCGGGATCATGACTGACCGCGGGCAGATCCTTGCCCGAATTCGCCTTGCGGGCCTTGCCGAGATCGAGATAAAAGAAAGCGTCAGCTCCGGGCAAAAGGCGGGCCGGCTCGGGAGGAGCGTGCTTTCGTAGCTGCACCGCCAGGGTCACTGCGGCAGCGATCACCACAACCGCGAGGACGATGGGGAAAGTGCGCCTAATTCGCATGGAGTGCGGTCAGGGAAGAAATGATAGCACTGTCGACGCAGGAGCAAAGAAACCGCTTAGCCGCGCCCGGACACATTTACGTTCTTCTTCCTAGATAAGACCCGCGCTAGATAAGACCCGCGCCAAGGCCCGACCCCAGCAATGATTACGAGTGCGATCAGCGGTGCTCCCCGGAAGCCCCGCCATCCGAAGACGCTCAACATGCCAAAGATCGCTCCTCCATAGAGAAGGCCGATGCAATGGGCTAGGAACTGCCGATCTGGACGCAAATGAAACTTAAATACGCCGCCCCATCCATCAGTGAAAACCCACTTGCCTATTTCGAACAGCTCCATGAGTGCAATGAAGATCGCACCTTCGGAAACGACTCTGTGCCATTCGCTCACGGGAGAATTGTACGTCTGCTAGCAAGACGGGGCAATAGAATGTGCACACTTTGAGCCCGGCCGTCGAGCGCTAGGCTCCGGACGTCAGCACCCTCGATAGTTATGGCGTTACTTTGAAGACCGTGCCAGAGCCGAATCTGCCGCCTGCCTCGCTGGTGCCGTAGAGGTTATCAGCTGAGTCCAACACCACACCGCCGAGTTGTCCGGAGCCATGGAGGCCGTTGGGCGGAAACGCGAAGAGAACGGTGTCGCTCCAAATACCACCGGAACTGGGTGTGAGCTCGAAGACCGTACCGCAGCCGTAACTGATACAGTTCGTGCCGGGGATCCCGCCCGCATTGGTTGTGCCATAGAGATTTCCTAACGTGTCGAAGACAAGGGCGCTCGGACTTGGCAACGCGCCGTCGGCGCAGTTGGCGGAAGAGCAAAAGCTGTACAACACGGTTTCGGTCCAAGCGCCGCCAGCGGCGGGCGAGAGTTCGAATACGGTGCCGCATGGCAAGCCACCGCAGCCCGTTCCGACCAGCACTCCTCCAGTTTGAGTCGTGCTGTAGAGATTGCCGCTCCCGTCGAAAATAAGGGGGGCGGAGGGTATTTCGCCGTCGACGCAGTTCGGCTGCGAGCAAAAATTATGCAGAATATTTTCGGTCCAGGCTCCATTTACAAGGCTCAGTTCAAAGACAATGCCGTCGAGATGGGATCCGCCCAACTGAGTTGTGCCATAGAGATTTCCGGCTGAGTCAAGAGTGACGCCGCCGACGGGGTAGCCACCGTCCACGCGACCGTACTGGAAGTTGTGCAACACAGTCTCCGTCCACGTGCCATTCGCATTCGGGGTGAGCTGAAAAACGATGCCACACCCATGGTTATTGCAATTCTTACCCGTTCCGCCAAAAGCAGTGGTGCCATACACGTTGCCCGCCGCGTCCACAGTTAACGGGCCCTGGGGATAATTTCCGTCGGTGGTTCCGGTGAAACTATGCAACACCTTCTCCGTCCAAACTCCGTTGGCGCCGCGAGAGAGTTGGAAGACGACGCCCTGACTATGAAGACCGCCGCCCAATGTGGTGCCGTACAGGTTTCCGGCGGAGTCGAAAGTCAGACGGGCTTCGGGTTCGTCGCCGTTCGACCCGTTGAAGTTATGGATGGTTTTGCCGGTCCATGCGCCATTGGCTCCCGGTGTCAGCTCAAATACCACGCCATCGCTATGAGGGCCGCCGCCCACTGTGGTGCCATACAAGTTTCCGGCGGAATCGGAGATAAGGCCTCCCATGGGGGCATAGGGCAAGTTGTCATTGCGGTTGAAGCTGAGCACCACGGTCTCTGTGCCTGCGCGGAGCGGCGTTGCAGCGGTTAGAAATCCGATCATGACGACTAGGGACAAGACGACGAAGAGCGCTGGCTTGTTGCGGGACATGGGGACCTCACAGTTACGCTGGAAATTCTTGGTGAACCTGCGGGCTCTGGGGCGACCCGAATTTTCTTAGGAAGGTACAGGCGCTTCGGATCGATGTCAATGGAGAAGAAGGGCTCGGCACTGTGGTTTGGCTGATTATTTCTAGAAGAGTCTAGGCCTGCCGGAATCCCGGTTGCGCAAAAATTGCCCGTTGTGATAACTTAACTAATTGTCCCGGACATATCGAAGGGATCAAGGGTCTACTTGTGTCCGAACAGGCGCAAGTACCCGAGTGCTGGCGTAGCTCAGTCGGTAGAGCACCTGATTTGTAATCAGGGGGTCGGGGGTTCAAATCCCTTCGCCAGCTCCAGGAAACGAAATTCAGCAAAGAATTTCCAGCGGGATGCTGGACTCAGCAGGTGGCGGCGAAACAGGTTTTTCCAACGCACTCCATTCGGAAGTATTCCGGCGTGTAGTGATCTTCGCGTGGTAAGCCGTGAGCGCGATTCTTGGTTTCCCCGGTTTACGGAAATCCAGTTTGCGAAATCTGGTGAAAACTTAGTCTGCATCTGGCTGGCGAAGGCAGGAAGTAGAAGTGTGCTGCCGCGGTTCGATGAAGTGCGCCGGTCGAATCGCCCGAGAGTTATTGCACAGGTGGGTGAGTGGTTAAAGCCAACAGACTGTAAATCTGTCCCTCCTAGCGAGGTACGAAGGTTCGAATCCTTCCCTGTGCACCAGGCTTAGTTTCACAGAGCAGTGTCGAAGTTTTTAGGTGTGCGGAATTATGAGTCGCTTGGCAATGGCGTTAATTACGTACTCGGTGTTGGGTGCGCTGGCGTTTGCCACGCTGAGTGATTTTCGGGTAAGGTCGGCGACGCTTTTGATTCTCGGGCTGTTCGCGTTCAAGAGCTGGGTGCGTCGGAAAGATGTATTGCACCCGGACGGCGAGAGCGGTCCAAAGTAAAGATGTTTAGCTGAAGGTTGATAACCGACGGCTGGTTCGGGCCGATGTAGCTCAGTTGGTAGAGCACTCCCTTGGTAAGGGAGAGGTCATCAGTTCAATCCTGATCATCGGCTCCATGAGTTGAGGCGGTTTGCGGGCTAGAGTCCATGGCCAAAACCCGAGCGACGTTTGCGAGGGAGGTTGGGAAGGGCATGGCTTTAGCCATGCCGAGTGAGTCGGGCTTGAGCGGCTTTAGCCGCAGAGGCGGCAAGGGCGGGAGTAACTCAGTGGTAGAGTCACAGCCTTCCAAGCTGTTGGTCGCGGGTTCGATTCCCGTCTCCCGCTCCAGTATCTAATGAAGGTGCGATGACAGTGGGTTTTGAGCAGGCTGCGATTAAGATTGAGAAGCGCCAGGAGTACGCGAAGCTGCAAGCGGCGGTTGAGCAGGCGTTCCTGGTTGAGAAGGTCGAGCGATTTCTGAAGCAGTTGGACCGCAAGGGAATTCGCGTTCGGGCGTTCGATGAGGTGCTGTCGGCCCGGGTGCTGGAAGATGTGGCGGGCGGATCGCCGGCGATTGGGGAGTTGAGTGCGTGGCAGCTGTATCAGGTGTTGCCGGTTTCCGATCAGGCGCAGATGCGAGAGTTTTACTTGTCGAAGCTGGAAACGGTCGACACGAAGTTGCGGCACAAGTTTAAGAAGCTTTATCAGTATTACTGAAT
>CAYOVU010000306.1:0-2861 GCA_964407505.1 uncultured Acidobacteriaceae bacterium | reverse complement strand
AGCGTGCTGGTGCGGCCTTTGGCGTCGTGGATGGGCGGTCCGGCTTTTTCTTTCGGTTCGTTGGGATCGGGGCCGACGGCGATGGTGCCGGGAAACGGATGAAGGTGAAGGACGATGCCCGGCTTGAATTCGGTGGTCATGTTTTTCGTATCGAGAGTGAAATATTGCACGTGGCCCTCGGGAAATTCCGAAGCCAGCAGGCCAATTGCCGGAAATTGTTTGCCGGGAAGATTGAAGTTGAAGCCGGAATCTTTCATCACGATTTTCTTGATACGAATTTCCATCACGTCGCCGGGTTCCGCGCCGTTCACGTAGATCGGCCCGGTGACGGAGTGCGGCCCGCCACCATCATTCTCGAGACGCAGCTTGACGATTTCGTCCATGGAGGCGCCGGGCTTGATTTCGTTCATCCCGTGAAGCCATGTCTCGATGGAGATGGTGTCTCCGGAATTGACGACGAGCTTGGGTTTTTCCGCGGGGTCGTACCAACCCCACTGCACGGTATCGTTGTTGGCCGGCAAAGCGTAGTGCTTGCCGGAAGGTGGTGTTCCAGCGTCTGCTGCGGTGGCGTTTTGCGCGCGTGCTCCCGCGCACAGCATGCCGCTGGCGATTGACAGGCCAAGGAGCATCGTGGCGAACGGTGCCAGAGTGAAGCGTCTCTGTGTTGCGATCATTGGTGACTCCCATCTGTCCGGGCGTGTTGCGCAAACGGCGAGCCCGGAGAAGCTGAGAGTATAAGAAGGAATCGAGCCGACTTGCAAAGTTGAAGCTGCAAAGCTGAAGTCGCAAAGTTGAAGTTGCAAAGTTGAAGTAATGATGTAACCAAGCAATGAAAAGGCGGCCACCGCGAACTGCTGGCGCACGCTTTCCCAAATTGCTAAAAGATGCTATGGCGTTGCTAGGACTTGCCCGGGCGAAATTTCTTGCAGCCGCAAGTGGGATGATTGCACGGGGTATACGGCTTCCCGTTAACCATCAGGGTGCGGTGCAGGCTCTTACTATGCGAGCACTTACATGGTTGCTTTTTTCGGCTCCACGTCATGGCGAGATTCTAACACTGGTTGCGGCTTCCAAGACAGGTCAAGCTTGCGGTTCGACAACAAGTTGCTCACCGGAACGCCTTCGGTTTCTGGGATTCGTCTACTGTGTTGAGAGATAGATCAGGAGGTCAACTTTGCTGGCTTTCGGGGTGCTGGCGCTGGTCGCTGATTCGATGACGACGCTTAGATTTCGGTTGGCGTTTTCGTGACGCCAGCGGGACCAGGCTCCAGCAGGGCTGTGTAGATGCTGAATCTCGCCCTTGGTTTTTCCGTCCTGGTCATCGAATACCGTGACGGTGGCCTCGGCATTTTCGGGTGCGCTGGTTCTAGTAAAGATCGTGACGTGGCGATAGGCCTTGGCGTCGATCTCTTCGTACACCGGATGCTCGCTGGGATCCAAGTCGCGGTATTCAACCAGGCTCCCGCCAAGCTCCTCAGCGGCGCCCGGAGCATAGCCGGAGTACGCCCAGCTGCCCCAGGACAAAGCAATTCCGGCCAGCAGGGACAGAGATAGAACGGTGCCCTGGCCACGAAAATAAGCTCGCCACGTAGCACCGCTATCTCCAACTTCCTTCGCCAGTCGGCGCAGGAATTTCTTGAAACGAAAATACCCGGCAATAGCAAGCAGTACGATCCCCGCAGCAATTAGCATCCAGTGATAATTCCAGGCCAACATTGGTCGTTAACCCCCGGGGCGTAGTTCTCCTGCGTACAATAACTTTGACAGTTATCTTTTACAAGGATATGCTGCGGCGAATCAGAAGCAGGCGAAGCGCTAGGGATTGGTCTTGATAAGGTGGGCCCTTGACAGCCGTACCGGATATGGCTAGAATACGGCTATCATACGGCAGAAAGCCGTATCCATTTGCACCAACGGAAAGGACTACCTATGGCTCCTCCAAACACCACGAAGGTGACCGTCAATCTCCCGGACGATACCGTGGAGGCGCTACAAGCCATCGCCAAGCAAAATGGCACCACCGTCACCGAAGCTCTCCGCCAAGTCATTGAAACTCAGCGGTTTCTGCGCGATGAGACGAAGAATGGCAACAGGGTGTTGATCCAGAATGCGTCGGATAAGAGAGTACGGCAAGTTCTGTTTAATACCCCTCCTAACGCCAAATAACTCTTTGCGGAGGTGTTTGTGCCCGAACTCGATCTGACCGCCGAGGCTCCCGTACCCGAGCCGCCGCTCGATCCCCTGTTCAAGCCACCGCCCGTTCCGCTGTCCAATCCGTTCAATATCGACGAGAAGCGCGAGGGCACGCGTGGTGATTTAGCGCGTGGCCTCTTGTGGCTATTGACCTTCGTGGTCGGTGGTGTCTTGGTGTTTGTAGGACTTGGGCGGCTGGAAGGAACGGTGATCACGCAGTCGATTTTTCCTTCGCTCATCGCTCTCGCGGGCACCGCACTGGGTTTTTATTTTGGTTCACAATCGGGCAAGAACGCGGAACCCTTGCCCGTCTCAAATGGCTCATCCGCGGGCGCAGCAGGCCCCGATGGGGACGGAAAATAGCGGCGGCCTAACCAGACGGCATACAGAAGCCGCGCCATATCACTGTCCCATTAGCCGAAAAAGCCGCGCACTAACTTTTGGCAGCATAGGCACTCTTGCCTGTGCCGCGGTCGCCGTCATCGCCGTTGTAGCGGCCGTTTTCCGAAGCGGTCGCCTTTTTTGCCTGTAGGGGCACGGCATGCCGCAGGCTTGTCCAAATTAGGTTCTGAAACGAGGGCGGAAAGACCTGTTACCTTGAGTTGGGTTCCGTGACAAGAACCAACTTTAAGGACAGGAGCTTCCGCCTTGAACCGAGTATGCAGTAT
>CAYOVU010000305.1:0-17388 GCA_964407505.1 uncultured Acidobacteriaceae bacterium | reverse complement strand
AGATTGAGGCAACCATGGCTATCCCACAAAGTAGTCGTTATCTATCCCTGCCGCAAGGTCGTCCATCACATCGCGGCCCGTCGCAATTAACTCCTCTTTCGAATACAGCGAATCCTCCTCCCTGGGGCTGAACTTCCGACTTCCCAAAAATGAACTCTGAGGCGCGCTAAGGGATTGGTGTGCCTTGGGAACACGTGTCGCGCCAGAGGACTTAATCCATGCGATTTCCTATTTACGAATACCTGTACCAGCTCAACCGGAACCTGCACGAGACAGCGGAAATCCTGCAACACATTCGCAAATCGCCCGGCATAAACAAAAAGCAATTCCGCGCCTATCAGGTGGAAATCGAGCACTTGCGGGCTGAGGCCAGTCAGCACGTGGCCGACAGCATGGAACAAATCGAGGCCAAAGAGTCGTTGCAATTGTGGAAGCAGAAGCGGGCTTACGAGAAGAGTCTGGGCGATCCCGACGACGTGTATTTCGAGGTGCGCAACCGCGAGGAGGAACGTCGTAAGCAAGGACTCCCATCGTTGATTGGAGTTCTGCGCGGCCATATCCGTAAGCCCAGCGACGAGGAAATGGACGAGAAAGAAGACGAGGGAATCGACCAGGGATTCAACGAGGAAATCGACGAGGAACCGGAAAAGACGGCCTCCCACGTTTCGCGGCCAACACGAAAAGTACGGCAGCAGTCACGCAAATCGAAAAGATCAGGCCGAAGCACACAAAAAAAAAATAAGGAGCAACGCGATGACAGACAAGAACGCAATTCTAGGAACCACGACATTGGAGTGGCATTCCACAGAAAATCTTCCGGCCATGCATGTCGAGGAATATGCGGAGGCAAGCTGGATGCAGTCAGAGCCGCTGCTGCTCGCCGACGCTGCCGGAACCATGGCGGTCGGCTACTGCCAGCAGCCCTTCGACGGCAAGCCCGAGTTCGACACCGTATGCGTCCAAAAGATCGGCGAAATCCGCATCTGGGCGCTGCTGGGAAAACCTCCCGTCCCGAACGAACCGCGATGAAAGACTGGCCACAAAGTTACCGCGGCAGGGTGAAAGACGATTGGCCTGTCATCGCTCCGGTTCAACGGGGCACGCCTATGGCGTGCCCCCATAGCCTGCTCTGAGCGTAGCCGGAGGTTCTCGTTTCTTTGCGAGACATGGGAGTCGGCGTCTGAGACCGAGCTCATCCGCCGGCAAAACTCACCCTTACGTCAAGAGAGTAGCTCAGCGGCTAAGCCAAGGTTAATATCATTGGGTTCTTGCAGCGCGACCTAGATCGGTTACGCCGCTTGAGGTTTCTGTTCGATTGCCCCTGTCTTAATTTGCAGTTTGCCGGCCATCTCCCGGATCAAAAGTGTGTTTTGCGGAAGACTCGCCTCTTCAAGCTCCTTAAGAATGGCGGCCAGTTCCTGCTGAAGCGGAGCGATTTTATCCAAGTCCCCTTTTGCTTCGGCAATACGGCCGATGACTTCGCGAATGTTTACTTCGCGTGGCCGGTAAGTCTTCGCCATCGTCTCTATATCTTCCCAACTCACAAACTGCTTCCACACATGGGGCTGGTCCAATCCGGCGTCAAGGGAATCTTTTCGGAGCAGGTTCAGTTCTTTCAGCATACGGCTGACCATCTCAGGGATGCGTTCGGGTTGCATCATTTTGACGTTCTGGTAGGAAAACTCGCTATCCTCCTCGAGAAACATGAACCGGAAGCGGCATACCAGCTCGAGGCCCTTGAGCAGGCAGGTCGTCTCCTGGTCGCCGAACTCCGAGCGCTGCAGGGCCTCCACAAAATAAAGATTGAACTCGCGGTTGTCGTCGTAGTAGCGGGTCGCCGTGGTCAGGATGATGCGGTAGGCCTTGGCTTCGTCGCTCGACACGATGACCTGGCTGTTATCCACATTGATTTTATCGGGAAACGAGGACATGACTACACTCGCGATGGCATTCCGCCACGAGTCGCGGAACTTGCTGGCGCTGGTGGTCTGCAGGAATTTTTCCCATGTCGTGGGCGCATCGGACAGACCGAAAATAGCCATGGGCGCACCCGAGCCGACGGGCACCAGTTCCGCATCCGGAGGCAGATCGATATCGCTTTGCTGTAGAGCCATTCCCCGGGCTTTGATCGTAATCTGTTTCTGCGGTTTTAACGTGTTGTCGACCGTGGTCTTGAGATAGCGGAAGATTTCAATCCGCATGCTCTTCACACAACACAATGGATTCTGTTCCGGCTTCATCTCGCGCTTTGGAAAACCGGATGCCTTGGTGATCTCCGCGACCTGTTCCTGCCAGGCCTCCAACAGCAAGCAGAGCGGGTCATCCGCAGTGGTGGTAATTCCGGACTCGAAGTCCTCCGTCGTCAGTTGCAGATTCTCGTGAGCAATTCGCAGCGCAATGCCCTGCTCCTGCGCCGAAATCGGAGGAGGAGAGTCAAGATACATCGCGACTTTAGTGCGGTCAGGCTCGGTCCTCATAATGTGATCGAAGAAGCCGACCTCCCAGCCGGTGTAGCTATGACTCAGTTTCGAAGCTCCGCTATAGACGATGATCAGAACGTCGGTTTGTTCAAGCTTCTCTTCGATCTGCCGTTTGAATTCGCTGCCCGGCCGCAAGAACCATTTGTCGAGATTGATTTCAGCAAACACGTCCCCAAGCGCGATCTTCAAATATTTGCCGATCGCTTCCGCGATGGGAAGATCCTCCGAGGCATAGCTGATAAAGATCCTGAAGATGCGGGGTTCGGTCGGAGTTGGAGCCATTGCTTCGGAGTCTTTGGGGACAGACAAGGTGCTATTCATACCCACCTCGGACACTTACAAATTTGTCGCACGCCGTCGGGGCTTTCAAATACTTCTACAGATGGTGAATCGAGCGTGCGGATCGTTACAGATTGGATGGATTATTTTTGTGCGGTGGTGGGGCTGTCCCCGTGATCGAGTCTTAAAGGCTAGCCAGCCATGTTTGAGAATGTGAAATGGGTGCCCCATGTCTCGCCTCTTTTGCGAGACATGGGATTCGGCGTCCGGGACCTGGGCCACCCGCCACTTCTGCCTTGCAGCTCGCTCTCTCGTTTCAGCGCTGAGGAGAGGACGACGGAGGGTTGGCCGTAGACGTCTGTGCCCCATGGTCGTTGCCATCCGTCTTCAGCAGCGGCTCATCGACCGGCACTTCATTCTTCACCAGGTCCGTCTTCACTTCCACTTTCTGATCGCCCTGCGGATTGATGTCCGTCTCAAACGTCTTATATCCGGGCAGCGCGATTTTGATCTTGTGGGCACCCGGTGCAATCACCAAACCTCGGCCCACGCCCTGGAACTCTGCCACGTGTCCTACGAACGATCCATCCAAAAAGACCGCAGCTCTCGACGGATTTACCGAAATCTTAACCGTGGATGTCACGTCGGGAAGGATCCCCATAGGAGCCTTCGTCATCGCCACCTGCACCACTTGGGTCTCTCCAGGCTGTACAACAAGCCGCTCGGTGAAGTCGCGATAGCCGTTCTGGCGCACTGCAATCACGTGCTCGCCCGGCATAAGCAGGACCTTCTTTGATCCCTTGAGCTCCTTCAGGTAACCAACGTATTGTCCATCCACCCATACGCCTGAAGTCTTCTCAACCTTCGATTTTCCCTGGAACTGAATCTCCGCCATAACCTCGTTTCCGGCGTAGACCGCCGACGTAAACAGCAGCGCCAGAATAGCGAGGGCGATCCACATCCGATGGGAGCTGAGCAGCGCTCGTTTCATAAGGGCCCTCCTTTTTCGATGAGGTACATAAGGAAATAGGCATTACGGATGCCAATCGTATGTCGCTGATAACAAATAGTGCGCGAGTCTGGATCAGGGCAAAAGCACCGGTGGGTATGTAGATTGTTCGCCAAGCTGCCGGAATGCACCTTAGCGGCTAAACAGTCTCCCGGGTGCCCCATGTCTCGCTCTTTTGCGAGACATGGGAGAGCCGCCACGGCCCCCGATGTTCACCCATCACAGACATTTCTCAGTCCGCCTTCCTACTCTCCAGTGATGACCAAAAGTCTGCAGCGCTTCTACGGCGGCAGGGGCTTGCATTTCCTAACATTCAGCTGCTACCAGCGCCAGCCCCTTCTCAACACCCCAGCCCACTGCGATTTATTTCTGCAAATCCTGGAACGAGTGCGCCGCCGCTACCGGCTTGTGGCTTTGGGATATGTCGTGATGCCCGAGCACGTTCACCTGTTGGTGAGCGAACCACAGCGGGCAAACCTGTCAACGGCGATTCAGGCGTTGAAACTCGGTGTCGTTCGCAGTTTGTTGATCTCCGGTGATGAGTCCACGGCTGATGCTCCTATGTCTCGCAAAAGAAGCGAGACATGGGGCACCCCCAGTTTTGATGGTGCTAAAAAGCCAAATTGCTTCTGGCAGGCGCGATTCTATGACTTCAATGTCTGGACCGAGAAGAAGCGAATTGAAAAGCTGCGTTATATCCATCGCAATCCGGTGGCGCGGGGACTGGTGGAGTCGCCGGAGCAGTGGAAGTGGAGCAGCTTTCGCTGGTACACCTCGGGCGAAGTAGGACCAGTCCAGATCAACGATACGAATATTTTGGTGATGACCATCCGGCCACCAGCAGCCTGATCGAGCCGGAGAGACCCACGGGCCATGTTTGAGAACGTAAAATGGGGTGCCCCATGTCTCGCTTCTTTTGCGAGACATGGGAATAGGCGCCCGAGACCTGGGCCACCCGCCCCCGAGCTTGTCGAAGGAGCCTGCCATGAACTTGCCGAAGGGAATCGCGCCTAGCGCGACATGGGATTCGACGCCCGAGACTGGCCACCCGCCCGCGAAGATCTCACTTCGGCAGTGTTTTCAGCCGCTCCGCGGCATATTTGTCCCCAGCTGATGCTGCTCTCTCGTACCAGCCCCGAGCCTGCGCATCGTTCGCCGTCACTCCCTCGCCCCTTTCATAAACAATTCCCAAGGCGCGCATGCAGGTGCCATCCCCAGCTGCAGCGCCCTGCTCGAACCATCTCCGGCCCAGATGATAATCGGGCTTCTCCCTCTCGACGTACATAGCCCCTAGGTTGCACATTGCTGCAGTGTTTCCGGCAGCCGCAGCTTTTTCGTACCACTGTCGCGCTTGTTCCGGATCTGGCGCCGCCAATCCGAAGCCCTTGTCGAAGATGTACGCCAAGTTATTCATCGCTTGTGCATCTCCTCCGGCCGCACCCCTCTCAAACCATTCTCGCGCCTGCTTGAAATCTCGCACGACTCCTTTTCCCAACGCGTAAAGACCCCCGAGACTGTCCATCGCGGCAGCGTCACCGCTCGCCGCGCTTTTCTCGTACCATTGTCGGGCTCGTTCATAATTCTGAGGCACCCCCACGCCGCCTTCATACAAAAGTCCCAGCTCATGCATGGCAGCGGCATTTCCCGCCATCGCCGCCTCTTCGTATTGGTGAGCTCTTGCGACTCCCTCGCGGGCCACGGATGGATTACTCGTCCCTTTTCCCTGAGCGACAGCCCCGCTCTCGCCACCCTCCGGAGTGGGAACCTGCGCGTTTGGCGCATCTGCCAACTTTG
Organism: uncultured Acidobacteriaceae bacterium; assembly: GCA_964407505.1. Classification (GTDB taxonomy): domain Bacteria; phylum Acidobacteriota; class Terriglobia; order Terriglobales; family Acidobacteriaceae; genus Sulfotelmatobacter. The sequence continues at coordinate 11,826 of CAYOVU010000305.1, read as the reverse complement.
AGGTGCTTACGCCGCGAGGCTGATCGCGGGCCTCCGGTCTATCCAATCCGATCCACTCGCGAAATTCCGGCACCACGAGCCACGCCGCTCCAGTCGCCAAGACCGCGACCACCAGTCCAGCAAGCGCAATCTTTTCGCCGTCCGTCCGCTGCATTTGGCGCTAGAGTAGCACGACCGGGCTGCCAAATCTTGAAACTGGGGACAGGAAAATCTGAAAACCCGGGGGCCAAGCCGGGCCCCATGCCTGGCTGTTTTTGCGAGACAAGGGATTAGGCTGGAGACCTGAGCCACCCGCCCCGGTGCTCCATGTCTCGCTTCTTTTGCGAAACATGGGATTCGGCGCCTGAGACCTGGGAGGCCCGCTGCCCCATATAGACAAGGTTATGCCCTCGAGCCTCTGAGGTGGTCTCTGGCGGCTTCGGTTTTCAGTTCGAAGGTACCGGTTCTTGGCACTGTGCTCGGGGTAAACCGGCGCGCAGCGTTCCGCTTGAACTGCCGCGAGACCCAACGCCCGTGCCATCCAGCGACGAAGTGGGGAAGCGTACCCGAGGTCAAGAAGGTAGCGATCCCCGCGGCCGCACCCAGCAACCCAACACCTACGCCGCTCGCTGCTAGCACGGTGCCGCCGACCGCCAGGGCAGTTCCCACCATCGCAGCGGGTACGTTCACACGCTGGTCGTTGAATCCGCGACTGCAAACTTCCCCGATCGCGTTGGCGTAGTCCTCGAGTGCTGAGCTAAGGCGTGCCTCGTTCGGCGATTGCAGATGATTAAGCAAGCGGCTCCGGAAGGTGGATCGCTGTGGCGATACATCGCGGACGAGGCTCACAAACTCGTTTGGGGCCATCGACGAAATCCGATGCGGCAGGTTGCACGAAACGTCGATTGGAGGTGCCTCCCTTGCGAATGCGGTGCAAATGCGATTTGCTGCAAAGGTGGATACGCTGATCCGGGTATCTGTCGTGCCCGCGACCGCAAGCGCCATGTTGTAATGGTAGACCTCGTTTCCCAACCACATCAGCTCCGCTAGCCTGCTTTGGTCGCCGCCGGAGAAGGCCTTAGCTGTTTCCTCCCAAACGGTGCGGGCGCCCCTACTCGGTTCCTTGTCTCGGAGACGTCGATAGTTCTCCACGATCTTTTCGAAGTCCTCACCCGTGACCGACGCGAGCGCCATTTCTATAAACGCGCGCCCTGTCAGAACGTTAATTATGGCGTCAAATCCCTGCCGGTTGTCGAACGCGCTCATGTCGGGCCACGTCGCGTAGTGGTAGTCTTGGCCTGTGGAGACTTCTTCTAGCAGCTCCCGCATAGGCCGCTTTCCGTCCCGTCCTTGACTCCAGTCCTTTCGCCCGCAAAGAAAGTCGTAGGCCTTCACCGTGGCCCTCATGTCCTCCACCATCTTGTCGAGCCTGCCCTCCCGATGCCGAGAGAAGACGATGACACGCTGGTCGGAGATCAGCCTCCGCAGCAAGGATTCCGGGTTCAACAGTTCGTCGCGGGCCCAATCGTAATGGAGCAGATACCCATCGTTCAGAAGAATTGGCTCTTCAAAAAGAGCGCTTCTTCTCAGGATGCCATCGAGGTAAGCCGCATTTACGGGCTCACTCCACGGGTATTCCGAAACCTTGTCGTCGATCAGGCCCAAGTAGGTCCATCGACTTCCCGCAAGGTCCACCTTGGTGCCCATAGCCTGATCCCTCCAGGGCTACTCACTAGTTGCAGGCCCGCTCCACCATCCCTGGGTCAAAGCTCTCCTGCGCCACCCAGAAACTCTTTTTGAACTGGGCGGATGAATATCAGCACAGGCTTACCATCCCCGGGTCTGCAGCATCTGCGCCTCATCCATCCCCGCGACAGCCAGTCCTTTCATCGCTCCGGCCAAGTCTTCGCTAACTTCAAGTAACACTTTAGGGTCATTGAAGTGCGTGGCGGCTTTAACGATGGCGCGGGCGCGCTTTTCAGCTTCGACGGGGTCGGCAAAGGTGGTGGAATCTTTCATGAAGATGCCGCTGCCCACGAAGACGGCTTCGGCGCCGAGCTGCATCACCAGCGAAGCGTCGGCTGGTGTCGCGATTCCTCCCGCGCTGAAATTCGGCACAGGCAGCTTTCCTGCTTTCGCAACCATCTTGATCAGCTCGTAAGGCGCGCCGTGCTCTTTGGCTTTGGCGTAGAGTTCTTCCTCGCCGAGCACGGTGAGGATTTTCATCTCCTGCACGATCTGCCGGATGTGCTTGACGGCATGAACTACGTCGCCGGTACCGGCCTCACCCTTGGTGCGGATCATAGCTGCGCCTTCGGCGATGCGGCGCAGAGCTTCGCCGAGATTACGCGCGCCGCAGACGAATGGAACTTTGAAAGCGTGCTTGTCGACGTGGTGAGCTTCGTCGGCTGGCGTGAGCACTTCGGATTCGTCAATGTAATCGACGCCGAGCTCCTGCAAGATTTGCGCCTCCGCAAAATGTCCGATGCGGCACTTCGCCATCACCGGAATCGACACAGTAGCCATAATCTCGCGAATCTTTTTCGGCGAGGCCATCCGCGCCACTCCGCCCTCCGCGCGGATCTGCGCCGGCACGCGCTCAAGCGCCATGACCGCAACAGCCCCCGCCTTTTCGGCAATCGAAGCCTGCTCAGCATTCGTCACATCCATAATTACGCCGCCTTTGAGCATTTCGGCTAGACCGGTTTTGAGGCGGAGACTGGTGTTGCTACCGTTGTTTTGCGACATATTGTGATACCGTGGGTACCTTTTCGCGATCGCGAAGGATGGGCGGGTTTTGCTTATTGTCCGCCTTACCTATTTTACAGGGCATTCATCTTTCGCGGTACCCCTCGTGGTTGGGCGAGCAAGACGAGGTTCGTGAAGAGAATTCCCTGCTGGGCTCATGCTTGGTTGAGAGGAAAGATCCTTCGACTTCGCAATTCGGACCTGGCAGGTCCGGATTGCTTCGCTCAGGATGACAAACACTTTTAACGCTCTACGAACTTCTTGAACATTTTTTCGGGGTCGATGGCGATGAAGATGCCGCGACTGCGGGCGAGGACTTCGTTCTTGTCGTTGAGGATTTCGGCGGCGTTGACGTGGGTGCGTCCTTTCTTTTTTATCTCGCGGCCTTCGACGCGCAGCGGTTTGTGCAGCGGGACGGGCTTGAGATATTCGACGGTCATTTCACGGGTGAGGGCGGCGACGTGATGCAACTTGTTGACCTTGCCCATGGCGTCGTCGAGGATGCTGGCGATGATGCCGCCGTGGCAGTGGCCGGGTGGTCCGGTATAGCGGCTGCTCAGGCGGAACTTGCAAACGAAGGTTTGGCGGTCCTCGTCAAGGATGAACTTGAGGCGCATGCCGTCGGGATTGTTCATGCCGCAGACGAAGCAGTTGTTCTTCTGCATCTTCATGTAGCGGGTGTCGTGGCCCTGGGGCTTCGGTTTGGGCATGGTGGGATTTTACAGTGACGCAGCTTCAGAGGACTTCGAAAATCCCAAGTCTGACTTTTCTCCTTAGAGATAGGCCGGATTGTGATGGAGTGATAGGAGAGCAGGTTCCTCACCGAGCGTACCGCCCGATTCGGAATGACATCGATTTTTGCTTTCAGCCTTGATTTTTTCATGTTTTGGTTTTCTTGGGTTTGGTTTTCCTAGTCTTGGTCTTTTCTTCAACGACTGAAGCCCCGCTCGGGTCTGAATGGCAGCCAGGCTCCTATCCCACTTCTCGCAAAAGAAGCGAGAAGTGGGCACCCGAGTCCTCTTCTCCAGTCCTCTCACTACCGGCATTTTCACTTCAAGTGCAATTTCTTTCACTGCTAGAAATTCGTCGCTTAGCTTCAGTTTCTTGATACGATCTCGCGCTAGTTCGCACTATGTGAACGAAAGGAAGACATCCGGTGAACACAGGACAGGGGGAAGAACTGAAGGGAACGTCCACGAAAATCTCGAGCAGGTGGTTGGAGGTTTGTCTATGGGCGGTGTTTGCGGCGGGGGTGTTGGTGGAGGTGATGGCGCCAAGGCTCAAGATTGAGAACAACGCGTTTGTGATGCCGCCCACCGCCAATGTGCAGGGGACGGAGATGCGCCCGGACGCTCTGGTGCGTCGCGAACGATGGATGCAGACCTCCGCCGGCATTCTCACGGTGGGGGGAGCCCTGGCGCTTGGATTTTACTATCGGCGAAGGCTGCTCGCGGCGGTGAAGGGCTGAAGTTTTTATTTGTCATTACTGCTGGATTTGTCTACTTAAATCAGTCGGCCAAATGCACGATTACGAGTACGTGATCGGCAAAGGCTTTCCACTATAACTCGGCGAGCAGCACGCGTAAGTGGCGCGGTTCGTCTTTGCCCCTGATGCGGTCAGGGCAAACCCAATTAAAGATAACGGAGACCAAATGAGAAACTCGAGATTTTCCCGGGCTTACACATTGTTGTTAACGGCCGGCGTCGCGCTGACGACGCTGAGCGTAGGAATGCATGCTACGGAAGCGGCCAGCACACCCAACGCAGCGAGGGTGAAATATAACCTAGCTGGCGGGGCGTCCAGTGGGACGTTAACCCCGGCGTCGAGCACGCCGGTGCTGGTCATGGGAGTGCAAAACAGCCTCGGCTATCGTGGAGTGGGGCAAGTCGCAATGCTTCACGTGCCCTCAAGTTTCCTGGAGTGGACGGGAATTGAATCGCCTGCCTCGGCGGCTATTACTTCCGGTTTTAGCGGCACTGCGGGAACCCACATTGTGTATCTGGATTACAGCCATCTGGTCGATATTCAAGTGGCGAGCACAGATACTTTCCTGATTCACAACGCGAATACAATCACCATGGCGGGAGCCGTGACGTTGATTTGGTAATTGTAGGATGCTTACAAAAAGCCGCGGGCAATGCCTGCGGCTTTTTGCTTTGTGGGTGGAAATGACTTCAGCGCGGTTATGGAAACGCCTTGCCAGGCCTGCCGTATCGCTCAGAGGTAGGGATCTTTCGACTGCGGTTTTGCTTCGCATTCGCGAAGCACAATCTCCGCTCAAGATGACAGAGTTGGGGAGTCGGTGAGGTCCTGCTTCTAACTTGACCTCAAATCCTGTATACATATCGGTTTCGGAAATATTGCTTGGTAGAAATCGAAAACGCTGAGCATTGGCTTCCCTCTGATCTGAATTGGAGAACTCCGTGAACTTGTATCGATCAATTCCTGAACGGCTCGCCTTACAGACCTCGGGGGCTAAAGCCCGAGTTAATAGGAAAACACCTATCGCAGCGCTGAAGCGCTGCGCCACCCAAAATCGTTTTGCTCTCCGAAGTGGTTTTGCTCTGGACCCGGCTTTGCGTTTCCGGGCAGTCTGCGTGGCCCTATTGATCGGGGTGATGTGCTTTGGTTTAGGCGCGGCCGCGCAGACAACCCCGGATAAAGATGCGGACAAGGCTGCAGTGCCTGCAGGTGACAAGAAAGATCTGAAGAAGGGGCAGAAGAAGGACGAGAGCAAAGACGAGGCCAAGGACAAAGACGAAAAGAAAGGCGGGATGACGGCCGACACTTTTTCTGGGTTGAAGTTTCGCTCGATTGGGCCGGCGGTCGCTTCGGGGCGGGTAACCTCGATTGCGGTGAATCCGAAAAATAAGTTTGAGTACTACGTTGGAGTCGCTTCTGGCGGAGTGTGGAAGACGGTGAATGATGGGACGACATGGACTCCGGTGTTCGATGGCGAGGGGTCGTTTTCCATTGGATGGGTAACGCTTGATCCGAATGATCCGGCGGTGGTGTGGGTGGGAACGGGCGAGAACAACAGCCAGCGCAGCGTGGATTATGGTGACGGGATTTACCGGTCGGACGATGGAGGCAAGAACTGGCAGAACCTGGGATTGAAGAAGTCCGAACACATTGGGCGAGTGGTGGTCGATCCGCAGGATTCGAAGGTGGTGTATGTGGCGGCGGAGGGTCCGTTGTGGGGACCGGGCGGCGATCGCGGCTTATATAAGTCGGCGGACGGGGGAAAGACATGGAAGGCTGTGTTGACGATCAGCGAGAACACGGGGGTGTCGGATGTGGCAGTTGATCCCTCGAACCCAGACGTTGTTTATGCGGCGGCTTACCAGAGGCGGAGGCATGTTTGGACGCTGATTGATGGCGGGCCGGAGAGCGCGATTTATAAATCGACCGATGCTGGAGCGACCTGGAACAAGCTGAAATCGGGCCTGCCCACGGTTGATATGGGGCGTATTGGGCTGGCGGTTTCGCCGGTTGATCCAAGCATGGTGTATGCCACGATTGAGGCGGCCGATGGTAAGGGCGGGATATTCCGGTCGAATGACAAGGGAGCGACGTGGGAGCGGCGAAATGAATTCGATGCGGGGGCCATGTATTACGCGCACATTGTTGCTGACCCGAAGAATGTCGACCGCATTTTTGTGATGAATGTGAACCTGCGGGAATCGCTCGATGGCGGTAAGACGATTCACAAGGTGCAAGAGAATAATCATCACGGCGACAATCACGCCATCTGGATTGATCCCGAGGATACGAAGCATTGGCTGGTGGGCTCGGATGGCGGAATGTTTGAAACCTGGGACGATGCGAAGAACTGGGAGTTCAAGGCGAACCTGCCGACGGTGCAGTTTTACGATGTGGCGGTGGATAACACGCTTCCTTTCTACAACGTCTGCGGAGGGACGCAGGACAATTTCTCGTGGTGCGGACCGTCGCGCACGCGCAACCTCAACGGGATCATGAACTCCGATTGGTACGTTACGACGGGCGGGGACGGATTCCGCTCGCAGGTTGATCCGGTGGACGCGAACACGGTTTATGCGGAGTCGCAATACGGGGTGCTGGTGAGGTACGACAAGCCAACGGGACAGGAGCTGGTGTTGCAGCCGCAGGAAGGCAAGGGCGAGCCGCCGTTGCGCTGGAATTGGGACTCTCCGGTGATCATTTCGCCGCACTCGCACACGCGGTTGTATTTCGCGGCGAACAAACTTTTTCGCAGCGATGACCGGGGCGACACGTGGAAGGCGATCAGCGGCGACCTGACGCGACAGACCGACCGTAACAAATTGCCAGTAATGGGGAGAGTGTGGGAACCTGATGCGGTCGCGAAGAATGGGTCGACGTCGTTCTATGGAAATATTGTTTCGCTGTCAGAGTCGCCGAAAAAAGAAGGTTTGATTTATGTAGGAACGGATGACGGGCTGATTCAGATCACTGACAATGGCGGGCAGAGTTGGACGAAGGACGAAAAATTTCCGGGCGTTCCCGACGCGACCTATGTGAGCCGGCTGGCGGCGTCGGTGCATGATGCGAACACGGTCTATGCGGCGTTTGACAATCACAAGAATGAGGATTTCAAGCCGTATCTGTTGCGGTCGACGGACGCGGGGAAGACCTGGACGTCGATTGCCGGAAACCTGTCGGAGAATGGTCCGGTGCTGGCGTTTGCGGAAGATACGGTGAATGCGAAGCTGCTGTTTGCGGGGACGGAATTTGGAGCGTTCTTTACGATCGACGGTGGACAGCGATGGACTCAGCTCAAGGGCGGATTGCCTACGATTGCGGTTCGCGACATGGTGATGCAGGCGCGCGAGGGCGATCTGGTGATTGCAACGTTCGGACGCGGTTTCTATGTGCTGGACAACGTGACGGCACTGCGGCAGGTCACGACTGAATCTTTGGAGCAGACGGCAACGTTGTTTCCAGTGAAGGATTCTTTGATGTACATCGAGCGGCATCCTCTGGGGATTCCGGGAAAAGGATTTGAAGGGGACGCGTTTTTTACGGCGGACAATCCTGCCTATGGAGCGGCCTTTACGGCCTATCTGAAAACGAAATTGAAGACGAAAAAGGAGAAGCGGCAAGAGGCAGAGAAAGAGGCCGCGAAGAAAAATCAGACGCTGCCCTATCCGACGAATGACGAATTGCGAGCCGAGGCGCAGGAGGCGAAGCCTGAGGTGTACTTCATGGTCTACGACGGCTCGGGTGCGGCAATTCGACGCGTCGAAGGCAGCATCGACGCGGGCTTTCAGCGGGCGGCGTGGGATCTGAGGTATGCGGCGCCGACGGTGCGAGAAGCCGGTGAAGCGGAAGGCGACGAGGACTTTCCGCCGGCGGGACAGCAAGGACCGCTGGTGATTGCTGGAACTTACTCCGTGCGTATGTTCGAAAAAATGAACGGCGTTGTTACAGAATTGGGGGGAGCGCAGAGCTTTAAAGTTGTCGCCGATGGAACGTCGTCGTTGAGCGCGGCAGATCGTCAGGCTCAAGAACAATTTCAACGCAAAACAGCGTCGCTCTATCGAGCGGTTTCCGGCGCGGTCCACATGGCTGAAAACGTGGAGGCGCGGCTGAAATCGATTCGAGCGGCATTGCGGGAAACACCGGCTGCGGAAAAACAACTGGATGCCGAGGCGGATGCGATTCAGCAGAAGGATCGGGGGATTCTGCGGGCGCTGCGCGGAGACAAGATATTGCAGAAGCGCAGCGAACCGATCCCTACGTCAATCAATGACCGCGTGGATGCCATCCTGGAAGGCGAACGATTCTCCTTTACTAAACCAACGCAGACTCATATCGACGATTACACGATTGCCGCCGCTGAATTTACTGAGCAGCTATCGATGCTTCGTGCGTTGGTTGAGGTTGATTTAGCTAAACTAGAAAAAGATATGGAGGTTGCTGGAGCACCATGGACTGCGGGACGGGTGCCGGAGTGGAGTGAAAAATAGGACTTCGTGGATTTAAAAGCGAATCTTTAACACAGAGGAGCACCGAGTAAAGCAAAATTCATGAGGCGGATTCTTTTGTCTTGGAGTAGCGGGAAGGATAGTGCGTGGAGTTTGCATGTGTTGCGCCAGCGTGCCGAATTTGAGGTGGTTGGGCTATTGACTACGTTTAATCAAGAAGCTGACCGTGTTGCCATGCATGCGGTTCGGCGCGAGTTGGTGGACCGGCAATCGGCCGCGGCCGGGCTTCCGCTTTGGGCCGTGCCTTTGCCGTGGCCATGCTCGAATGAGCAATATGAATCGCTGATGGCTCAAGCGTGCGCCAAGGCAATCACCGAAGGGATCGATGGGATTGCATTTGGCGATCTTTTTCTTGAGGATGTTCGCGCCTACCGCGAGAGACAATTGAAAGATACAGGGCTGGAGCCGATATTTCCGGTGTGGGGGATGCCGACAGCGGCTTTGGCGCGCGAAATGATTGCGTCTGGCATACGCGCGAAGTTGACTTGCGTGGATACGGACAAACTCAATAGATCGTTTGCCGGACGCGAGTTTAATGAAGCGCTGCTTGCAGATCTTCCTCATGAAGTAGACCCGTGCGGAGAGCACGGAGAATTTCACTCTTTCGTATATGCAGGACCCATGTTTCATGCCGCGATGCCGGTAACAATCGGCGAGACTGTGGTGCGAGATCAGTTTGTGTTTGCGGATCTAATTCCAGAATAAGCGGACTGACGGTGGGATGCGTGCGTGAAAATTCGTAAATCGATTTTTTGAAACGCCCGGTTGCAAAATCCTAATCGGGTTGTGTTACACTCGCCGCCGACTGTTGCTTTCGCCTGTGGGGCGCGGCAACCGCCGTGGGGAAAATCGTTTCGCCTCACGGTGTTATGTCGGGAGGACTGGGGAATGGGCCTCGCGTTAATGGTCGTTATCTGGCTGATCACTTTGATCAGCACCTACTTTTTTGTCGCCAAAACCTGGTGGCTACCGGTTGGCGCGTCTGCTGCCACGGGATTCATTGACCGCCAGCTCACACTCACTTTCGTTCTGATGGGAATCGTCTTTCTTGCGGCACAGTTGGCGCTGGGTTACATTTCGTGGAAATACCGGGAACAGCCTAACTCACCTCCAGTGCAGTATTCGCACGGTAATACCACCCTAGAAATCGTATGGACGGTGCTGACCACGGTTTTGTTCGTCGGATTGAATCTGATGGGCAGCAGCGTATGGGCGAGCCAACGCTTTGATCAGGCCGGGCCGGGCGCGGTGCAGGTGGAAGTTACGGGAATGCAGTTTGCCTGGTACTTCCGCTATCCGGGGCCGGATGGAAAGTATGGCGCGACCAGCCCAAAACTGATGGACCCTTCCGCGGGCGGCGAGGCCGCCGTTGGACTGAACACTTCCGATCCCGCCGCGAAAGACGATGTAGTCACGGGCACGATGGTTTTGCCGGTGAACCGGGAAGTCGATCTGAGCCTGCGCTCGGTGGACGTGATTCACAGCTTCTTTGTGCCGAACCTGCGGTTCAAGCAGGATGCGGTGCCCGGCTTAAATATCCACATGCACCTTACGCCCACACAGATTGGCGACTACGAAATTGCCTGCGCCGAACTTTGCGGCCTGGGCCACTACAAAATGCACGGCATGGTCAAAGTCGTCAGCCAGGAGGATTTCGACAAGTGGCTGGCGGCCCGGGAGGCGGAGAAACAATAAATGGCAACCTCGGCTACCGTTCACGCGCACGCTCCTCAGGGTTTCATTCGCAAATATATTTTCAGCCTCGATCACAAAGTCATTGGTATTCAGTATTTCTTTCTAGCGCTCACGGCGGTGGGGGTCGGAATGTTTCTGTCGCTGCTGATGCGCATCCACCTGTATTGGCCGAGCGCGGTTCTGCCGCTGGTGGGCGAGATCAAGCCGGAAATGTATCTCAGCCTGCTCACCATGCACGGCACGATCATGGTGTTCTTCGTGCTGACCACGGCGCCGCAGGGCGGCTTCGGAAATTATTTTCTGCCGATTCAGATTGGCGCGCCGGACATGGCCTTCCCTGTCCTGAACATGCTTTCGTTCTGGACAACCTTTGTAGGATTTGTGGTGATCATCGCCGCATTCTTCGTTCAGGGTGGAGCGCCGCTGCACGGGTGGACGGGCTATCCGCCGCTGAGTGCCGTGCAACAGTCTGGTCCCGGCGAAGGGCTGGGAGCCGATTTGTGGATCACGAGCATTGCGATCTTCTGTTTAGCGTCGCTGATGGGCGCGTTGAACTTTCTTACGACGACGCTCGATATGCGCGCCAAGGGCATGACGATGATGCGCATGCCGCTAACCGTCTGGTCATGGTTCATCACGGCGATTCTCGGCCTGCTGGCATTCGGCGTACTGCTCTCGGCGGGCATTCTGCTGTTGATGGACCGCAATCTCGGCACGAGTTTCTACGTGCCGCTGGTGGTGGTGAACGGACAGATCATGGGTCACAAGGGCGGCTCGCCCTTGCTGTGGCAGCATCTGTTCTGGTTCTTCGGGCATCCTGAGGTTTACATCGCAATTCTGCCGGGCATGGGAGTGACCTCGCAGATTTTGTCGACGTTTTCGCGCAAGCCGATCTTTGGCTATCGCGCCATGGTCTATGCCATGCTCGCCATCGGATTTTTCGGATTCATGGTGTGGGGCCATCACATGTTCATGAGCGGCATGAGCCCTTATTCGGCGTTCGCGTTCTCGCTGCTGACCATGTGCATCGGCGTGCCTTCGGCCATCAAGACGTTTAACTGGCTGGGCACGATGTGGAAGGGGCATATTCGTTTTCAAACACCGATGCTGTATGCCATCGGCTTCGTTTCCCTTTTCGTCTCCGGCGGATTGAGTGGACCATTCCTGGCGCAGCCGGTGCTCGATATTCAATTGCACGACACATATTTTGTGGTTGGTCACTTTCACCTGATCATGGGCGTGGCTGCGATCTTTGGAATGTTTGCGGCGACGTATTACTGGGTTCCGAAAATGTTTGGGCGCATGATGAATGAAACGTGGGGACGCGTGCATTTCTTCCTCACACTCGCCGGGACCTATGCCATCTTCATGCCGATGCATTATCTGGGCATCGCCGGTGGGACGCGGCGCTATTCG
>CAYOVU010000304.1:0-5129 GCA_964407505.1 uncultured Acidobacteriaceae bacterium | reverse complement strand
CGATCGTTCTGCCATGAGCGAAACACCGCATCCCGCGCCATAACCAACTGCTCGTGCGGATCCTGCGGGAAGTCGCGTTTGGCGTGTTTCTTTACGACCTTCTTGTATTCTTCGATTACTTCCTTCAGCGCCTTGGCATCGAGCTCGGTGTCGAGCTTGGCCTTCTTCTGTTTCTTCTTCGCGTCGAAAACTTCGTCAAATGCAGCCTTCGGAATTTCGAGAACAACGTTGCCAAACATCTGGATCAGTCGCCGGTAGGAATCAGCCGCGAAACGTGGGTTGTCACTGCGCTTGGCCAGTGCTTCCACGCTCTTGTCGTTCAACCCGAGATTCAGAATCGTATCCATCATCCCTGGCATGGAAAACTTCGCGCCGGAGCGAACGCTTACCAAGAGCGGATTCTCGCCCGTTCCGAGCTTCTGACCCTGCAGCGCTTCGAGCCTGGCAAGCGCTTCGTCCATTTGGCGATCGACATCTTTCGACGCAGCGCCTTCTCGCATGTATTCACGGCAGGCTTCGGTTTGGATGGTGAACCCCGGAGGAACGGGCAAGCCAGCGTTCGTCATCTCGGCCAAGCCGGCGCCCTTGCCACCCAGGGCATCCTTCATCTTGCCATCGCCATCGGCTTTGCCGCCGCCGAAAAAATAAACATATTTGGTTGAGGTCTTCTTGCTTTCCTGAACACCCGCTTCAGGGAGGGTAATTGTCGCCATGATGATTAGTCCTTTGTGATTCGATTCTTTTTAGCGCCGGCGCGAGGCCGGCAGGCTGTTTATCTAAATTTGCACTTTCGAGAAGTCATGCTGCTCTGCCTTCGGTCACCATCTCGGAAAAGTCTGCGATGGTGGAGAATTCTTTGACCACGGTCCGCAACAGCGCCAAGCGGTTGGCTCGGAGATTATCGTCGTCCACCATGACCATAACGTCGTCGAAAAAGTTGTCGATCAAGGGTCTTAGCTCCGCGATCTCGCGCAACGCCTCATCATAGTCCCGGGCCGCGCGACTCCTCTTAACCGATTTTGCGGTCTGTTCGATCACCCGCGCTAGCTCTTTTTCGGCTTCCAACTGCAATATGGCTGAATCGACACGCTCCGCAATACGTAATTTCTTTTCAGCCGCTTGGTTGAGAATATTCTTCATGCGCCTGAAGGCTGATGAGATAGCTTCAAAATAGACGAATGTGTATTCCGCCGAGTCGCGCACATTGCTCAATGCTTCGATCCGTGCCAGCGCATCCACCACATCCTCAGCGTCAGCTGCCAAAACCGCTTTCACCCCGTCGTAGGCATATCCGCACACATCCTTCAGATAAAACTCCAGGCGCTCGCGGAAAAATATTCGCACTGACTCGTTGAATTTCTCGTCTTCGACAAATTTCTTTTCCGCTTGCGATCCCTGGTAACCTGCGCGCGCATCTCGCATCAATTCACTAAGACGGAACGGCAGTTTGTACTTGTCGATCACTTTCACGACCGCATTCGCCTGCCGCCGCAACGCAAACGGATCCTTCGATCCGCTGGGAACCAGGCCAAGAGCAAACATGCCGGCAATCGTATCCGCCTTGTCGCCAACAGAAAGCACCGCACCTTCGAGCGACCGCGGCACCTCATCTTCGGTCGACTCCGGCTTGTAGTGATCATAGATCGCATCCGCAATCGCAAATCGCGTCGACTCAGGCAGGCCCGGATCAAGCGGCTGCACCCGTGCGTAGAGTCCGCCCACGATTCCCTGCAGTTCAGTGAATTCCTTCACTAACTCGGTGGTAAGGTCAGTCTTTGCGAGACAAGCGGCTTTGTGAACGACGCCCGCGCGCACCGCAATACCGCCCTGTTTCACGATTTCACACAGCCAACTGCACAAACGCTGAACCCGCCGTGTCTTTTCGTAGTAGCTGCCCAAATCCTTTTGGAAGGTGACATGGCGCAGCGACTCGAACCGCTCCAGCAGCGATTTTTTCTGATCCGTCTGCCAGAAGAATCGCGCGTCGTTGAAGCGCGCCCGCAGCACGCGCTCGTTGCCATGCCGGATCAACCCCTGAGGATCGCCATCGGTATTCAGTATCGCCAGAAAATGCGGCAGCAGTTTGCCGCCGCTATCTTCGATCGCAAAATACTTTTGATGATCGCGCATCACGGTGACCAGCACTTCTTCCGGCAGCGCCAGGAACTGCGGATCGAATCCGCCAAGAATCGCGGAAGGAAATTCCGTCAAGTTCACGACGGTTTCGAGCAAAGACTTGTCTTCTCGCCACCGCGCTCCGGAAATCGTTCGCGTGGCAGTGTCAAGAGCCTTGCGAATTTGATGTTCGCGCTCAGCACGTCCCAAAACTTTGGCCGCGCGCAGAGCATCCACATAGGCCGATCCAGCGCGCGGAATCGTCACGCCGCCATGCGATAACATTCTGTGACCGCGCGAGGTGTTCCCCGCCAAGATCCCATCAAACTCCAGAGGAATCGTCTCTCCGTCGAGCATCGCGACCAGCCAGCGCACCGGGCGCACAAATGTCTCAACCCTCGACAGCCAATACATCGCTTTAGGCCAATACAACCCCTTCAATTCAGCTGGTAGGTGTTCGACCAAGATGTCGGCCGCAGCTAGACCGCCCTTTACGGTTTCCGCGCAGACGTACCGCCCCCTTTCAGTTTCGACAATCTGGAGACTCGTCACGGCGATCCCTTCCCGCCGTGCAAATGATTCAGCAGCCTTCGTGGGCTTCCCCTCTGTGAATGCAACCTTCTCTGAGGGGCCGAGGACCTTAGTCTTCTCAGCGGGCTGACGGTCGGCAGTCCCGATAAGTACAGCCAATCGTCGCGGCGTAGAGAAGGAGGTTGCCGTCGCATGAGACAGCGAATGACGCTTGAAGAGCTCGCCCACCCGTTTGACGAGGTCCGCCTCCGCCGCGTCGATCATCCGCGCAGGAATCTCTTCGCACCCGATCTCCAATAAAAAGTCTGGCATTTGGTTCTTCGTGCACCTTCGGGCCCTTGGTAGTTGAAAACCCTACGACCCAACAGGTAATGTGGTCCCGCTTTTTTCCTTGGTCCGCACACGAGCTTCGTCACGAACGGCTGCGATCTCGACGACCCTCTTGTGGGACATCTGCTCGATAACCTGCTGATCCACCCAGGCCTTCGCTATGCCCACAGCGAGTGCCCGTACCCGCGCAATCACGCCCACGCGTTCGGTTACCGAAATCGCGCCACGGGCGTCGAGGATATTGAATAGATGTGAGCACTTCAAACAAAGGTCGTAAGCAGGCAACAACGGAAACCACCCAAGATTAGGTTTCTTACCGTCCTGGCTAGGCTTCGCCAATACCTTGAAGTTATCGATTAGCTTCTGACACTCCTGCTCATACAGGCTGAAAATCGTCCATGCATTCGGAACGTCTGCTTGTTCGAAATTGTAGAACGAAAACTGCTGCTCATCCGCCAACCGCACATCGCCATACGTTGTCGCCCGCCCAGTCTCGGGATCGCTGGCCCAGACGATATCGTAGATCGAATCCACATCCTGCAAGAACGCCCCGATGCGCTCCAGTCCGTAGGTAAGCTCAACGGAAATTGGAAACAGATCGATGCCGCCGCATTGCTGGAAATAAGTGAACTGCGTGATCTCCAGGCCATCGAGCATCACCTGCCAGCCCACACCCCAGGCACTCAGCGTCGGAGCTTCCCAGTTATCTTCCTCGAACTTGATATCGTGCTGGCTAAGGTCGATGCCAATCGCGGCCAGCGACTCCAGATACAACTCCTGCACATTTTCCGGCGGAGGCTTCAGGACCACCTGCAACTGCATGTGTTTGAACAGCCGGTTGGGATTCTCCCCATACCGCCCATCTGCCGGACGCCTCGAGGGTTGCACATACGCGACTTTATAGGGCTTGGGCCCCAGCACGCGCAAAAACGTCTCTGGCGCCATGGTCCCCGCGCCCACTTCAACGTCGTAGGGCTGCTGCAGGACGCAGCCACGCTCCGCCCAAAACGCCTGCAGACGCAGGATAAGTTCCTGGAACGTGAGCGAATTGGGTTTGGCTGGGGGCACAGTTTGTCCGCACGCTGGAACGCTAATCTGTGATTGTAACGGAACGGCACGGCAGCCGTCAGCTAGTGGCTCGGGGGCACCTTAAACCTCTTGCCATGAATGATCTAATCAACTTTTGAGGGGACACCAGCAGACTATGCCGCGTTACTGAAGTACTCTCGAATCACGATTAGAGACCATTGTTCTCTTAATTCTTAAGCATAATTAAGACAGATCCTCAGGACAGAAAGTGACTCGCGATGAAAAATATTGCCACACGGGTGGTTGTGTCGTTGATGTTCGCCTTGACCATTGTAGAGGCTCTGCCGGCGCAGAGCGTTGAGCAACCGAAAATAGGTTTTTCTCTGGAAGCGGTAAAAGGAGAGCGCTGGCAAACCGACCTCGACTCCTTTCAAGCCCGCGCACAGCAACTGGGCGTGAAGACGGTTTGGGCGGATGCCAGGGGGGACGACGATATTCAATTTCGCCAAGTGACGGAGATGATCAAGGCAGGCATTCAGGTATTGGTCCTGCTGCCCCACGACACGGCGAAAGCCGGCAGGATCGTGGATGCGGCGAAGGCCGCGCACGTGAAGGTCATCAGCTACGATCGCCTGGTGCTGAACAGCGACGTAGATCTCTACATAAGCTTTGACCCGGTTGAGATCGGCAGGATGCAGGCAGAATATCTAATAACTGTTGCGCCCAGGGGAAATTATGTCCTGATCGAGGGTTCTCCAGATGATGCGAACGCAAAGGTTCTGCACGACGCACAGATGAGAATACTGCAGCAGTATATCGATCAGGGCAAGATCAAAGTGATCGCCGACGGCTACGCCAAGGACTGGAAGCCCGAAGAAGCATATCTCGATATGCTGGATGCTCTTAATTCTTCCAAAGGGAACGTAACTGCCGTTCTTGCCTCCAGTGATGGACTGGCAGCAGGCGCGATTCAGGCGCTTCAAGAACATAAGCTCGAGGGCAAGGTACCGGTCTCCGGACAAGATGCGGATCTGCTGGCGATCATACACATCATCGAGGGCAGCCAGAGCATGACGGTTTACAAATCAATCCCGAACCAAGCCGCGCTGGCCGCCGATGAAGCC
>CAYOVU010000303.1:0-2677 GCA_964407505.1 uncultured Acidobacteriaceae bacterium | reverse complement strand
AGCGCGAGTCCGGCGTGTAGGCGAGGGACACTTTTCCCGGGTTGCGGGAATTCCAGCCGTCCTCCGCGCCACGAACCTTCTGAATAGCGGTGTCACGAGTAAACGGCGGTACCGGAGGATGTGTCTCCACATTTTTCTCCTCTTATGTTGAGGCCACAAATCCGCTCAACCCGGGCGGGATCGATCCTCCTCGAGCTCGAGCGAGCCAACACCCTTACTATGATTCTAAAAAGTCTATCGCAAACTGCGGCCACTACCTGAAAATAGCTGAAAATTGATCGCGCCCGAGCCGTGCGAGCAAGTGGCATAGCCACCATTTCCGGACCTTCACTTCGAGCGTACAATCCAGCGCAATGTGGTTAGTCGAACCCAGCGATAAGCGCGCGTCTGATCACGCTACCAGCGATTTGCTCAAACCCGCCCAGCGCCTTGAGCGCGAGCACGAGGAACTCCGCGCCCGGCTCGAAGGCGGCCGCGAGCTTCGAATACTCGCCCCGAACGTAGGAACCGCGTGATCGGCTACGGCACCACTCCAGCGGACCAGCCTTTGTGTCTCTATGAAGGAGCTTTTGACATTTGCTCAAAGCACGGCCGTGTTTCAACACGAGGTTCGATTTCAATAGTTTGGGTCCCGCGGCCCTGGCTCATATTTAGAGAGTCTGCAGAAGAACTGGAACCGCTGAGGCCAACGATGCTGCTTGTATTCAACGACGAGCGCATTATCCGAATAGAAGACCCGTCGAGAACATTTCGCTGTGAACGCGATGGCTCCTTTGCGGCGAGCTTCGGTCATTTGAGCGACCCAAAATGCCACATAGACTTCGGGCTTAGAACCTTCGAAGCGAACACGGAAGACAAACTAGACAGAGTACTATTTCACATCGTCAACTTGAATGGGTTGCATCATCGAGACACCGCATCGGAAAGCGGCGGTTCCTCGTTGGGGGAACTTGTCCTCAGAGGTGGAGGCTGGAAACTACGTCTTCAACCAAATCATCCCCAGGAGCGGGTTCGGATCAGCGGTCCAGCATTCCGCGTGACCTACATTGGAATTCTCGAAAAAGAGAATGAAAGCCCCTTCAGGACGAACGAAGCCGCAGATGTACTTGAGGGCTTATATTATTTCCTTTCGTTCGTTCGAGGTGCTTGGTGCTGGCCGTGCGCATACATAGGGCTGCATTCTTCGGAGTTTCGATGGCTGCTATGCAGGCAGGCAAAAGACATCCATGCTTTGTCTGATCTAGATCTACATGGATTATCCTTCACGGCCAGCGACATAGCTGTATCAGGGTCATTCGAAGGATTTTTGAAATTGTGGAATGACAGCCATTGGCGAACCCCCATAAAGACAGCGATATCATGGGCGATTGACGGCAGGCGGTCTCGATCGATTGAATCCAGTCTCGTAGGTGGGCAGACGGCTTTGGAGTTGATCAGCTGGATCCAGCTGGTCGAAAGAAATCAAATCCTTAGCCCGGAAGGATGCGACAAACTCCCCGCCTCCGATCGCCTGAGATTGCTGCTAACGTTTCAGACGATTTCGACCGACCTTTCATCAAGGACGCCTGATTTGACCGCTTACTCTGCATCTCCCGACCGCAAGTGGGATGGACCGCGTGTCTTGACGGAACTCAGGAACAGCATCATTCATCCAAAACGTCGAGATAGATTCATCGACGCCCCCGAAAGTGTCCGCCAGCAAGCAAGACTCCTAACGGAATCATATCTATCGTTCGTATTGCTTCGACTATTCGGTTATTCCGGCGAGCTTCCGCACATTGGCCATTAATGAGGCGCTCGCCTCCGTTCGCTGCACGTCCTCCGTCCAATTGCATTTCTTCACGCGAGGCGCTCGTCGCGGGCGCGATTCTTGAACGCACCCATCGCAAGCGGGCAGGCCTTGGGCTAAAGAGACTCTCGATCCACGGGCGGGCGAACTGAAATGGAGCGGGCGACCGGGGTCGAACCGGCGACGTCCAGCTTGGGAAGCTGGCATTCTACCACTGAATTACACCCGCTCTGAGGCGAGTCTAAGGGCCGAATTCGACACTGTCAATTCAGTCTTCTAGCCAGCCTCGCGACCGGTGGATTCCGCTAACACAAGCGGCTGCGCGATTGACTTCGCTCCCTTCGATCCAAAAACTCTATTGGATGACTTTCCGCTTTGCCGTCCGCGCCGCGCGTGCCTTGCGACCATCGCCTCAACCGTCGCCGCGTCGAGCCGGTATGGTGCTGCTCGGTGGATGCGTGGCGCTCGCGACCGCCGGATGCTTCCACTCCGCGGTCAAGCCCGTCGCTCCGACTCAGCAACAGATGGAGGCATACTCCGAACAGCAGACCGCGCTGCGCAACGAAGCGAGCCATCCGACGGAAACGCCGGAGGAGCATTGCGATCAGCTCACGGCAGCCACGCCCGGGGTCGAAGAGATTCGAATCAACGGCAGTGCGATCGAGAGCCGGCAGTGGACCCTGGTCAGCGATGGCTCCGCGCCGCGATGGTCTTTCGTGAGAACGAGTGCCGGACCGTCAGACGGCTGGGCGCCCAAGCCGGGCCTCGACAAGCTCAACTTCCAACCGCCTATCGAGACGTTTCTCGCGGGCGGCTCGAGCGAATTCATCGCCTACGCTCCGATCGACAATCAGACGGTCGACGACGGCCAGAAATCCGCAGCCGCGC
>CAYOVU010000302.1:0-5930 GCA_964407505.1 uncultured Acidobacteriaceae bacterium | reverse complement strand
CCACACCCGCGGCCGCTCCGAGGCTGTGATAACCCCATGTTCTGGCGTTTACGTCAAGCAGTTTGTACTGGCCATCCCGCGGATCGAGCTTATATTCCAGTTCGACCAGGCCATAATAGTCGATGGCTCGCAAGAACCGCTCCGAAAGCTTCTCCAGAATCGGAATGTCGACCGTCTCGACAAAGGTGCTCGCCCGTCCGAACTGAAGTGGATGCTGGCGCCGACGGCGAACCACCATCTTGCCCACGGCTTGTCCATCGCGGAAAAAGCCGCAGTAGGAGAACTGCTGTCTGCCGCCGCCGGGAATCAATTCCTGCACCATGATTTCTCCGGAGCCAGCGTGCTCGATTGCTTTTTCAAACAGTTCTTTCAACTCGGAATGGCTGTTGGCCAGCCAGGCTTTCGCTTTCGTCGAGTAAAAGAAGTGCTCTTTGATCGCAGGCTTGATCACAAATGGCGGGGAAATGGTACGGAGTTGCTCAAGTTCGTCGGGGTGCTCCAGATAGTGCGTACTTGGTGTTGGAATACCCAGGTCTCGTGCCAGTCGATAGGTATTTCTTTTGTCCCAAGCCCACTTCACCGTCTCCCACTCAGGGGTTGGCACTCGAAACACCTCCGCGAGCTCTTCCCGGTTGCGCGACAAAGCGGCGACCAGTTCTTCGCGAGTAGGATAAAGAACCCAACCATTAAGACCAAGAGCCCTGCCCACGTCGAGCAAGCTGTCTACCGTGAGCCGCTCGTGGCGCAGATCGGAAAGCTTCACGAATCTGGTGCAATAACGCGAGTACCGGGAAATCGAAAGCTCGTCATCCACTACGCATACCGGTATCCCGTGGCGGCCGAGGCTGCGCACGATTCCAAGTCCCTGATAGTCGCCGCCGATGACGACCGCTCCCGTGGTTTGGTTTGCGGTCTGCACGGCGCTCAACCTTTCAACTCTGGATGTTAAGGCTGTGTTCACGAGTTCAGTGGTTTCCGTTCCGAGAGGTGTGCCGAGCGATGGAGCGAACCAGTTCGGTCGAAGCAAACTCCGCTCCCGAAACAAAGCCGAGCAGCGGTCCAAAACTCCACGCCGCAGGTTTACCGACGAAGTGCAACCCTGGAATCGAAGACTCCAGGCCGCGCTTAAGCACAGGGAAGCCGTATGCGGTTATTAGTTGCTTCGACAATGCTGGAGCCAGGAAAGGATATCTGCATACGTCAACCCGGAATCCTGTCGCCAGCAGCGCATGGTCGACTAAGCGTTCGCTTCCGTCGTCGAGTCGCAAGCGGAGCTGGCTGCCAGAAACCTCGGCGGAAGTCACGCTGCGTCCCAATGTAATCGGCACGTTTGTAAGTCGCGGCTGCAGCCAACTGGCTCCCGCAGGCCGAATCGCGCGATACGCGGTGCGATCCTGGAAGCTGCGGGGAAATCGCCGGAAGACGTGCGGCATCGCGACCAGGCGGCTGATCCCAGCCGGCCCCACGTCGCGCTTCGAATACAGCATCTTCGAGATCGCTCCGAGATGGTGCAATCGCGGATGCAATCCGACCCAGTTGAGAGTTTCCTTACGTCCAATCACTTCGACGGGAATGCCAGCCTCTTTGAACAGCGCAGCCGACTCGAGGGCGCTTTGGCCGGCGCCGATTACTACTACCTTTTGTCCCTTAAACTTTCGTAGATCATTGTGCTCGCTGGTATGGGAAGCCAGAGCGGAAGGGATGCCGGCGAACTCTGCGGGGCGGGCCGTAAACGCACTGATTCCGGCCGCCACCACAACCCGCCGCGTGGTGAATTCTTCGCCATCCGCCATGACAATCTTGAACCCGCCCGCGGCGAGATCGATGCTGCTCACGTCGCGCTTTTCAAGATCTCGTACCGCCTGGCTCTGATACCAATGCCCGTAGTTGACAAAACGATCGAGCGGAATCGGCCTAGAGACGTGATTTCCCTTCTCGCGGCAGTAGGCATCCAGCGTGAACGCCTGGCTGGGATCGGCGATGTGCGAGGCGCCCCAATTCGAACGCAAACACATGCCAACCGGCATCTGGTTCTGCCAGAACGACATGGGTTCGCCGAAAACGCGCGCTTCGATTCCAGCCGCGCGCAAATAGGCCGCCGAGGAAAGTCCGTAAGGACCGGCGCCCACCACTACGACATTGCAATTCGATGATTTTGCGTTCAAGAGTTCCTGCCCAAGGTCACTGAAATAATTTGGGGAGGTAGAGAACTGTTCGACGTTCGGCTCAGTCGGAGGAGCCTTCGCGTTTCTTGTTTTTGGTTTTGCGAGTCCTCTACAGCAAGTTACAGATGACCGACGTTTAGTCGGATCCCAGGCTGCCAACTTCCTCGGTAACGCGATCGGGCTGGCCGTGACTCGGTGGCTGCACTGTTTTCAAAGAAGACATCGCAGCTTGGAAAGCCGCCGCAGGGCGGTGACGGGGATGATGCAAATCTTTTGGCGAGGCAAATTCGTCGAATGCCTCAGTCGAAAGTGAGTCAATCAGATCGAGATACTCTTTCTTCTTCCGGTCCCAGCCGTGGCGCTCGACATATTCATAGCCGTGCACGATAAGAGATTCACGCAAGGCTTGGTCGTTCACCACATCCAGAATCGCGTCTGCCATGGCTTGCACGTCGCCGGACGGGAAGAAGTGAACTGTTCCCTCTTCGAAATAGAAGGCGTCGACCTTCGTTTTTGAAACAACCACCGGCACGCCCTGTGACATGAATTCCATGATCTTCGTGCTGTAAGCTTCGTTGCCAAACGAATCGGCCCGCTTGGGCACGACGCCAAGATCAGCATTAGAGATGACCTGCGCGATCTCGTCGAGAGGAACCGCTTTATTGAATTTGACGCTGTCGCCAAGCCCAAGCCGTTCGACAAGCTTTTTCAAATCGCTTTGCAGGACGCCTGACCCGCAATAGACGTGGAACTCAGCATTGGGAACCTTCGGCTTGACCCGGGCAAAAGCTTCGATCGCGATGTCGACGCCCTGATGCCACTGCAGACTTCCGGGAAATAAAATAATGAATTTCCCATCCGTTCTGGTTTTGGCGTGACGGGAAAACATGCCGGGATCGACGTGGTTGATGAGAACGGAGCACTTCTCTTCTGGCACCGAACGCGCCGTGACCGTCTTATGCCAAAGGTGATTCGACACAATGACGTGATCGACAAATCCCGCCGAGAATTTTTCCATTTTCTTCAACATCGCGACATAAGCCGAGTTGAGGCGGGAGTGGAATTTGTTCCCAAATAACTCCGGCACAATATCGTGAATATCGAGAATCAGTTTGGCGCCGGTCAGCTTCGGATACCACGCCGCGAACACCAGGAAGTCCGGCATGTTGTGGATATGAACCACATCGTAGCGATTGCGGTCATGCAGCTGCGAGAGCATCTGCGAAGATCGCTTGAGGAAACGCATCAGTCTCCAGGCATAGGTCCACATGCCACGCTCGTTGTGTTCGCGATGTTGAATCCGGTAAATCGTAACCCCGTTTATTTCCTCTACGGAGTGTTGTCCATGCTCGCGGGATAAACCGATCACATCTACTTGATCGCCGCGCTTGGCTAGAGTTTCCGCGTAGCGCCGCACGCGGTTATCGCCTTCATACGGCGTATAGGCAACCATGCATATTTTCTTGCGAGTGTTGCGGGACTCAACGGGCACAGCCTCCTTGTAATAGCTGGCTAACTCCCGCGGCAGACCCGTCCAAAACGAGCCTTCGTATTTCTCCCGCATATAGCGTAAGAATTCCTCATAACGCGCGACCGGATACTCATCCCTCTGCTGCCGGCCCTCAAAACACATATAGTCGGGGTGAGTATTCAGCAGGACCATACCGCCGTGCTCTGCCACCCAATCTGCCTTGCGCTTCCAGATTTCGATGTTCGGTTCCTGCAGAACTCCGAAAAGATTGAAATCCTGAACCAGCGTGTAGGGAAGCTCCACATAGCCATTGCCGTCTGGGCCAGCGACCCAGAAGGGAAAGATAGTCGCAGCGCCGTCGGACTCGGGTTCGAAGGGATCGGTATCGAAGGTCGACGCGTCGTACTCAACCCCCAGCAAATGTTGCCATCCCAGCTTGTGTTGCATGAGAGGCGAACGAAATCCACAAGCATCCCATTGCAGCATGTGTTCTTTGATCCGCGAGGCCCTCTGAGCGAACTCCGCCTTCGAGCTGTAAAGTTTGCCATCGTGCCTCAAGCCGTGGACTCCAACCTCGAAGCCGGCCTGATCCAGAAGTTCCCGCACCGCATCGGGAACGCGGTATTCCCCTTCGGGCACAAAATTGAAGGAGGACCGGAATCCATGCTTCTGTTCAAGGTCCCTCAGTTGCTTGACTCGCGACACTCCTTTGCTGCCTTCAACGTCGTGCGTGAGTACCAGCGCGAAACGCTTGCCATCGGGCCAACCCGGCCAGCCGGGAGGGGTTTGCGCTGCCTTAGGATCGATCGGCCAGACATCAGCAAATTGCCGGCGGCGGCGTTTGGCGCGCCACCGTCGCAATCCCAATCGCACACGCCACGGCAAAACTGGCTTCACGAAATAATAGGCTCGATTTAGTAATAGCATTTTAAGAACCCCTCAGGGTTAGGTCCTTTTAAATAATTGCGGGTTTCCGAATGAGTGAGTTTCAGAGCGGGAAGTTTGCGCAGCGATGCTAGCCGATATGTTTATATAAGAGGCTTCCAGCCGCTTCGAGAGCCAGATCGGGAGCTGCCGACACCACGCGCCGCGCCATTGTCTTTTTCCAGCTGTCTGGTCGTGCGGGTGAGCTCTCGGGGTAGGTCCAGTAACTGATGGAGCGGCGAGAGGCGCCCCAACGTTCCTTAAATGCAATCAGCCCAGCGTTGTCCGTATCGGAGCGGCCCAGTTCTAGCTCCTCGAACCCTTGATGTTTGGCTTCTTGAATCGTCTGCCAGAACAAGAGCGCAGTTCCGCCCAAAGGATTGAAGGCAGCATTGCTGCAGCCGTATTTATAAATCACGGTCTTTTTGTGCGAGAGTGTAAGAATGCTGGCCACCGGCACGCCATTCTTGCTGGCAACGCGGATTCTTAGGTCCTTTCCAAAGGTGGCGATCAGGCCTCGGAACCAGGCCAGCGGCTGCGGTGGCAGGCCCTGCCGGCGCCGGGTCATCACTAGGAGGGCATAAAACTTCTTCAGCAATCCTTCGGAGGCTCCCGCTTCATAGGTGAGGTTTTCCCTTTCGGCGCGGCGAATCTTCCTTTGCACGCAATCTTTATGGAAACTGTGAAATAGCTGCCGCTCTGGTGGACGCAGGTCCAGGCGGTGGAACAAATAAGTCATTCCCCGGCTCAGCCCGGTGCGGCTGCTGGGCTCATAGGCGATAGGACGGATCTCAACGTATTTCCACTTTTCCCGGTCGACCTGCCGACTCAGCTGCAGGAGCAATTCGTCAGTCTCATTCGCCGTGTCGGGCAAGGGATCGCAGTGATCGGAGAATGGCAACGATACCAGCCTGCGACCGGTAAGCCAGCTGTGGATCTTGCAGAAGACAAGTCCATTCGTGAGAGGCGCATCAGGTGGACAAGTGGTCACCACCACCGGTTCGTAGCCATACACACTGTGCAACGCCTGCAGCCAGCTCGGGCTGTGGAACACCGACGAGCGGGGATGGCTCGCCACCAGAGCCGACCAGCACGGCTCATGAATTGGATCCGTCTCATAGACTTCGACGCCGGCAGTTGGTCGAACTAGTTCCAATGGGATTGCGGTAGCCGCACTTGTACTAGCCACAGATGTCACCACGTAACTCATCAGAATACGGCATCGGAAGCTGACTGTGAGTCCTGTTTCCTGCTTGCAAGTTCCCTTCCAACGGAACGTCGGGTTGTTGTCCAAGCTCTCTCATGACTCCGGCAACAGTCATAAAGCGCGCGCCACGGCTTGCAGCGAATGAGCACACTTCCTTCAGCAG
>CAYOVU010000301.1:0-3374 GCA_964407505.1 uncultured Acidobacteriaceae bacterium | reverse complement strand
GGAAGCGCTTTACGTGGATGGCCGCATCGAAGGCAAAATCAGCCTGCCCAACAACCGCGTCACCATTGGCCGCAACGGCATTGTGCAGGCCAACATTGTTGCCGCCGAGGTTGTGGTCATGGGCAAGGTTAACGGAAACATTGAATGCAGCGACCGAATTGATATCCGCAGCGAAGGTTCGGTTACCGGAGATGTTTCCACCATTCGAATCAGCGTGGAAGATGGTGCCATCCTGAAGGGCGGCGTCGAAGTTCGTAGCGGTGGGCAGAAGCAACAGAGCCAGGCGACTCAGGCCAAACCGTCGGCTGCCGAGCCACCCAAAGCGATGGCCGCAACCGCCGGCGCGTAAACGCTCTGTCACCCTCGGGTTCGTCATCCCGAGCAAAACGAGGGACCCTGGTTTCGGCCTGCGCAACCTAACTGATGATGCCCAGGCAAGAACCAGGGTCCCTCGTTTTGCTCGGGATGACTATTGTGGATTCGTTCTACTGCTTCTCTTTGGGCTTCAAATCGAGCGCTGCAGAATTCATGCAATATCGCAACCCGGTCGGTGCCGGACCGTCCTCAAACACGTGCCCCAGGTGCGCCCCACACTTTGCACAGCGTGCCTCGGTGCGGACCATTCCATAGGTCGAATCCTTGTGCTCCTCGACTTTGCTCTTATCGGCCGGGGTATAAAAACTCGGCCAACCAGTTCCGGAATCGAATTTTGTCGAAGAGTCGAATAGTGGCTCGCCACAGCAAATACAGTGGTAAGTTCCGGAGTCCTTTGTTTTCCAGTACTTACCGGTAAAGGCCGGCTCGGTTCCCGCTTCGCGCGTCACATGATATTGCTCCGGCGTTAGCTTCTGCTTCCACTCGGATTCGCTCTTGGCCAGTTTCTCTGCCATCGATATATGCCTCCATTTTCATAAATAAGACGCTTTTCGTTGGATGTTCATAAGATGTTCTGCGTCCCGAAAAGTGGCACATCTTGCTTCCCACTGCCCTGACTGTGACATCCGTCACAATGAGATTGTGACATCCAACCTTGTGCTCAACAGGAGATACAAGCAAGTATGGTTGAAACGTCTGCGAGTCCCTAACGGCCCGGCGTCCCCCCTCATAAGGCGCCGGGCTTTCTCACTTCATTCCCCAATTCCTGACCAATCTTGCGGTATTTACCTCTAAAAAACAGCAGCGGATCACCCGGGCGCACAACAACGCCCTCAACTTCCGCAATAAAGATGGTGTGGTCGCCAGCTTCCCGCGACGACTGCAGCTTGCATTCCAAATATGCCAGCGCCCCGTGCAGGACGGGAGTTCCATGTGCGGTCCGGTCAAAGAGCGCCCCCGCTTCTGCCTCGGCGCGAACTTGCTCCCGGCCTTGCTCGGCGTGAACCTGCACTTGCACCGGTCGTGCATAGTATTCGGAAATCGATCGCTGGCTCTCCGCCAGAATGTTGATTCCAAAACGCTTCTTGGCATGGATATGGCCGTGAGTTTGCGCGACGTGCCCCACGCAGACCAGCACTAGCAGCGGGTCGAGCGACACGGATGCAACCGCGTTCGCCGTCATCCCGTGGACTTCGCCATCCAGATCGAGAGTGATAATGGTCACTCCCGTGGCAAAACAGCCCATCGCCTTCCGGAACTCGATTGCGGTGAGGCTCATGCGGTCCCCTGCAGTTTTCTCCGTCGCGACTGCCACATTATCACGCCAGCCCGGCCGATCCCCCTCCGAAAAGAATGAATTACGGTCTGCTGACGTGCCCGATGAGGGATACCGGACAACGGATACCTAAGGTATGATTCGATGCATCCGCCCGCTTACGGAATCATGCAGTGACGCCCGCCGCTCTCAAAGCCGCCGCCGCGAAAGAAAACTCGTTGTGGACGGCCCTATTGCCGGCTCTGCAACCCAGCTCGCCAATCTCACGTCAATTGGCGTTGAGTCTGATACGCTGCAGCGATGAAGAACTTCCGGCGCTTCTTTCCGCCGCCCGGGCCGCGAAGGAAAGCTTTAAGCCCGGCATCGTCACCTACTCTCGCAAGGTTTTTCTGCCGCTGACCAATCTCTGCCGTGACTATTGCGGCTACTGCACCTTTCGCCGCAATCCAGGCGCCCCCGGCGCCCACACTATGACTCCTGAAGAAGTTCTAGCCGTGGCTCGCGCCGCCGAAAGGCTCGGATGCACCGAAGCCCTCTTCAGCCTCGGCGATAAACCGGAACTGCTTTTCCCCGCGATGCGTGACACCCTGTGGCATCTCGGCTATAAATCCACACTTCACTATCTTGAAGCGATGTGCGAGCTTGTGCTTCACGAGACCACGCTGCTGCCACACCCAAATCCTGGCCTTCTCAGCGCCGAGTGGATCTCACGCCTCTCCTCTGTCTCGCCCAGCATGGGTCTTATGCTCGAAAGTACCAACCGCGTCCTGCTCGCCCCTGGTGCAGCCCACGATAACGCCCCCGACAAGCTTCCCTCAAAGCGTCTTCGCACTATCGAAGAGGCCGGAAAGCAGCGAGTTCCCTTCACCACCGGCCTGCTGATCGGCATCGGCGAATCCCTCGAAGATCGCGTCGATACACTGATTGCCATTCGCGATTTGCACGACCGCTACGGCCATATTCAGGAAGTAATCGTCCAGAACTTCCGCGCGAAGCCCGGCATTCCTATGGCTCAGGTGCCTGAACCTAGCCAGGGAGAGATGCTCCGCACCGTGGCGGTAGCTCGTTTGTTAATGCCTAACGTCAATATTCAGGCGCCTCCCAACCTCAATGCACCGTATTATGAAGAGTTGATCGACGCTGGCATCAACGACTGGGGAGGAATTTCTCCGCTGACTCCTGACTTCATCAATCCCGAAAAGCCGTGGCCGCATCTCGAGCAACTACGCCTGCGCACCGAGGGTAAAGGACAGCAATTGCGCCAGCGTTTGCCCGTCTATCCTGAATTTTTGCCAGCGGTGATGTCGAGATCTGGTTTGCCAAAGTTCGGATTGCTAGTGGAACGACTCGAGGCTGCCCGCGATGCCGATGGCCTCGCCCGGATCAGGAGCGCTGCATGATCTGCGTGCTCAGTGGCGGCACCGGCGGCGCCAAATTCGTGGACGGACTGCGGCAAGTCATCCCACCCGAAGAAATCACACTCGTCGTCAATACCGGCGACGATTTGCTCTGGTGGGGCCTTTACGTCTCTCCGGATATCGACTCCATCACCTACGTCCTCTCCGGGCTGCTGAGCCGTGAACGCGGCTGGGGCGTGAAAGGCGATACTTTTCTCTGCTTGCAGGCGATGGGGCAACTCGGCGAGCCTACCTGGTTCCACACCGGCGACCGCGATCTCGCCGTGCACTTGCTGCGATCGCGCCTGCTGGCCGAGGGCAAAACT
>CAYOVU010000300.1:0-8029 GCA_964407505.1 uncultured Acidobacteriaceae bacterium | reverse complement strand
ATACTATTATAAAATCTATTATAGTATATAATTATATTACTATAGAAAAAGATCTGCTATATATATATAGGAGCTGCACGCTAACCACGTGACCTTCGGCTACAACACTCCCCTTTAGCGTGTAAGCAAGTCTAGTATAGAGAAATAGCAGTACAGCGATATAAGCAGAGCAAAAAACTATAACAGAAAGAAAGTAATAGCTAGCTGCTAGCCTAGTCCTATAAAAGAACAGAAGGACTTAAGTATTTAAGAACTAGAGAGCTTTATAAGAAGATCTGCCAGTTATTAATCTGTTAGTACCCAGCCTACACGATATGATGTCGGTACGTTGGGTCAACGTATCATACAAAATGCTCAGGTCAAAGTCTAGGGTTGGCTCGACCCTAGTGTCAACGTATCGGGTCAACGTATAGCCCTAAATAATTGGTCCTAGCCCTGGTCGATGGCCGCCCTAACCACAGGTTTATACCGCATTTTCTAGCCGCCACGCGCCCCATCCCTAATTATCCCTAACCCTTGGTTTGATGTCCGCCCCGACCGCCGCACATGCCGGAGCCAGAGAAGCCGCTTTGGTCGGCCGCAAGGCTAGAAAAGCGCGCCAACTGCAGAGATCAGGTCCGGAAAAACGGGCCAACTCCAGCCATCAGGTCCCCAACTAAACCAAAGAAAAGGAAATCGTCGGGCGCAGTTGCGCATCAATCAAACCGGCCTGAAAGAAAAACAAACGAGCTTTAGTTAGAAGAGGAAGAAGAAGAAGAAGAAGAAGAAGAAGAAGAAGAAGTGGTTTTTTATTGATTACTGCCACAAACTACTTCTATCTAGAGAGACTCCCGGCCGGCCAGATCGGCCTGGTCGAGCAGCAGCCGGATGGCCGAATCGACGTCGGCCATCATGGCGCTCACGGCGGTCCGAAAGCCGTCGACGTAGGCGCCGGCGCCGGGCGAAAACCGATCCATGCGGGCGGCGACGTTGTGCAAGTCGTTCAGGGCGGCGGCGACGTTAGCGACGGCGATGGTGATGCAGTCGGCCAAGGCTATGCAGAGCGAGGAGGCGGCGTCGGCGGCGTCGGCGGCGTCGGGCGTCGGCGTCGGCAGGTGCTCGAGGATGACGGCGATCTGAGTAGACTGGGCCGGGCGGAAGAGGAAGCCGTGCTAAGCTAAATTAGTTGAAAGAAAAGAAAAAAGAGAGAGTAAAAAATAAAAAAGGGAAAACCGAAACCGACGAAAAAAAGAGAGAGAGAGAGAGAGAGAGGGGAAGGAAGGATGTTTAGGCTTGCTTGCTTACTTACCGTATCTACGACGGCGGGAAAGCCAAAGGTCGGGGCGGGACGGACGAGGTGGGCGCAAACGGCGTGCAGAAGGTGGTAGGCGGCATCGGATAGCTGGCGGCCGGACCGCTCGGGGTGCCCGAACTGCTCGTTGAGCAGCTCGTGCCGGCGGGCGATGTCGACGAGGTCGACGAAGCCGGCTCTAGCGCGGGCTCTAGCCCGATAGAAGTCTTCCATGATAGCGACCGGATTGAGGTTGTTGACGGCCATGACGGGAAAGAAGGGAGGGAGGGAGGATTCTTTACTGAATAGAGGAGGACGGGCAAGGGGAAGAGAAGAGAAGAGCTTGGAAATGATTTTAGAAAACAAGAAGAAGGTAGGAAGGAAGAAGGCTTTAGTGAGAGAGAAGAGGCTTGCTTATATAGAGAGAAAGTAAGTAAGCAAGTGAAAGCCGGTAGTAGTAAGTGAAGTTGGTCAAGTTGGTCAAGAGAAGAGAGAGAGAGAGAGAGAGTAGATATTATCTGATTAAAAAATATATACTACTAGAAGTCTATAATATAGCATGCTACGATAACCGACCAGACATGAGGCAGGAGACAAGGCAGGAGACAAAGCGCGAGGGACCGACCTCAAGTCCGCCGTTCGGTCCGACCAGCCCGGCCCGCCAGCCCAACCCGGGCGGAATCCGGTAGCTTACGATCAAAGACCCTTCTTCGTTTTTTGGTCGGGGTTAGGATCGCTTGCGAAGACCCGGCCGAAAGACTTGGTCGCCTTGGCTAGCTCGTCCGACGTGCGCGAGACGTCTGATACGGACCGCAAGCAGCACGACTCGAACAAAGAGCGTACGCTGCAAGCAAAATAGCCGGATAGGCAGACAAAGGAGCGAGCGATGGGCATATTTCAGCCCGGGCCGGCCCCTGTTGTCCTCCTGACCAACTTGAACTTACTCGACAAAATGAACGGCTACTCCGAACTCGAGAAAATCGGATACGGTGATGGGTATGCGGTGCCAAGGCATGCAGTCAAGATTTGGAAGAAGGTCAAAGGAGGGAGGTACAATGCCGCGGCGCAGACACAGAACTGCGCACACGAGGCGGCGATGCTGAAGCACCTGTCTGAGTCGGCGCACACGTCGCAGTACGTGCCCAAGTTCATTTACCACGACGCGGCGAACGACGAGCTTCACATGGAGCTGCTTGAAGGCTATTGACAATGTGCTAGGTTGCAGCGATACGGACCTGCGGCCGACCAGCGGCGAACTCACACGGATCATGACTGGGCTGTTTGAAATGCTGGCGGCGATGGACCGCGCGGGAGTCGCGCATTGCGACATCAGCACGGGCAACGTCCTCTGCCGGAAGGGGCCGGCTGGCAAGCTCGAGTTCAAGATGGTCGACTTTGGGCTGTCGACGACGGAGCAGCACGAGCAGGAGAGCGAACGCGGCTTTTGGCCGGCGGGCCAGAACATGCGTTTCTGGCTCTGGCAAGGCCGGCCGATCAGGAAGACTAAGTACAGCCTGGAACAGAACGACGTTATTTCCGCCTGTGAACTAGCGCGACGCGTACCCCTGTGCGGGAGCTCCTTACCGGGCGCTCGGGTCCGCCTCTCTAAATTTATTCTTTATTATTACTAACCTCGTCCGGAAAGCTGCTAGGTACAACAATGGAGTCTCAAGCTGCTGCCGAAGCTATAGCCGATTGTTTGGTTCATTACGACGACACGTACAAAGTGCTTATATGCAAGGAGCATCGCTATGCAATCTGGAACCTTGACGCGCACTTGCGCGACAAGCACGCGGTGGCCGCAAGAGTGCGGAAGATTATTGTCGCCAAGCATGCGTTTCTGGCTCTGGCAAGGCCGGCCGACGTGCGGCAGCCGCCGGCGCTCGAGCCGCCGTTCAGCATGCTCCGAGACCCCGTGGACGCTCTGCTCTGCAGCGAGGCGGGCTGCGGTTTTATAAGCGTGCAGCCGACGTGGATCCGACGCCACTGCAACAAGGTGCACGACTGGCGGGCGACGGCCGGAGAGAGGCAGTACTGGACGAGCGTCAAGGCGCAAACCTTCTTTACGGCGCGAGCTTCGCGACGATACTTTGCCGTGCGCGTGGCGGACGAGGAGACTTCAAGCAGCAGCACCGGGCCATCGGACGATGTCAAAGACACGCTTGCGTGGTGGAAAGGGCTGCAGCTAAAGCACGAAGAGGCGCAGTCGCGCATGGAAAGAGAGACGGCCAAGACGGACCGCACCGGCTGGTTCAACATGACGGGCTGGCCGCAGCATCTGGCGGGCAGCAACTTGAAGCACTTGGCGCACGCGAGCAGGCTGCCGGACCGCGACGAGGCACGGCTGCAGAAGGCGGCAAAGGCCGTCGACGCAATGGTCGAGCGATGCGTTGGCGGGCTCTCGACGCTCGCGCGCCACACGAGACGCTGGCTGAGATCGGCGAGGCGAGTGGAGCCCGACGGGAAGGTGATGGCGCGGCTGCAGAACCCGGCGAGCGAGGCGCGGTATGCGCGGTACTGGAAGCGGTTCATTTGTTACTGCTTGCGGGTTGCTGATGGCGACGACGGCGGCGGCGACAGCAGTGGTAACAACGACGATGGCAGCGACGACGGCAGCGACAACGATGAAGAGAGGAACGGCATGCTAAAGGACGCACGCCGGCTCTTCCGTTGGCAGGGGCGGCAGAAGCAGCTGGCCGTCGAGCTGCTGCAGTCGCTCGGCGGCGACGACGAGGACGACCACGTCGAGAGGACGCTCCGGCTATCGGCGTCGTTTGTGTTCGAGTCTGTCGGCGACGAGCCGTTTAGCAGCGGACTGATCCACTTTCTGGCGGTCTTGGGCATCGACGCCGAGATGGGGCGGCTGCTAGCGGCGACCGAGTTTTCGTACATACCGGCCGTATTCATGTACTGCATCAGGCTGATCGCCGTCGAGACGCTGCTGCCAGCGGCGCGCAGGGACGAGCAGGGAGACGCTGAGCGCAACGAGTTTCTCGAGGCCAGGCAGCAGTTCTTGGTCGACGGCTCGTACACGGCAGCGGGCACGATGCTGAGCGTTCTGGCGTACGGCAAGCACATTGCGAAGAACACGGGCAAGACGGGCAATACGCTGTGGTCGGCCGACGGCAAAACGCTCTACATGCACGGCAGGCCGATCGTCGTGAGCCAGTTCAAGGCGATGGTGCAAGACGCTGTCGCCGAGGCCGAGGACTTGCTCTGGCGCGAGCTGATGCGAACGGACCGGTTCGACGTGCCGCTGCGCAAGGTCGTCGACGACGTCTCGTTTACTAAGCGCGGCGAGTCGTTTGTCAACGAAAACAACGGGCTCCACAACGGGCTGGAGCCGGTGCTTGCGTGGGCGCTGAAGAGCGAGCTGAAATCGCCGGACGGGACGTGGCGGATGCCGCGAGTGCGCAGTTATCTACGGCGCGTCGACGCATTTCTAGAGCTGCTGCTGCTCTTGATGCACACGACGGGCGGCCAGCCGGCGCGCGGCACGGAGATCATGACGATCCGCCACCGCAACGGCCAGCTACAGGACCGTAACGTGTTCGTCATGGACGGGCAGGTCTTGTTTGTGACGCGTTACCACAAGTCGCAGTGGGAGTGGGACCGGCCCAAGGTGGTGCCGCGGTTCTTGCCGGCGCGTGTGGGGCAGCTGCTAGCGGTCTATCTCGTGCATCTGCAGCCGTTCAGGGAGCTTTTGACCGTCGGCGTGCTCAGGGGCCACTGGACGGACTACTTGTGGTCGGACTCGCGCGGGCCGTGGGAGCACAGGCTGGCGCGCGTGCTGAAGCGGCAGACGGCATCGAAGCTGGGCACGGAGCTGAACGTGCGCAGCTACCGCCACGTGGCGGTGAGCATCGGGCGCAGGATGGTGGGCAAGGCGTTCGCGTCGGGCTATCAGGAAGAGATTGGCGAGGACACCGACGACGAGGCTGAGATGGACGAGAGCCCGCTCGAGCTGCAGAACGGGCGCACAACGGCCGTCGGGGCACTGCACTACGGCGTGTCGATCAACATCATCCGCAACTTGAACGAGCGGTCGCTAGAAACGTTCCGGAATCTAAGCCGGAAGTGGCACCGGTTGTTAGGTTTTGACGACGACGACGACAAAGAGAAGCCAAAGAAACGGCCAAGACCCGACTGCAGCAGCGACGACGAGCAAGAGCAGGCAAAGAGGCCAAAGCCGTATCACGGCCGGCGGCCGAGAAGAGCGAGGCCCGATCAAGACATCAAGGCCGCAATGCAGCAAGTACTGGGCCAGACGGAGGTGTCGTTCCGGACGCCCGAGCAGGAGCAGGCGCTACGGGCGGTCTTGCACGGCCAGACGCCGCTAGTGGTGGTGCTGCCGACGGGCGGCGGCAAGAGCGTGCTGTTCATGGTGCCGGCGTGCATGGCGGACGCGGGCGTGACGGTGGTGGTGGTGCCGTTCCGCGCGCTAGTCGGCGACTTGCTGCGGCGGCTGCAGCGCGCGCGGATCGACCATCTGGAGTGGAGGCCGAACCGGCCGAACGGCGCGCCGGCGGTCGTCGTCGTCAGCGCCGACTTGGTCGCCACGTCGGGGTTTATGACGTACGCGATCGGTCTGGCCGAGAGCGGCCATCTGCAGAGGGTGGTCGTCGACGAGTGCCATCTGTCGCTGACGTCGAACGACTGGCGGCCGAAGCTG
This sequence comes from uncultured Acidobacteriaceae bacterium, assembly GCA_964407505.1. Lineage (GTDB taxonomy): Bacteria > Acidobacteriota > Terriglobia > Terriglobales > Acidobacteriaceae > Sulfotelmatobacter. The sequence goes on along the minus strand of CAYOVU010000300.1, from coordinate 2,087 downwards.
GCGCGGCTAGGCGATCTGCGGATCATGCGGTGCCCGGTGGTGCTGCTGACGGCAACGCTGCCGCCCGTGCTGGAGCGGCAGCTGGGCAGGAACATGCTGGTCGAGAACGCGACGTACGTCCGAGCGAGCACGGTGCGCGCAAACATCCGATACGCCGTGGCGACGTGCCGCGCGGGACGGCTGGTGGAGACGGCGGTGGCCATGTGCCGGCGGCGCGATCTGCGGCACAAGGGCGTTGTGTACTGCCGCAGCAAGGCGCAGTGCGAGACGATCGCAGAAGAGCTTGCATGCAGCTACTATCACGCGGCCACGCCGGACCGAGCCGAGCGGCTGGACGCATGGATCGAGCAAGAGGGATTCATCGTGGCGACGTCGGCGCTCGGGACGGGCGTCGACATCGGCGGGATCGAGTTTGTGCTGCACGTCGACATGCCGTGGGGGATGATGGACTATGCGCAGGAGAGCGGGCGCGCAGGACGGTCAGGGTCGGGCATGGCGGACTCGATCGTGCTCGTGGACGAGCGTAGGGTGCGTGGCGGCGGCGGCGAGGGGGCGGCGGCGGCGGCGGCGGCGGCGGCTGCGGCTGCGGAGGCGGCGGATCCAGAGGCGAGCGCCGCAAGCACGTCGGTCGAAGAGACGGAAGCGGAAGCAATCAAGGCATATGTGCAGGCGCGCGGCTGCCGGCGGGCGGTAATGAGCAGATACTTGGACGGCAAAGAAGTGCAGTGCGCGGACGTGACGGGCGCGGCGGAGTGCGACCGGTGCGGCGAGGGCAGGGCGGAGTGGGTACGGAAGCAGCAGCGCGACGCACAGGAGTGGGCGGTAGTGGAGTCGACGCTGGACGAGCTGGCGGACGGCTGTGGACTATGCTGGGTTTTGGCGGACGACGACGAGGCTGGCAGTGACGAGGCTGACGAGGCGTATATCATGCACGAGAGCACCGCTTGCGAGGAGAACGACGGGCTCACGCAAGAAACGCTCGACGAATTCCGACGGGGGGTCCGGTACGACGAGCGCGGATCGTACGCTTGCAGGAAGTGCGGCATCCAGCAGCGGCTGTGCGGCAGAGACGACCCGGAGTCGGGGCGGTGTCGATGGCCCAACGTGCTGGTGCCGGTGGTGCGGGCGGCGATGCGCGACCCGGAGTACCGCCGGCTCCCGCGCAAGCTGGGGTACAAGGGGCGTGCAGGAGAGGGTGCGCGGGCGTTGGCCGAGTACGGGGCTTGGCTGGGCGAGCGTCACGGCGAGCGGCTGTGGGGGCAGCTGGTGAGCAACGGGATGATGGTGATGGTGCGGGTTATTTTGGACCAGATGTACGGCGAGTAGGCAGGCTAGCTGCGTGCTACTAGAGATTATAGCCGCAGATGGCTATTTCGAGCGCGAGATATAGAGAGAGAGTATAGCAAAAATAGATGTAAGAAATAGAGGTTAGAGGATAATTACACGTAAAAAGACGTATACGCTTGTAAACGAGCGCTTGTTACTGTTTACGCCCGCTGACCCGGGAGTAGCTCCACCGGCTAGGCGTTCTCGCTAAGCTAGAAAAAAACCGCTAACTGCTAGAATTAAAGAATATCGCTAAACTAAAAAAATTGTTTATTATTAGAAAAGATTACTACTTATTAAGCTAAAAAAAAGCTGATAATCGTTAGAAAGGATTATTAACTATTATATATAAAATTAAAAACTATAAAGTACTAGAATTAGAAAAGACTGTTAATTATATAAAAAGAAAATCCCCCCCGTTAACCACTAGAGTTAGAAGAAAATACAAAGCTAAAATAAAACTATTAATAGTTAAAAGTAAAGAAAATTATTAAAAATAATAGCGATTAAAAAGAATTAAGATTATAAAATTAAAATAAATAAAAGAAAATAATAAACAAGTAGTAAAGAATAACGTAAAAGGAAACTATTTATATTTAAAAACCAAAAAATATATTAATTGTCATGGTTTAGACCATGGTGTTGCCTAAGGCCTGCGGCGTTAGGCGTTTTCTGGGGTTTTCCCGTCTTTTCTGGGAAACCTGTTTCCCTAGAAAATACTGGACCTTTTCCAGTATTTTCTGGTGCTCTCTGGTTGAAAC
>CAYOVU010000299.1:0-7289 GCA_964407505.1 uncultured Acidobacteriaceae bacterium | reverse complement strand
GAAATCAGTTGCGCGAATCTCGGGCGATTTTCGTTTTTCCAACCATGATCGGACCGGTTGAACTAGAGCCGCAATTACGAAGACTGTCCACGGAATCAGTGCCAACGCGGCGACTGGCAGGTAATACCAGATCGGCTCGGTGTGGTGATAAAAATTCTTCGAGAACCGCGCGAGATTATGTTCGACGATGAATTCGTGAAAGAAAGTTGGATTGCGAATTTGGACCGCGAAATACCAGGGTAGAGCTGTGACGCAGAAAATAAAGATCCCCGGCAGCCAGAGAATCTTCAAGATGAGGCGCAAATCGCGAACAGCGATGGTCGCATATAGCACGATCACTAACAAAGCGAGAAAGGGCGCCACTGGCCCCTTTGCCAGCATTCCTAAACCCATGAAGCCGTAAAAGACGGCGAGATAAATTCGTTTCCCACGCTCCCGCCAGGCCCACCAGCCGAGCATTCCGATGGTGAACGCCGCCGCCAGCGCCATATCCATCGATGCGGCGCGAGCATAGCCAATGATTCCGGCACAAGAAGCAGAGATGAGTGCGCCGTCAAGTTCTAATCCGCGCCGAAAACGGCGCAAGAAAAAGTACATAGCGAGCACGAGGAATGTCGCGTCGAGCGCCGAAGGCAGCCTTGCAGCCCAGTCGCACACACCAAAAAGCTTGTATGCAGCCATGGCCTGCCAGTAATAAAGTGGCGGTTTTTCCAGCCATGGCTCTCCGCCCAGCACAGGGGTGATCCAATCATGGCGCTCCAGCATTTCGCGCGCTACCTGCGCGTAACGCGGCTCATCGGCACCAATCAAACCAAACTGCCCCAGACCATAAAAAAACAGGAATGCGCAGAAACCCGCAAGCAATAGCGAGTCGGCGCGGCTACGATTGGTCATCGGGTGAGAATTCGAGCAGTTGCAGACATCGGTGGTTGGATTGTTGATTTCTCGATTGTTGATTGCTGATCGAAAACCCTCATCACCAGTACCTTCACCAACCCCTTCAATCAACAATCAAGAATTCAGCAATTAACAATTGCCTCGTTACTGCACGGAAGGACCGCGACGCAATGACTCGAGAACCTCGCGCACAGCGTCGGCCAGGGGGCCGTCCACTGAGCAACCGCTCGCGCACTCGTGGCCGCCGCCACCGAATCCCTCCGCTATCTGCGCTACATCGAGCTTACCTTTGCTGCGCAGGCTCACTCGAAAACGTCCGCCGGGGAGCTCGCGGAAAAATGCAGCTACCTCAATCTCTCCAATGGAAAGCACGTAGTTCACAAGGCCTTCGCAGTCTTCTTCCTTCGCCCCCCAGCGCTCCATCTGTTCCAGGGTCACCCACGTCCAGCCAATATGGCCTTCGGTATTAAGGTTGCGCAGGGCTTCTCCGAGCAGCCTCATCTTGGCGACCGAGTGAGCGAAATAAATGCTGCGGGCGCAATGCGAAGGGTCGGCTCCGGCCAATACGAGTTCGCGTGCCAGAGCGAACGTATGCTCGTTGGTCCCTTGAAACATAAACGAACCAGTGTCGGTCATGAGCGCCGTGTAAAGGCAGGTCGCGATGTCAGGAGAAAACGGCGTTCCCGCTTCCCGCGCCAAACGGAACACCATTTCTCCAGTGGCTACGGCATGCGGATCAATCCAGTTCACGTCGGCGAATGGGCGCCCGCTGACGTGATGATCGATGCTGATCAGAAATCGATCTTCCAGCCCCTCCAACCGCGTGCGGTGAATACTGTCGCATTCCAAAATAATCGCTGCCTCGTAACTGCCGGAAATGCGATCGGCTTGCAGCACTTGATCGGCAAAGGGCAGCGCGCGATAGATTCGCGGCACACCGTCGTGCAGCACAACATCCGCCTGCTTTCCCATGGCACGCAGAATTTGGCAGCAGGCCAGCGCCGAGCCGATAGCGTCGCCATCGGGCCGCGCGTGCGAGGTAAGCACGAAACGGTCGCGCTGCTCAAACTGCCGGAGAACATCCTGCAAGATAGTGCTCATGCCTTTTTCTTCACTGGTTCGGCGCGTGGCTTCGTTCTTTTCTTTGCCCGCGCCAGCAATTCTTCTACCCGCGCTTTTTCTCGCTCCGAACGATCCAGCCGAAAGTACAATTCTGGCGCGCGCCTCAAACGCAACCGCTCCACCAATTCATGCCGTATATATTCTTTCGCAGCGAGCAACCCCTCGAGGCTTCGCTCCGCTTCCTGGTCGTCGCCATCAACATCGACCAGAACCTGCGCTGAGCGCCCGTCATCCGCGACAAGCACCGCCGTCACTCCCACCAGCCCGATGCGCGGATCCGCCAGTTCCCCCTCCACTAGCGTTTCGATCTCTTCACGCAAGGCCTCGCCCAACCGCCCGCGATGATATTTCAGCCCGCGCTTCTCCACAGCTATCACCTCAAAGTAAAACGCATGAGGATATCAGAAAATCGTCTGCCCGTGTTGGCCGGGAAGTGCTATTGTCGCGCACAAAGAACGGTGGGAGGTAAGTACAGAGGTAACAATGCGATAGAGATTACGGTTCTTGCGGTCCCAGTCAGTTTGACCTTGCTTGGAAAGAGGTTTACAGAAAATCCACGAACGAATCCGCAATCTCCGCTCCGTGATTATTGGCGATGCGCGTGGCCGCGCGCTCTACATTCTTCATCAATCCATCAAGATAATCGCTCGAATCGGAGATGCTCGCCACGCCAACGGTGGCGCGATTCCACACCGGGCTGGGATCGAGCTCGGCGACAGAGACGTTGAAACTGTTGCGCAGCCGGTCTTTCAGACTGCGGACCACCTGCCTTTTATCTTTTAGTGACTGCGCTGCTTCGATGTGAAGTTCGAGAGTGAGGAAGGCGACGGGCATTCAGAGGCGTTATGGAACTACACCGGCAATGACACCGAAGACGCCCTCCACTGGCTGCGATAGCCGCTCTTGAGTTCGACTCCGAGCACAACAACTTCCACATAGCAGACAACGCCGTGATCGACCTCACAGAAGTTCGCAAGTTCAGTTTTTTCACCGGGAGAAAAGTTAAGGAATGGGGATTTCTCCGACCGCTCACCCCACGTTAGCTTGAAAAACTTAGGGATTGCGGCCTCCTGTTCGTCAGAAGTGAAACGCACAGTTTGATCTCTCCACGGGTATGTCCAAACCACAGGTTGGCCATTAACTCTTACTTCGATGTCGTGAATTTGGATCGTGCTTCTGTCCCCCTTTACCAGAGACAAGGTGGCCCGTAGAGAATCCCGGCCATGGGGTACTGCTACTCGGTCGCAGGCAATTTTCAAGGAGAGGTTGACGATTTGATTCCCTGCAAGGATCCTCTGGAGCGCAAAATAACCACCAATCAGAATCGCAAGTGTTTCGACTATGCCCTTGACGATCTCAACCCAATCTTTAGCACAAGAGGGCATGAGAACCTCCGAAATCTTCGTCTAAGCAATCACTTCCGCGGCAATTCTCTCCGTCGCGAACGCCTCGATCACGTCGCCAACTTTGATGTCGCCGTAGTTGGAGATCGAGATGCCGCACTCCATGCCGTTGGTAACCTGGCTGGCGTCGTCCTTGAAGCGGCGCAGCGATCCGACTTTTCCCTTGAAGACCTGCACGTTGTCACGCAGCAGACGAACCTCGGAGTCGCGCTTGATCAAGCCGTCACTCACGCGGCAACCGGCCACGGTGCCAACTTTTGGAATGCGGAAAACATTGAGCACCTCGGCGCGGCCCTGATAAGTTTCCTTGATGGTGGGTTCGAGCAATCCACTCATCGCACGCTTGATCTCGTCCTGCAGTTCGTAAATAATCGAGTGGAGGCGGATATCGACTTTTTCCTGCTCGGCGATTTCCTGCGCCTTCCGCTCCGGCCGCACGTTGAAGCCAATGATGATCGCGTTCGACGCCGAGGCCAGTAACACGTCGGTTTCCGTAATCGCGCCCACACCCGAGCGCAAAAGTTTCAACCGCACCTTGTCGTTCGAGAGCTTGGTGAGCAGGTCGGTAATCACTTCCACCGAACCTTGTACATCGCCCTTGAGAATGACGTTCAGTTCCTTGGTGCCGGCGGCCTTGATCTGCTCGGCCAGTCCTTCGAGTGACACGCGGGAGCTCTTGGCGAGCGCGGCTTCGCGCGCTTTTTGCTCGCGATACTCCGAGATGCCGCGCGCTTTGTCGCGGTCGGCAACCACCACAAACTGGTCTCCGGCCTGAGGCAGCGCTTCCATGCCAATGATTTCTACCGGCGTCGATGGCGGAGCGGTCTGCAACTGCGCGCCGCGGTCGTCAAACATGGCGCGGACTTTCCCGTACACGTTGCCCACCACGAAATTGTCGCCCGCGTTAAGCGTTCCGTTCTGCACCAGCACGGTAGCCACGGGGCCGCGACCGCGATCCAACTTCGCTTCCAGCACTACACCGGTCGCCGCGCGCTCCGGCGTCGCCTTCAACTCGCCCAGGTCGGCGACTAGGCAAATCATTTCCATCAGCAGATTCAGATTCGTTTTCTTTTTCGCCGAAACATCAACGAATACTGTCTTACCGCCCCACTCTTCGGGAACCAATCCTCGGTCAGCGAGCTGCTTTTTCACGCGGTCGGGCAAAGCATCAGGCTTATCAATTTTGTTTACGGCAACGATGATCGGAACTTCCGCGGCATGCGCATGATCGATAGCCTCGATCGTTTGCGGCATCACGCCATCGTCGGCGGCCACAACCAGCACCACAATATCCGTCGCCTTTGCGCCGCGCGACCGCATGCGGGTGAAAGCTTCGTGACCGGGCGTGTCGAGGAAAACAATTTCCCGCCCGAACGCCGGCGATTCCTTATCTGTGATTCGCACCTTATAGGCACCGATATGCTGCGTGATGCCTCCCGCCTCGTCTTCCGCGACGTTCGTCAGACGAATGGAATCGAGCAACGTCGTCTTGCCGTGGTCCACGTGGCCCATAATCGTTACAACAGGCGGACGCACTCCGGTTTCAGGAGCGGCTTCTTCGCTGGCAGCAGCGGCATCGATGTCTTTCGCCGTCTGTTCTTCAAAGGTGATGACGTTCGTCTCGGCTCCAAAGAAGCGGGCCATTTCGCTGGCCAGTTCCGAGTCAAGCGTCTGGTTAATTGTGGCGAACACGCCTTTGGAGAGTAGCCGCGAAATTAAATCCTTGGCGCGGATCTCCAGCTTCTCCGCCAGATCTTTTACGCTGATGCCTTCCGCGATCGTGATGCTGCGCGTAATCGGCATGGGCTCATTCGACACCACCATGCGGGGTGGCGGCGTGTAGCCCTTCATCGGACCTTCCTTCACGCCGCGGGGAACGTAACGCTGACCCGGACGGCGCGCTGGCCCGCCCGGACGGCTGCCGGGCCGCGTGGTTCCTGGAGGCGGAAGTGCAGGACCTACACCCAGCGGACGCGCTCCTGCCGGCGCTTGTCGCGTGGGATGCATCGGCCGGCGCTCACCAGGACGCAACGCTGCTGGACGCGGTGGGCCCCCGCCCGCAACTGGCGGACGGCGCTGAAAAATCGGCTGGCCGGGAACTGGACGCCCAGGCACGGGACGCGGTGTACTGGCGATGGGAACTCCGGGCTGCACCGGCGGCGGAGCTGGCCGCAGAGGAGCCTTGTACACTGGGCGCGGTCCGGTTTGCGGAACGATCATGCGTGGGGCCGGAGGTGGTGGAGCGACAGGACGCGGCGCAATCGGAGTTGCCGAAGGCGCGCTCGCCGAAACTACCGGAGGAGGTGTGGCTGCGAATGGAGTCTGCGCAGCTGCAGGCGGCATCACCGGACGCGCCGGCACACCGGCTGGTGGCGTGATCGGCGAAGATGGAATTGGCATCGATGCCGCGGGAGGAGCAGTTACAGCAGTCTTATCCAGTGTAGGTACAACGACGGGCCGTGGCGGCACAGCGGGAGCAACCGGAGGCGCGGCTGCGGGCGCAACGGGAGATGCGGCTAGCGGACGGTTGACAGCAGCCTGAGGTGCTATAGACTTTTCTACGGGAGGTGCAACATGTGCACTCGGAGCTGGCGGGGCAATTGGACGCGGCGCCACAAGTGGCGCAGCAGCTTCCTTCTTCTGTGTGATCGCCTTCAGCACATCCCCGGGACGTGAAATGTGCGACAGATCAATCTTGGTTTTGATTTCTTCTTCGCCGCGACTGGTGCGTGAACTGCTCCTGCCGGCTTGGGACGAACTTTCCCCCGCGGAGCGGATGTAGACCCGCACTTTCTCCGCTTCGTGCTCTTCCAGAGAACTGGAGTGCGTCTTCTTCTCCGTCACTCCGACCAGCGCAAGTGTATCGAGGATAGCTTTGCTCTTGACTTCCAGCTCTCGGGCTAGATCGTTGATTCGAACCTTACTCATCCGGCCTTTCATTCTCCGCGTTTTAGTTAGGTCTTCATTGCGACCTCACGGAGTAAGTTTCTTCGGTCCCACGCTTTCGAACTTATCCCAGCGTGCCATCATTCATTCTCGAGTTTCGGAGGCGGATTTCTCTTCCGACGGCTCGTCGGAAGATTCCGCCTGCCCTTCGTTCTCATCTGCGCCAATCGCTTGCGGTTCGGCAGCCGCTTCTGAAGCGGGATCGCTTACTTCGCTGCTTGCTTCTTCGCCAACCACTGCGATCTCGGCGGTGATATCTTCCGCGCCCGCCTCAGTTAGCTCCGTCGTAGCAGCCTCACCTTCAGCGACCTCACCCGCTGCCACACCCTCAACCGCCGCGCCCTCCTCAGCAGCCGAATCCTGCTCCAGGCTGGCAAAGTAATTATTCACCGCCAGGCTGATTTTTTCCACCGTCTTCGGCCCGATACCCTCGATCGCCTCAAGTTGCTCCGGCGTCATATCGGCCAGCGCTTCCACAGTAGTTATGCCGGCAGCGCCCAACTTCTCCACAAGCCCCTCGCCCAGGCCCGGCACACTTTCGAGCGGTGTGGCGGTCTGCGGAACCATCGCCGACATCTGCTGCTCCACTTCCTGCCGCTTTTCTTCTTCGCTCTTAATGTCGATTTTCCAGCCCAAGAGCTTCGCGGCGAGACGGACGTTCTGTCCCTTCTTGCCGATCGCAAGCGAAAGCTGGCTGTCATCGACTACGACTTCGAGGTGCTTGCCACCGGAATCGACCACCGTAACTTTGCTTACTTTCGCCGGCTGCAACGCTTTCTCGGCGAAGGTTACGGCGTCTTCGTGATACTCGATGATGTCAATTTTTTCTCCGTGCAGTTCGCGGATGATCGATTGCACCCGCATGCCCTTCATGCCCACGCAGGCACCCACGGCATCCACGTCCTTGTCCTTGGACATGAC
>CAYOVU010000298.1:0-7221 GCA_964407505.1 uncultured Acidobacteriaceae bacterium | reverse complement strand
TGATGATAATTTCCCGACGAGTCCTTCGACATGGCGACCACATAAATCACACCATTCGATCCCGCCGGCCTGCTGATTGCTGGCGTCGATGTAATTCCAATCTCCGGCGTAACCTGCCCGCACCCGCGATCGTCCGAAGTCGTCTCGCCAGACTTGAGCGTGCTGATCTTCCACAGTTGCGTTCCACTGTCCGCATCGAACGCATACACCGAGTCGTGTTCCGTCGCCACGATCAGCACATTGTGCGTGCCGCCCTGTACCGTCACCGCCGAGAGATAAAGAGGCTCTGCGTCCACCAAGCCGTCCACGGATAACGTGAATAGTCTTCCGAACATGCCGGAATTCACATTACTCAGCGTGAGCGTCGTCTCTGCAGAATTCAGCCCGGTCCGTCCATTGTTATTGTGATAGGTGAGAACCTGTTGCTGCGCGCTCGCGCCCATCGAACTCACGGCCAGAAAACCAGCCACAAGAAAAAAAGCCGCGAATAACGTGGTTGCATGTTGCCGCTGCCGGAGCCGCAAAAAGACCTGTGGGATTTTCACGACGAAACCTCCTCGATGGCTTTACTACCTCTCAGCGCAAGGCCGCGCTTAGAAACAAAGTTGGGTACTTAGTTGCAGAATCACCCGCGGAAGAACACATTAAATATTCATGAATGAGGAAATACTAGAGTCGCGGAAAAACTCTCACAAGTCACAGTAGGACATCGTGACCTTGTTGGATGGGCACAGCTTCCTTATCTCTGTTTCGCCTTTTAAACACTGTCCTCCTTCCACCGTCATCCACAGCACCTTCGTGTCGCGCATTTCTTCGAACCGCGAGGCAAATCACCGATCGTTTCCCAGCCTGCTACTGATGTGCATCAAAACTCATCTTCGCCATCGGCTCACCACATACAACAAAATAGAAAGCACAACACTCACCACCAGCGACGTAGCCAGCGGAAAATACACCGTCGTATTTTTTCCGCGGTAGGTAAAGTCACCCGGCAGTCTGCCCAGAGGAAGATTCATTCTGCCGAGCAGCATCAGCGTTGCTCCCGCCACGGCCAGCGAAAGCCCCAGGATCACGAGTAATTTCCCCAGTTCCATCCCCAGAATCTTACCCTGTCTCGATGGCAGATTGGCAATGTAACTTTGTGCTACAAAGTACTTGACAATGAAGCTCGCTCGGAGCTACCTTATTTCGCAATGGCCCGTTCTCGCCAGCACCGTGTTCGGCACATCCATCGGCCGGCCCGCGTCTGGCCGGTCCCCGCGTCCCGCGATCCTAGCCCCAATCCAGCCGATGATCTCCGCTTCATCCGTGACACCATGGAGCGGTCCGCTTCCTTCACCGCCGTCCCCGGCTGGGGACAGGTCCTGCTCGGCCTCACCGCGCTCGCCGCAGCATGGTTGGCGTCGCGGCAGCCAACGTCCGCCGCCTGGCTCAAAGTCTGGCTCGGTGAAGCCCCCGTCGCGGCCCTCATCGCCGTTTTGTCCATGCGCCAGAAGGCCAACCGCCGCGGCCTCCCGCTTTTTTCCGGCCCCGGAAGCAAGGTCGCTCTTGGTTTGTTTCCACCCCTCGTTGCCGGCGCATTTCTTACTTTCTTACTCCAGCGCCTGGGCTTCAGCTATGCCCTCGCGCCCACCTGGCTTCTTCTCTACGGCGCCGGCATCATCACCGGAGGCGCATACTCTGTCTCCATCGTCCCCGTCATGGGAGTCTGTTTCATGGCGACCGGCGCAGTCGCCGTGGTTGCACCCGCTTGGTCGAACTGGCTACTAGCTGCCGGCTTTGGCGGCCTTCACATTATCTTTGGATTCCTCATCGCCCGGAGGCACGGTGGCTAGAGCGTTGCCGCAGCGCCGCAAGCAGCCGAAAGCCGCGGCCCCGGCTCGCCCGCACACTCCCGCCCGCGCCATCGCGCTCCCTGAACTCGATCGTCTGATTCACGAACGCATGCGCCTCGGAATCGTTAGCGCTCTCGCCACCAACGCGAGCCTTAGCTTCAACGATCTCAAACGCATTCTCAAAACCACCGACGGCAACCTCAGCGTTCACGCCCGCAAGCTCGAGGAGGCCGAATACATTTCCTGCCTGAAGTATTTCGAAGGCCGCGTCCCACGAACCGACTACCGCCTCACCGCCGCAGGCCGCCGCGCCCTGGCCCAGTACCTCGACCAAATGGAAGAGTGGATTCGCCTCACCCGCGAAGAATAGGAACATGGGGAAATAGGGAAGAAGCGAACGAGCAATTTCTCGGACGGTAACTTTGTACTGCAAAGTACATTGCAAACATCAGCATGAAGATGGTTCGAGAGTAAAGAAGATTAAGCCAGAGGAAATCATGCCGGATCCAAACATCGCGGCCAACGAGAACACTTCCTTTCCCCTCCCATCTGCCGCTCGCTTCTGGGAGCCTCGCCGCCCTTTCTACAACCTCATCCTGACCGCGACCGCAATTTTCTGGACCATCACAACCTGGCCCCATTTCCGGTCGGCGATTGCGCCATCTTCTCTCGCGAAACTTTCCGTTCTCGCCTTGTTCGCCAACCTTTGTTACAGCGCTGCGTACTTTGCCGACCTCGGCATTCGGCAGTTCCCAAATTTATCGCTGCACCGCTACCGCTGGATCCTTTGGGTCCTCGGAACAATCTTCGCCATCACGATCGAGAGCTACTGGATTAACGACGAGACATATCCGGACTTCAATAACGCCCTTGCTACTTTTCTTCGAAGCCCAATCCTAATGTTGACGCCGCGTGGCCCGATCTTCTCGTGATCCGGTGACGAAAATAGTCTCTTCCATCGCAAAACTTATTTCTCTCCCTTGCAGACTCCGCTTGTCCCGTGCCGCGAACTCTGCCATAATCCCGGCACAGTTTTGCTGGAACACGAAGAGGCTGGCCGCAATCACCTCTTCGCACCACCCCGAACGTTAGGCTGTTCCGAAACCAACAATTCAACGCAAGCACAGCCCTGTTCAAATTCGGGCCGGAGATCTCGTGACGCCGTTGCTTAAACTTTCTCTCCCACGGCTAGTCGTGACCATCATCGCTCTCGCCGGTATCTTTTTGGTCGGTGCATCGCCCGCGCTTTCCGAGGACGTTCTCACCTATCACTACAACAATGCCCGCTCCGGACTCAACGCCTCCGAGACCACGCTCACTCTCAGCAACGTGAACACCACCTCGTTTGGAAAATTATTTACGGTTTCGGTCGACGGTCTGGTCGACGCCCAACCGCTCTATCTTTCTTCCGTTCCCATTCAGGGTGGCACGACCCATAACCTTCTGATCGTCGCCACCGAACACGACTCTGTCTACGCCTTCGACGCCGATACCGGCGCAGCGATCTGGCATATCACCACCGTCAAGGCCGGCGAGACTTCCTCCGACGATCGCGGCTGCAAGCAGATCGCTCCCGAAATCGGGATCACCTCTACTCCCGTCATCAGTCGGCCGTCAGGTTCGAACGGAGTCATCTACGTCGTTGCCATGACCAAAGATTCTTCCGGCAACTATCATCAGCGTCTCCACGCGCTTGATGCCCCGACCGGCAACGAACTTTACGGTGGTCCAGTCGACATCGCCGCCAAATATCCTGGAAACGGCGACGGGCATTCCGGCGGTTACGTGGTCTTCGATCCCGGCCAATACGCCGAGCGCGCCGCCCTGCTGCTCGTGGGAAACGTGGTCTACCTGACCTGGACTTCGCACTGCGACATCCGACCCTACACCGGCTGGATCATGGGCTACAACAAGAACACGCTCGCTCTCCAGACCGTCCTTGACGTCACGCCCAACGGCTACCAAGGCTCCATCTGGGGTTCAGGCAGCGGACCTGCCGCCGACAATACCGGCAACATCTTCTTCTCCGACGCCAATGGCATATTCGACACCACTTTAAACTCCAGCGGATTTCCCGCCAGCGGCGATTATGGCAACGCCTTCCTCAAGCTTTCGACGACGAAAGGCCTAGCCGTCGCCGATTATTTCGAAACCTATAACGGTCCCACGGAAAGTGAAGATGACGTCGACCTCGGTTCCGGCGGTGCCATCCTCCTGCCCACCATGAAAGACAACACCGGCGCAACTTGGGACCTAGCCGCCGCCGCCGGCAAAGACACCAATCTCTACCTCCTTAATCGCAACAACCTGGGAAAATACAACTCCACCAGCAACGCCATCTACCAGGAACTCGATGGAGTCCTGCCCAACGGCATCTGGTCCATGCCCACCTACTTCAACGGCCACCTTTTTTACGGACCGGTCAACGAGCCCATCCTCTCTTTCCAATTCAAGAATGCCAAGCTCCTGCCCACGCCCACTGCCAAGACCGTCAACACCTTTCGCTATCCCGGAGCCACTCCCAGCATCTCCTCCAACCAATCGCAGAATGCAATTCTCTGGGCGGTCGAGAACACCAGCCACGCCATCCTCTACGCCTACAACGCGATCACCCTGCAAATGCTCTACAACAGCGACCAGGCCGCCAACGAGCGCGACCGCTTCGGCGCAGGCAACAAATTCATCACTCCCGTCATCATCAATGGCAAAGTCTACGTCGGCACCACCACCGGCGTCGGCGTCTTCGGCCTCCTCTCCGACCCGTCCGCGAAATAAAAATGTGAGATAGCAAGTGTGGAGCGGTCCGTGTGGAGCGGACACTCCTGTCCGCTGCCTTTGACGTTAGCTTTTGAACTTGTCCTTGATCTTGGTTTTGATCTTGATTTTTTGTAGGGACAGCCGCCCTCGGCTGTCCAGTCGAGCGAAGCTCGACTAGCCTGCGCCACCTCTAACGCCTGTCATCCAGAGACCCGCGCCCTTTGCGGGTCGAAGGATCCCTACCCACACCACCGAATCCCGCCAGTGCTACAATCCCCCGCATGAAACGCCTCGTACTGTTTCTCCTAGCCGCCACTTTTCTCTCCGCCCAATCCCCCGAAGTCGAAATCACCGCCGAGCCTCACCATCACCTCGCCCTCGAAAACAAATCCGTGCGCGTCTTCAACGTCGAGGTCGACCCCAACACCGAAACTCAAATGCACTGGCACCGCCACGACTACTTCACCGTCAATCTCGGCAACACCGAAATCTCCAACTCGGTCAAAGACAAGCCTCCCGCCACTGTCAAGTTCACCGACGGCGACAGCCGCTTCGCTTCCGCCACCTTCGCCCACATCGTGCGCGATCTCAGCCCTCAACCCTTCCGCAACGTAACCATCGAAATTCTCGAAGACGAATCCCTCCGTCAATCCACAACGAAATGGGACGAAGACCGCGGCCTCGCCGTTCTCAACAACGGCACCAAACAAATCCTCTTCGTCAAAGACGCCATCCGCGCCACCGAATTCGAACTCCAGCCCGGCGGCGTAATTCCCAAACACCACCACGCCGGCCCCGTTCTCCTAGTCGCCATTACCGATTTAGCCCTCGAAGAAACCATCGAAGGCCAACCCCTTACCCCCTCCCATCCCGCATCCCACATGAAATCCGGCGACTCCAAATGGCTCCCCGGCAACATCACGCACACAGTAACGAATACAGGCACGAAGCCCGCGAAATTCGTAACTCTGGAATTCCCGTAAGTGCTTCGCGAACCATTTACTTTGCTAAGGATGACAGGAGGGTCGGTTCCACTCAATTGCTACTTCTACTGCGGCAGCCCGATCTTGCGGATCAGATTGGCGTAACGGGGGTCGGACGCAGGGAATCGAACTGTAAATCGGTTCGTATGTCGATGATGAAGTTGTCGTGGGATTCGTACGCGGTGTTGGGCCACTGAATGCCGTGCTCCTTGTCGCCGGCGTCAGCGTAGAGTTGCGCGATCTGGTATGGAGAGACGTATCCGGATTTGGCCTTCCACTCGGCGAGATAATGTCGATGGCACGGTGCGCAGCGGCCGGCCACCCGCCTGTGCCGAAGGCGGCGTCCACGTTGATGGCCCACTCGATGTAATTCTTATCGCCCTCCAACTGGCCGCCGAGTTTCCATTCCCGAATGGCTTCTGCATATTTATGCTCGCCCCAATATGCGTTCCCCATCTCGCTGTGCGCTCTGCCGAAAGTAGGGTTCTCGGCAATAAGCTTGCTATAGAGTTCGATTGCCTTATCGAATTGATGCGCCACGGAGTAGGCCTGAGCCTGTTGGGCTCCGATGATGGGCCATAGGGGATCAAGCTGATGTGCGCGGTTGCCATCGTCAATGGCCTCTTGTGCGCGGCCGCCGATTTCGCCAATTTCCTCGGAAAGCCTCTGGAATGCCTGGTATTCTTTGGCCTCCCCTCGTGGAGGTGATTGCGTAGTTGAAGGCTATATGCCGTCGCTAAGTAGTAAAGGCGCATCTGACTGTACCTATAGACCGACGCAATGCGGGAGGTCAAGTCCATCAAGGGCATATGCCCACTCTTGCCTGCGGCGAATGCGACTTCACGCCATCGCTGTCTTGCGTCCCTCGCAGCCAGCCTTTTGTTGTTCAGGCTCATCGCGCAAAAGTCTGGGGGACGAAGCCCCTGCAACGCTTTCGGATCCTCCACAAACGTGGCGCCGAGAATCGGGAACCCCTGAGCCCAAGGCTTGCACTCTGGGCTGCATTCTTTCGCCGCTTGGTGGCTAGGAAACAAAACAGATGGCCGAGGCGGCCCGGTCCCCACATGAGTCTGCTAGTCTCTCACCCCATCCATAAACGCCCTTAGCTTCCGCGAACGCGATGGATGGCGCAGCTTGCGCAGCGCTTTGGCTTCGATCTGGCGGATGCGTTCGCGGGTTACAGCGAACGATTGGCCGACCTCTTCGAGCGTGTGCTCGCTGCCGTCTTCGAGGCCGAAGCGCATCTTGATTACTTTTTCTTCGCGCGGGGTCAGCGTGCGCAGGACCTGTCCAGTCTGGTCTTTGAGGTTCACGTTGATCACGGCTTCGGCCGGCGAGACTACGGCGCGGTCTTCGATGAAATCGCCGAGATGCGAATCTTCCTCTTCGCCGATTGGCGTTTCGAGGGAGATGGGCTCCTGCGCGATCTTCAGGACTTTCCGCACTTTCGCCACCGGAATATCCATGCGCTTGGCGATTTCTTCCGACGTAGGTTCACGTCCCAGTTCCTGCACCAGCTGCCGCGAGGTGCGGATCAGCTTGTTGATGGTTTCGATCATGTGCACCGGGATGCGAATCGTACGCGCCTGATCGGCAATGGCACGAGTAATCGCCTGCCGAATCCACCACGTGGCATAGGTGGAAAA
>CAYOVU010000297.1:0-17164 GCA_964407505.1 uncultured Acidobacteriaceae bacterium | reverse complement strand
CCAACGTTTATCTCGACATCAGCGGCATTCCGCCAAAGACGCTGCTTAGTTATTTCCCGCGCATCGACGAGATTGCCCATAAAACTTTGTTCGGCACGGATTGGCCAGGACCGGGCGTGCCCGATATT
The DNA here is from genome assembly GCA_964407505.1 of uncultured Acidobacteriaceae bacterium. GTDB lineage: Bacteria > Acidobacteriota > Terriglobia > Terriglobales > Acidobacteriaceae > Sulfotelmatobacter. The sequence continues at coordinate 17,036 of CAYOVU010000297.1, read as the reverse complement.
AAGAAGAATCTGGTTGACTTTCGTGCTTTGCCGCTAAGCGAAGAAGTGCAGCAGCAGATTTTGAGCGAGACCGCGCTAAGCATTTGGCCTGCCTAAACAGGCCTTATTCCGCATCTCATGGCGCGCTTTCAGGTCTAGTTTCCCTTCGCCACGAATGATCCAGCCGGGGCATCTAAAGAAGCGGGTAGAATGGTAGAGTAGAATGGTAGAGATGATGCGGCGGATTTATCTCGACAACAACGCAACAACGCCTGTCCAGCCGGAGGTGCTGGAGGCGATGCGTCCGTATTTTGGCGAGAGCTTTGGCAATGCTTCGTCGATTCACCATCATGGACAGGAAACGCGAGCCGCGGTTGAGCGATCGCGGGATTCCGTGGCGTTGCTGCTGGGTTGCCGTCCCGCGGAGATTGTCTTTACCAGCGGAGGCACCGAAGGCGACAATTTGGCGATCGCGGGATTGGCCGGCGCGGGCGATCATATTATTACCTCGAGCGTCGAACATCACGCCGTGCTGCATGCGTGCAAGCATCTGGAGGAAACTGGCTGCGAGGTGACGTTTCTGCCAGTGGATGGCCGTGGCTTGGTCGATCCCGAGGATGTGAGGCGGGCTTTGAGGCCCGACACGAAGCTGATTTCGATCATGATGGCCAACAACGAAACCGGCGTGCTTCAGCCTGTCGATGAGATCGGAAAAATTGCCGCGGAGGCTGATGTTTATTTCCATACCGATGCGGTGCAGGCTGCCAGCAAAGTTCTGATCGATGTAAAGCAGATTGGATGCGACGCGCTTTCCATATCCGGTCACAAAATGCATGGGCCGCAAGGAGTTGGTGCGCTTTACGTGCGCCGGGGGACGCACCTGCAGCCTCTGTTTTACGGTGGACGCCATGAACGCTCGCGCCGCGCCGGAACCGAGAATGTTCCGGGGATCGTGGGTCTTGGCAAGGCAGCCGAATTGGCGATCCAGGGTTTCGAGCGCGGTGACGATAAGAAGGTGTCCGGGTTGCGCGACCGGCTGGAACAGGGGATTCTGGCCCAAGTCGATGAGGCCGGCGTGAATGGAGAAGGCGCACCTCGCGTTCCGAACACGGCTGGCATTTATTTCGACCACATCGAGGGAGAGGCGATGGTGATCGCTCTCGATCTCAAGGGGCTGGCGGTTTCGACCGGTGCTGCATGTTCGTCGGGAGCGATTGAGCCTTCGCACGTGCTCACTGCCATGGGACTACGGGCAGATCGGGCGCGAGCCAGCATTCGCTTCAGCCTGGGCAAGCAGAATACCGCGGAAGAGATCGATCTGGCTTTGGCTCTGGTGCCGGAGACGGTGGCGCGGTTGCGGGAGATTTCGCCGGTGTACAAGAGGGCAGCGATTAGCAGTTAGCAATTGGCAGTTAGCAATTGGTTAAAGGCTAATTGCCAACTGCCAATTGCTCCAAACAAGACATGCCAGACCCAAAGACCATCGCCGTAGCTATGTCGGGCGGTGTGGATTCTTCCACCGTTGCGGCGATGCTGCGCGCGGAGGGGTACAACGTCATCGGGCTGACCATGCAGCTCTGGAACCAACGCCGGCTGGCCGGTCACGAAGGAATGCCCGAGCAGGTGACGGGACGCTGTTGCTCGCTGGACGATGTTTACGATGCGCGACGCGTGGCGGAGCACATTGGGATTCCTTACTATGTGGTGAATCATGAGGAGCGATTCGAGCGTGATGTAGTGCGTCCTTTCGTGGCGGAGTATCTTTCGGGGCACACACCAATTCCTTGCAGTCTTTGTAACAACCATTTGAAGTTCGACCAGTTGCTCGTCGTTGCTCAACAGATTGGCGCCGACTCTGTCGCTACCGGGCACTACGCTCGCGTGGAGTATGACGATGCGCGTGGCCGCTGGCTGCTCAAGCGTCCCGCCGACCGCAGTAAGGATCAGACTTATTTTCTCTTTGGCCTCACGCAGGAGCAATTAAGCCGCACGCTCTTTCCCCTCGGCGGAATGATCAAGCCTGAAGTTCGCGAGCTGGCACGTGAGCACGGGTTGGCCTTGGCCGAGAAGCCCGATTCGCAGGAGATATGTTTTGTGCCGGGCGGCGACTACAAGCGGTTTATCGATGCTTATCTTGCAGAGAGCGGCGAAGTGGTGCCGGATACTGCGGGTGAGCTGGTGACTGCGAGCGGGGAAGTGATCGGCGCGCATAGTGGCATTCACAACTTTACTGTGGGCCAGCGAAAGGGATTGGGCGTGGCGACTGGGTCGCCGCTCTACGTTATCCAGATTAACGGAGCTGATAAGCAAGTTGTGGTGGGCAGCGATGAGCATCTTTATTCACGGACGTTGCGCGCACGTCGGGTGAATCTGATCTCAGTTGACGATCTAAACGAGCCAATGCGTGTGTCGGTGAAGATTCGGCATCGGCATGAGCCGGCGCCTGCATTGCTGGTGAGAGTTGGGGAAGACGAGATTCTTGTTACCTTTGACGAGGCACAGCGGGCGATTACACCTGGGCAGGCTGCGGTCTTCTACGATGGCGATATCGTGGTCGGTGGGGGCTGGATCGTGTAGAAGTCAACTGCGACGGGGCCAAAATTGAGCCACCGCCAGCGCTACAGCGATACCTACCGACACTTCCACAAAGCGATGCAAGGCCACAATCCATGCCGCACGCTGGTGCGCGATCAATAAAATAATGCTGAGTGTAATGGCGGCAAACCGGAAAGCGCCGCTTATTCCAAAAAGTGCGCAGAGCGCTCCACTCAGGAAAATTCCCGCGCCGTACACCACTGCATTGGGCGGGAAAAATGTTGCGATCAACGCTCCCATCGCGGCTCCCAAAGCCGTCCCGGCAAAGCGCTGCCACGCCAAGGTTTTTGGATCGATCGTGGATTCAATGATCACGATTGCCGAAATCGGCGCCCAGTAAAACTCCGGAAGCTTGAAAATGCGGGCCAGGAGCAGAGACACTACCGCTGCAACCGTGGTTCGTGCTGCGTCCATGAGCGTGTTGAATGTCAGCTTATAAGTATTTGCCATGTTCTAAGGGATTGGGATGAGTCAGAGAAGACTGCCGCTATTTTTGTTCGCGTCGAAGTGAGTCAAGAAAAGGAGCACCGGCCTTCTTCAGTTTCTGCTCCAGTCTCGCGGTGCAATCGCAGTCGCCGCAGGCCCAGGGCTCGGAGCCGTTTTCATCGCGGCATTTGCGGCGGTCGTGCGCGTCCTGCACTTTCGTCAGGTCAAAGTATTCTTCCCAGTAAGGCCGTTCTTCCTGCAGCGGAGTGGGACAATAGCAGACTTCCACCCAGCGCACCGTCTGGTCGGCACAAAGCCGCGCTTCACTCATATTGCGCGAATATTCGCCTTCTGCAACCGAACCCTGGCCGAGAGTTTCATCTTTGATCGCCTGAAGCAGATCGCCTTCGCGACCAGGCTTAACGTGAGCTCGAACTAAATAGCGCATCGTGATTCTCCAGCGTGCTACTGCAACCCTGCTTTTGCCAACATATCGAGAAACTGTTTTTGAGTGCGCATGTCGATGGATTGCGCCACCAGTTTGCCATCGCGGTCGTAAACGAAGCTCTTGGGGATTCCCTGAACCTGGAAGAGATCGTTTACCTTTCGTTCCGGATCAAGCAATACTGGATATGTGATATTTCGTCCTGCGAGAAACGGGTTTATCTTGGCTGCGTCTTCATCGGAAATGGCGAGCACCACAAAATCTTGATCTTTGAATCTGAGATAGAGCGACTGAAGGTCAGGCATTTCTTTCCGGCAGGGTGGGCACCAGGTAGCCCAAAAATTTACCAGCACGACGTTGCCGTGCAGATCCTTAAGTCTCCAACTCTTGCCATACAGATCGTCAAGTGTGAAGTCAGCCTGCTGGCGTTTGGCATCGTTGGCTTCCAGCTTGGCCATTGCTGCGGCAAATTGCGGAGCATCGAGCGAGGCCTGCACGTGTTCATAGCGCACCAACGAGGCCAGCTCCAAGTAGAGAGAGTTTGGTTCGCTCGCCGGCTGAGGATGCTCGCGCAAAGTTAAAGCCAGAGTATTGGCGACCTCCTGCAGCGTGTCATGCCCGAAGTCACCTTCCGTCGCAAGACCGGCAAGGCCCCCTGCCAATCTGAGCTTGTTCGCGGTGACTGGAAGTTGCCGAATCTGAATCGCAAGCTGCTGCGTGGTGTGGGCGCGCACGTCATCGGGAAGTTTGCGAAGTCCGCGTATCTGGTCGTAGATTGGTTTTTCCTGATCGCTCCAGACAATTTTTTCTTCGGCGCCGTGGATTGGAAGGACGAGGGCGCAGGCGGCAAGAATGCCAGCGATAGTAAGAAGAAGAGGGAAGAAACGTGATCGGGAGGAGTCAACTGACATAAAAGTCAGCTTACATCACGATGGAAAATTCCGCCAAGCGTCAGACCAAGTTGACGACCGCTGGAATCTTCAGATGAACATCTCGTCCTGCGGGACGGGGCGGCGTGCCTCGCGGCTTCCGCCATTGCGGCGACCGCGACCACCCACTAGAAACTCAATACCAGCGGTGAGTCCCTGAATCAGACCCGAGACCTGGCGTACCGGGGAGACCACGGTCTTGTGAACCATTTCGGAAGTTTCTTCGACCCGGTCGAGCGTGCGTGTGAGCAATTCATCGGCGCGAATAATCTGCAAGCGGGAGCGATCCACCGCGTCACTCACTGTGGCATCGACTCGCTCCACTTGAGCGCGCACGGAGTGAGTCGTCTCCGTAAGGTTTTCGGCGATGATATGCAGCTTGGGAGTGAGCTCTTTCAATAGGGTTTGCGCCGTTTCCAACGCAGGCAGAGCTTTGGTTTTCACCTCATCGGCCAGAGCTTCCATGCGGGCGCTGCTTTTGCGAACTCCTAAATAAAGGCAGAGGAGTACGACCGCCTGCATAAGTACTGCGATGCCGGTCAGCGCGATGAACAGCGGAATTAGATTTTCCATAGACAATTCTCGCTCGCTCCAGCACAAATGGGTCCTTGAAACCGACGCTACGACGCAACAGGGTTAGAGGTTTTTCGGCGCGCCGGTTTCGGTTGTAGCTTCCTGATACGCTTGCCGACCGGCTTCGTAGGCGGCGCGGAATTGATCCTTTTGCTGATTCACGACATCTTTGCCGCGATCCACCCATTGCGAAGCCTGATCGCGGGCTTCACGGGCGCGAGTGCGCACGTAATCGCGTCCTTCTTCCGCTCGTGCCCGCAGCACGTCTCGCGTCTCATCGCCCGAGCGCGGCGCATATAAAACACCCGCTAACGCGCCTAAACCTAAACCCGCCAAAAACCACACAAAACTATTGCTTCCGTTATTTTCCGACATTTTCGCTACCTCCCGCCTCTCCGTACCGATAGTCGGATGGTAGCACCCGTATGCGCGAAATACAATTACGGCAGAATCCCTATATCGACGGACGGAAGACTGGACATTGCGCGGAACCTAGCGGTATTGGCGTTCGATACAGAAGGCGCAACCGACCGCCGTAAAGGCCAACGACGGTCGGCCCGCGGCTAAATTAGGATTACGGAGTTGCTTTAAACCCATCGTAGTCTGTTGTACTGCTGCCTTGCAGAAAACGGCCGACAATCAGACCGCTATCGTTGATGCCGTCCGCATGTGCTGCGGTGCCGCTGGGGTCGTCAAAAATGTAGTAGTTGCCACCGCTCGAAAAAGCGGCGTGGTAATTGAAATAGAGGTCGTACCAAGTGTACGCAATGGCACCCGACTTGTTGATCGAATGGATAAACGTCTCATACGCGCCTGGAACATTGAGTGTTTTGAAAGTGGTTCCGTTGTAGAGTGCTCCCTCCGAGAGTCCGTTGGCGTCGATCCAAGTAACGGTTACCTCGCCCGCCGCGTTGATACCCCAGCCGTAACCGGAAGTTGATCCTGGTACGTCGAGGGTGGTGTAAGTGGAGCCGTTGTAGGTGAAGGCGTGCTCAACGTTACTGGAATCGATGTAAGCGCCGGCAACTACGCCGGCGTCGGTAATGTTCTCAGCGAATGTGCTGGTCGCACCGGGCACTGCGATGTCGGTGAAAGTTCCAGCGGAATAAAGAAATCCTGTCCACGTCGTGGATGTGGGCTGGTAATATCCAACAACCTCGTTCGCAGTATTTACCCCTTGAGCGGATGTCGTTCCTGCCAGAGCTTTCGGGTCGTCGAGATTGGTTATGGTCTTGCCGACCAAAAGCAAACCATGGAATACCGACGCGGATGTCTCATAAAAGCCGACCAACGATCCGGCATTGTTCACGCCAATAATACTGGTGCTGACGGCTTTGGGCACGGCGATGCTGGACAAGCTTTTGAGCGCGGTTGGCGTGGCGATGATGCCGTATTCCACGCCGCCGTTCGGGCCGGGTCCAATATAGCTTCCGGAAAGAACCCCGTTATTGTTGACGCCGTTGATATTGAGGAAGTCTAAAGTCGTAAACACTCCAGCGATGTCAGTGAAACCGTAGAACTGGTTGGCGGTGTTCTCGTAGTAGCCGACGATTTCTCCGGAATCGTTGATGCCGAGGCATGCCGTCTGCAGAGCGCCGGGATAGGCGACCTCTGTGATCGTACCCGATGAATCCCGATAGAAACCGTGCGAGTTATTGCTCGAATCGAAATACTGCCCGACGATCTGGTCCGCGGTGTTGACGCCGTATGCGTACGTGGCGTCGGTGCCGCTGGCATAGAATTCGGTGACCGTGCTACCGATGTTGATGTATCCCTCGGCGCCGGCGATTCCCACGAAATCCCCTGCGTTGTTGACTCCGAAAATTGAAGTTGAAACCACGCCCTTATCTACATCGTATTGCGTGTACTTGGTTCCGTTCAACATAAAACCATGATAGAAGCCGTCGGTTCCGAGGAAGTCTCCAACGATGAGATTTGAGTCGTTGATTCCGAAGGCCCGGGTTACGTTGTTGGACTTCGGAACCTTGATCAGCGAATATTTTCCACTGGCGTACATATAGCCTTCCGTAGTGCTCGCAGTGGTATAAAGTCCCACCACAGCGCCGCTCGTGTTGAGGCCTTGGCCAAAGGTCGCGGTTGCATTCTTCACTGCTACCTGCACCACTTTGTAAGCCGTGGGTGGAGTTGCAGCCTGAGTGAATCCTGAAAAAAGCAGGCACAGAAGCAGAAAGCCGATCTTGCTGGGAACCCGGGGAAATTGTTCGAACATCATGAGGATTTTCTCCCTTGTAGAGTTATATTGAGCGAAGTTCCGTCCCACGCGGACCGGCGGGCCATCTAGATGCATAATCAGCAACGGAGAGGACCACAAACGGCAGGGTCACGGCAAAACAGCGGTGACATTTTGGTACGAGACGAGAGAGACGTCAAGATGCAAGAAGTTGCACATGCCTAAGGGAAATAGGTTCTCTGCGGGACGGCACACTAGCCACCACCGGCCCACAGCGTCCAGAACCATGCGATGGTTAACCCAATCATTACAATTGTCGTGAGCCAGGCCACGACGTTGAACAGACGCGTGTTTACGTACTCGCCCATCAAGTCTTTCTTATTAATCAGCAGCAGCATGAAGATCAGCACGAAAGGCAACACCACACCATTCACCACTTGTGAGGTTACGGCGATCTTCACTAACGGCAGGCCGGGGATGAGGAGTACCGCTCCGCCCGTGACAATCAGCAGCGTGTAAAGCCAATAGAAGAATGGAGCCTCGCCGAACTTTTTATCTACGCCTGATTCAAACCCCAGCCCTTCGCATACGGTGTATGCCGTGGAGAGTGGCAGGATCGATGCTGCAAATAACGAAGCATTGAACAGCCCAACGGCAAAAAGAATATAAGCGTACTGGCCGGCCAGCGGTTTGAGCGCCTGAGCCGCGTCGGCGGCGTATTTGATGTCGCGGTAGCCGTGCACATATAACGTTGCGGCGCAGGCCACGATAATGAACCAGGCCACAACGTCGGTAAAAATGCAGCCTGCGATCACGTCCAGGCGTGAATCTTTCAGTCCTCGCCGGGTTACTCCCTTCTCGACAATCGAGGCCTGAAGATAAAACTGCATCCATGGCGCGATGGTGGTTCCGACCACTCCGATTACCATGAAGAGATAAGCCTGCCGACGAAAGGCGGGCAGCGCCGGCGGCTTAAACGTGGCGAGAGTCGCATCCTTCCAAAGGGGATGGGCGAGCACACCGGCAAAGATATAAGTGATGTAGAAGAAGGACGCGGCCAGGAAGACCTTTTCGACGCTCTTATACTGGCCCTTTACCACGATCAGCCACACAATGACGGCGCACACTGGCACAGTGACATAGCGCGAAAGACCGAATAGCTCCAGGCTGGTGGCGATTCCGATAAATTCCGTAATCACGTTTCCGAAGTTGGTGATCAGAATCCCGAGCATCATCAGAAAAGTGATGCGGAAGCCGAATTCTTCGCGGATCAAATCGCTCAAACCCTTGCCGGTTACGGCACCCATGCGGGCGCTCATCTCCTGCACTACGATCAGGGCCAGCGTGACGGGGATCATGGTCCACAGCAGAAGAAATCCGTATTGCGCCCCGGCTTGCGAATAGGTGAGGATGCCGCCGGCGTCGTTGTCGACGTTCGCCGTGATAATCCCCGGCCCAACTACCGCCAGGAACAGCAGAATACGGCCTTTCGAGCGTTTCAGAAGCTTCATGAGCGCATTTCGCGAACATATAAATGGAGCGATTACAAATGCGAGCGACGCCACAGCATAAATGCATTCCGGGAGTCTGGACAAACGAAAAAGCATTGAATCAAGAGAAAATTGAGTTATGGGGATAATTGTGGGAAGGGACAATGGTGAGGAAGAGTGAAAATCAACGAGTGAAAAATGAAAGATCGACAGCCAGACGAGCGTCCAAGCCTCCCGCAGTTTAAGATGGTTCCGGGTCTGAATTTATACGAATGAGCAAGAACTCCGCACGGACTCTCTACCTCCTGATTGCCATGATCGTCGTCGTGCTCGATCGCTGGACGAAGCACGTGATCGCTCGACGTATTTCTCTCTACGCTCACATCCAGGTGATCCCGGGTTTTTTTCGCCTTACCCACACGGAAAACACCGGCGCGGCCTTCAGCATGTTTGCCGACTCGCCCTCCCCATGGAAGACGGCCATGCTGGTGACGTTTTCGGTAATTGCGTTAGTCGTGGTCTCGGTGCTGCTCTGGAAAAATAGTCCCACCCATGTCGTCACGGGGATTGGCTTGTCGCTGATTATGGGCGGGGCGATAGGAAATCTGTGGGATCGTCTGAGGAGCGGGCGGGTAGTGGATTTTCTCTTGTTCTATGTGAAGCGATATGAGTGGCCTGTATTTAACCTCGCGGACAGTGCGATTGTGGTGGGCGCGGGGCTGCTCATCCTTGAGATATTGTTCTCCCGCTCCCACCACGGCCACGAACTCAACTAGAGGAGCCTTCTATTTGGCGTGCTGCGGCGGAGCGAACCGCAGAGGCCCGCCACGGTGGCCAGATAAGCGCTAACTTAAAGCTTTATCTGTATTAGGGTGTGCTAACTTCCAAGAAGCCCGTTTCTGGACCATGAGTCGCAGCGCTGGAGGTCTATCAGATTCTGTGTGCGCTCAGCTTCCATCTGCTTCACCTTCATCACAACAGCCTGCTAGCAGTTCGTCACACGAGCACTCGTTGTGATGTCGCTCACAGCACCCTTTCTTGCAATCCTCACAGACGTGTTTGCAGCCGCACTCGTTCCAAACCGTATAAGCCATCACGTCCAGGGTTTTGACAGGACTCGTTGGGTCGTCGCTCGTGATGACTAGTTCACACGATCGTGATATCCGCTCGGTGGCCTTGTATCGAATGACGATGCCGAGGCAGGAACCGGGGTGCAACGCTGCAGGGAAGGGATTATTGAGCAACTTCCAATGTGGGTTCTGGCGCTTGAACGCGACGCTGGTCACGTGCAGGGTGCAGTCGCCCACATTGCAGATCGATATAGTGCGCTCCGCGCAGCAGCAGGCTTTCACTCCTCCAAAGCATGTCGAGCCGGTGACAGCGAGACTACCGGAAGGCGCGTTGCCGCTAACTGAGATGGTGTGTGGACTCGAAGAAGAATTACTGAAAATCGAGATCGTCCCAGCCTTTGAGCCGTAGCCGATGGGCTGGAAGCGGAGAACCACGTCGATGGATTCGGCGGCTCGAACAAGCAGCGGATAGGAACTCACGTCGGGTACCAGGAAATCCGGAGACGATGAGGTGATCTTCGATATGGAAAGTAGACCCAGGTTTGCGAGGCTAGGGACGTTACTTGTGGAGGGAAGAACCGCGTTGTTGATCGTCAGCAACTCATCGCTAAAAGAGCCGCGGCAGACGCTGCCGAAATTACCTCCACTTGCGATAGCGGTTGCTACCACTGGCTCGTGACCCAGCGCTGCGAGGAGCCTGGTGCCTCTCGGGCTGCCCCATCCGGTACACGCATCCCACCCCGGACCTGCGGGATATCCGCGAACGCCGCCATTTCCATTGTCGAGTGGGCCTGGCGGGGGATCGATATCCCTGAACACCGTCTCCCCCAGCGCATAAAATGTGGGATTTACGAAGCCGAGTCTTGTGCCCAACGCCGCGTTGAGCACGGCGATCAGTCCCGCCCAAAGGGGAGTGGAGGCACTCGTACCGTTGCCGAGCGTCGGGAATCCGTTGACTACGATGCCTTTTATGCCGCTATGCAGACTCGCATTCCCAGCAACGTCGGGAACCCCGCGTCCAACGTGCCCATCGATGAGCGATGCAGGCACCCCAGCTCCAACCTGATACGGTGGCAACCAGCGGAAATGGTCACTCACGCCACCTCCGGTGGTTCCCCAATCGGACAGGCCTGAGGGGTCGTTCCAAACGTATTCGTCAAATGTGGCGCCCACAACATTTCCGACCGTTGTCCCACCGACGCCGAGTGCCCAGGGATCGCTGGCCGGATACGTGACGTGCTGCTTGCCATCAAAAACCCCGAAGTACGCAGACATGTTCACTCCGAAGTCTCCGGAGCACACGCAGAAAGTGACGTTTCGAATCGCTGCGTCCTGAAGCGTCATGTGAACCGCTTGAAGCCAAGCCAAGCTGATGCCTTCAGCCGCAAGCGTGGCTGGGTCGTCGCCGTTCGACATGTAGAAACTGGTAGAGACGACCGAACAATGCGCATCGCCGGGATGCGGATGGATGATGCGGTTGAGCGTTTTATGCCATCCGAACTGGCTGAACAACGTGAAATACACGGAGACATTGGCCCCGGGCGCCGCAGAAAAAGCGATGCAAATGTCCTGCGTGGTTTCCCCATCGGGAAATCCGTTCGGAGCGGTGACGGGGATCGGCTTTATAGTGGGCATCGGATAGAGGCCAGTGTAGGAAGGGGGCAGGCTGGCGTAATACGTGTTCAGATCGGATAGCTTGTAGCCCCCCTCGGAAAGGATGGCGATGGTTTGTCCGCCAGCGGAATTTGTCGGGAAGTCGTAAAGGTCAGTCAACTCGGGGACTGTGAGGGGAACTGTACCCGGAGGATCGTCGGCTGCCGCACGCTTGGCGACCCTGCGATTGTCCAGGCCAAAAACACCGATGATGATTTCGGAAAGTTCGGCCGGAACGTTAATGAAACCGTTGCGACCTCGATAGGTTTCGGATTTCGATTCGCGATTGCGTCCCTCAGTGTATTCGCGCTTGTAGTCGCTGAGAGTCACAGCGAAGGCTTCTTGCATCTGGGCGACTGTGCCCGACACAATCACGCTGCGTCGCGCGGCGTTGGATTCGACGATCGTCAGACCGTGAGACCTAGCGAACTCAGCGACTCGGTTGATATCGTCCGGGGCTGCGCCGTACTTAGCGGCGAAGTCCTCTTCGGAGAGCTGAGGACGATCTTTCGGTTGGGTGTTCGCGAAATACTCGAAGTCGGGTACGGGTGGTCCATCGGGACGGCGCCGGAGGACGATGCTCACCTCGAGTTTCTGATTCGCATCTGTCGGTCCGACGAGAGTTGCGTTGGGCGCCGGGCGCCGCTCGCTTCCATTGAGTCTGGTGTACTTTGGTGGAATTTCGCGGGATTTGTTCTTCTCAGGTTGTGGCATATTCCCTCCTGCCAGTTGGCATTTCGTCTTGGGCGCGCCGAATCCCTCGTGCCAGAGGGCAATTTCGGATCCCTGCTAGTACGCCAAGGTTCTCCTGCGGAGCCGCCTGATTCAAATTTCACTTAGGCGCGAAGCAGTAATTGAATTTTCCCGGATTCCGCTGGGCTGGCTCCGCTTAGAGCAACGAACTGCCATGCTGCAATCAATGTGCCATACGGCCTAGTCGCGGCCGGTTGGTTGATCGAAGGCAAATCAATGAATTAGCAATCACTTGGGTAAGGAAGAGAGGAGGTGTCGCGGCGATATCCACAGAATTGGAGGTTTGCGACTATCTTTTCGGATAGCTGGACTATCCACTGGTTGTTGGGAGGAATGTCGCGGGTGTTCTATGGCCGCTCCGGCAAAAAAGATTTCTCGCTCTTCCCCAAACTGCCGGCTCTCCTGGGGAGAAGGTGTTCGGACGTCGATCACGGTGGGAAGGAGGTTTCACTTGGCGCTAAGTTGACCATACAAATCCCGAACTGTGGGATAACTTCCAGGAAGTGGGCCAGAAGTCAGCTTCTTGGAAGTCTGACGGCTCGGAACAAGTGCGTCTTAAGTGAGCACATATGAGGCAGCCCCAAGAATCAGCGGCGTTCTAACTTAGGTTGGTATGCCGGGCCTAGCGTCACGGCGTCCCGTACAGCTGCTTATATACGCTGGCGTTCCGCATGATGGCTTGCACGTATTCTCGGGTCTCGGTGAAGGGAATCGATTCGACGAACTCTTGCGGGTCTCGATACTTGCCCTGGCATAGCCATTCATCGACGCGCTCCGAACCGGCGTTGTAGGCGGCGAGGGCGTATTCGAATGATCCGCCGAACTTGTCGACCATACCCTTGAAGTAGCGAGTGCCCAGTTGCATGTTCACCGCCGGAGTGTACAACTGGCTGGGGTTGTAGCGCTTCATCTTTACTTCTTTGGCAACGGCCTTGCCGGTCTTCGGCAGCAACTGCATCAAGCCGACGGCGTTGGCGCGGGAAACTGCGTTGGGATTGAATTCCGATTCCTGGCGGATTAACGATGCGACGAGGTAGGGATCCAATCCATTGACCGCCGAAGAACGTTTCAGATCGCTCCAATAAGCTTTCGGAAAAAGGGCCTCCCAATATTTTCGCGGCATGTCGGGTATATCGAGCGCGAAATAATTGGGAGCGGAGTGCTTCATGAATTCGATGGCCTGGTTGTAGTGGCCGGTTTCGAGATATAACTGCGCCGTTTCCGCCGGACCCCAGCTACCGCCATCAGCCGCAGTGGCAGCTTGCAGCTCGCGCACCGCGAAATCGACCAAGCCTCCATTGCCCAACAGTTCGGCTTTTTGCACGTGCAACTCATCCGAAGGCGGTTCGGAGTCCGTTATCTTGATGTTGCTGTCGAGGGGCGGCACGCGATCGAGCAAAGCATATTGTGTCGTTGTATCTGTCGTCGCCGGCAGACTTTTCAGCCTTTGCCGTGCCAACTCTGCATAATAAAAGTTGCGGTAACGGTCGGAAAGTTTTTGATAAAACGCCCGCGCCATGATGGGTTGATTGTCTTCCTCAGCCAGACGGGCGCGCCAATACAGAGCCGCCGGTGTTTCTGGGCCGGACGGATAGACGGCGATCTGCTCTTCGAATGCCTTCTTGGCATCGTCGTTGCGACCGGACCGGAGGGTGAGCCAGGCCGCTTTCCAGTGGACGTAGGAAGCGCGGGGCCCGGTCGGAAAACGTTGCTGAGCTTCGCGGAATGCGTCGAGCGCCTGATCATATTCGTGATGCACAAGATGCAGGTTGGCGGCGGAGAGCAGCGCCTGTTCAAGCCATGGACTGGTGGGCGCTGCGTGCCGCAGCTCATCGACTGAGCGGTAGAAGGTGTCGTTGTCGCTGGAGGCGAAGGCAATCTGACCGACCAGATAGAGGCGCTGCGCGTTGACTTCGCCGGTGGAATTGCCCAACAAGGCGAGGACAAGTTTGGCATCACGGTTTTTTCCGCTGCGATGGAGTGCGTCCGCCAGAGCCAGTTGCAGAACAGGCAGATCGCTTCCATTCGAGCCGGCCTGATTGACCAGGCTGCGATATTCGTCGGCCGCTTCAGCATAGCGGTGACGGCTCATCAAGGCGTCCGCCCGGGTCTTGTGCTGAGTGAGGGTGGGCGGAGGTACGGATGCGAGCTTTTTCAACTCGGAGTATGCCGCGTCCGCTTCGGTGGCAGTTGGCATCGTGAAATAAATATTCGAAAACGTTTCGGCGGCTTTCGCGTTCTGGCCTGCCGCTGCGTAAGCGCGTCCCAGCGCAAATTCCACATCAGACCGCGCGGGCACACGAATTTGTTCCAATAACGTGACGGCTTCCGCCGCTTGCCTCTCGAGCAGAAGCGCGTCGGCATAGCTCACGCGTGCGTCGCGCACCAACAGGGAATCTGGATGCGCTTTGGCGAAGTCGGCCAGGGTTGCGAGGGCTTCCGCATTGTGTCCAGTCTGCAGGTACGAAGTGCCGAGATAGTAGTCGGTATAATCGCCTAGGTCCCCGGCGTGAACCTTGGCGCGGTTCAGGGGATCGATTGCCTTTGCATAATCTCGATCAAGCACATGTGCATAGCCCAGTACCAACCATGCGAGCGCTCCCGCATCTTCTTTTGAGTGCGCTCGCGCGTAGGCCTGAACTCCCGCATAGGCCGGCAGCGAGCGATCCTGCAGAAGCTGTTGCGCCATGGGACGCAGGCTTGCCGAGGCTACAAAGGCCTGCCGCATGCGCCGCACTCGCGGGGAAATCGTGTGCGACTTGCGAGCGCTGGTCGAGCGAGGCTTGGTGGTTGCAGCAGGTTTCTTGAGAGAAGTTTTGGTGCTGGTTTTATATTTTGCAGCCCCGGATTTTGCTGAGTTCGCGGAACTTCGGTCGGGACTGGCAGGAGAATCGGCTTGATTTTGAGTGGAGCAGAACGAGGAGCTGGGCGCAGCCTCTGCCGATGGCAGCGTAGCGCCAAAGGCGCCGCAAAGAATTGCAGCTGCGAGTACCCACCACCTGGAAACTGATCGAACCACTTTGTACTTTTCGCGTTTTATCGCAGACGCTACTGCAGAAAACTCGCCACTTTCTAGTGGCGGAAATTTGCGCCCATGACGGCAACGTCATCTTCGGCCAGACTGCGCAACAGTTCGTGCTGGAAGTAATCCGCGCTGGCGGCTACGGTGCTTCCGTAGCGCTTCTGAAACGTGCCGCGACTCTTGTCGATGTCTTCCTTCAAACGATCGTACAAGTCTTTATTGCGCCGCCCTTCGGCAACTTTGGCTTGGTTGTAGAGCTTGATTTCATCCACCAGCAGACGCGCGAACCGTTGCGCCTTGCGATGCACGTCCGCGTCTTCCGCCGAGAGTCCTGCCCATGGATCGGTGGCTGCAGCGGCGGCCGCATGTACCGGAGCATCTACCTCTACGACCTCGGCTGGTTGTGGCTGAGGTTCGGGGCTTGCGGGTACGTGCTTGGGCGCGTGCGAGGCGAATGGATCCGAAAATGATGAGACCGTCTGAACCGATGAAGGAGGAGCAGGCCGTTCCACACCAGGTGCCGCTTCTCGATCCGGCTTGGCTGCTGCCTGCTTGCGCAGCGAAGTTACTTCCAACCACGCGCTGGTTGCAATGACCAGCAATTCCAAAGCAGCGGAGTCCAGCCTATTGCTGTCGCCGCCGTCGGCGTAGATGAGCGCCGCTACTTTATCTTTCAGCGTGAGCGGCAAAATCAAAACTTGTTCGTTGGCTGGACTGCCGAACTGCTCCACGAATCGAGCGTCCATCTCAGCGACGTTGCCGGGTGTTGCCACTCTGTTCTGGTAGGCGTGCGCGGCGGGACCGGAGTTCAGGTCGAGCGTGAAATTCGAAGTGCTTTCGTCGTCGCCGAATCCGCGGGACTGCCAGCCCGAAGCAACTCCCGCCTTCACGACAAACAACGCGATTCGTGAGCAATGTGCACTGCCCGCCTGCAGCAGTGCGCGCAGGATTTCTTTTTGGGTCGAGCCCGAATGAATGCTGGCAACAGCTTGAACCAGAGCACTCGAAGTTTCCCGAGGAGCCGCAGCCTCGCTTTCTTGAATCGGCAACGCCTCAAGCACGCGCTGCACAACCTGCGCCTGCAGCTGTGGAAGCTGCTGCCGTAAGGCTTCCGCGACGGCACGTTCAATCATCGGACGAATTTCATCCGGCTGCTCGTGGTTGCGTTCTGCGTTCTGTTCCGCCATGATTGGAAGAGTATCGATCTCTTTGAAAGATTGCTCGAAACTTATCGGCGCGAATCCTTGCCAGTTACTGCCCGTACAAACAACGCCCCTAACTGCTGATTATACGGCACTTGTGGGAGCGTCCCAGAGTACTTCAGGACGTGTTCGACCGCGTTACCATCCTCAGCCTCGACTCTATCTCAAATCCTGCCGCGAGCGAAATGGAAAGCGGTTGGGCAAACTTGATGGTTACCAAGTAGAATAACAGCTTGCACTTCAGTGTCGCGGTTGTTCCGCAAAATACTGCATCGCCGAGAGAATGGAAGCCATCCAAAACAAACTAGAGGGGCCTGTCAGTGATGAGCTGACACTGGTTCGGGCAGCCAAGCAAGGCGACGACTCGGCTTTTGAAGAGTTGGTTCGCCGCTATGACCGCAACGTTTTCCGGATCGCGCAACACATCACGCAAAACCGCGAGGATGCGGAAGATGTGGTGCAGGAAGCGTTTCTGAAGGCGTACGGCAACCTGGCGAAATTCCAGGAGCAGTCGAAGTTTTATACCTGGCTGGTTCGAATCGCCGTCAACGAAGCGTTGATGAAGTTGCGCCGCAGGAAGCCTGAGCGCACGGTCTCGCTGGACGAAGACATCAAGACGGAAGACGATTCGCTTCCGCGAGAAATCGCGGATTGGAGTCCGAATCCGGAGCAGCAGTATAACCAGGCGGAGCTGCGAGAGATTTTGAG
>CAYOVU010000296.1:0-8592 GCA_964407505.1 uncultured Acidobacteriaceae bacterium | reverse complement strand
GTCCCGGTGGTGGTAGACGATTTTGGCCTGCCGGTCACCAAGTCTCTGGTCTGCCAGTAACGCCGCGCTCACAGGTTGCAGATGCCGTCGCCGTCGGCGCGATTGACATGCACCCTCCCGCGGTCGCGCTGGATTGGAATCGCCGCGGCCAGCGCGGGAGACAAGCCCAGAAGATAGTTCGATGGACCTCGGAAAAACCCGCAGCTTTCAAACGCCTTCTGCCAGGTTTCTTGCATTTCGTTGGTGATCGTGAGATCAACCCCGTGTTCGGCAAGAACAGCTAGGGCGGAGGCGACCACGGAGGCTTCTTTTCCCGGGCAGGACAAGGCACTGACGATCGTGCCGACCCGCATATCGCCAAAGTGATGGTGCAAACGATAGTTTGAAATCATTAAAATCCCCCAACCGATCACCAGCCCTTCCGATGCCACGCGGATGCGAAACATACGTTCGACGGTGGAGGGAAGCAGGGCGTTCAGTGTCTCCGATGTACTCTCGATCGAGAACGACAGGCCGCTCTTTGCCTTTTCCCAAACTCCGTCGACCCCGCGGTCGAAACGGGCCACTTGATCGTAGCTTGCTCCAGGCCTCAGTCGTTTGCGTTTGATCGCTTGGCTGGCATGAATCAACAGCGGGCCGATTCCCGTATAGGCCAGGAGGTCGGCAAGGACGCTCGACAGAAAATGGCCTCGAAGAAACTGCAGATTGTGCAGGAATCTCGACGCTCGTCGCACGCGAAAGAAAAAGGGGACCGCGGAGATATCCCAGCGGAGTGCCTTTAACAGCCGAGGAAAGGGCCTGCTTTCGCTGCCCATTCCAACCGCATAGATCAAACAGTTACGCTTGAGCAGTTCCTTAATCATGAAAACGGCTACCGGGGCGTAGCTTGGATTCACGATGCCTTCCGAAAGGAAGGACTGAACATTCCATACGGGCTGAACTGTTCCGCCTACCCATACCGGCTGGCCTTGCAGATAGGCGCTGGCACGAACCTCCTCGCCCTCGAGTACGAGATAGTAGCGCTTTGTAACCAGCGAAAAATTGGCGCCATCGTCGACTGTGATCTTTTCCGGAAGGAAAAAATCGACTTCGGCATTGGCTTGGCGCAAACGGGTGTTGAACCGGCGCGCGGCTAACTCATGTTGTGCTGTGCGAATCTCCATACGCAATTGCATGAACTCTCAACTCCCGCCATAGCGGAGCTTATGCAGGAGCCATCGGCGCTCAAGAGCTGTCCGTTCCGAATCGGTAATAACATGATTTCCGTTACGTTCGCGCAAGAAATCAAGAACACGGGAAACCGGCGCGAACCACGCGTTTTTTTTTGCCAGGCGTTCCATCAATTCACGGAACCGTCGATTCAGCTGGGTGCCTTCCCAGAAGTTGTGCCCGAAATGGACGTACATGAGGCAGAGTCCGCCATCCTGTTCCAAGCGATCCTGATTGGCCTCGCCCAGGGTCTTCACGAACGATTTGGCGGTGGCGCCTTCCGTAGAGCAGTACCAATAATTTACAAATGGCCGTGCCGGATCGTGGTAGGGGAAAAATGAGCAAGCCCGCAGTGTATTGATTTCGCTGAACACGAAGTTACGCACGTAGCGAATCCGTTCTCGGCATAGGTCGCCCCAAAACAACGGATCGTCTTCCCGATGGCCGCGGAAGCGCCCTTGGTTCTGGAACCGAGTCACCAGGTTGTAGGCCAGCCGCACCGCCCCGCTGACCCGGCGGTCGCCCCAATACACCGCCTCTTCGGAGAAATAGTGCTGGGCCAAGGTTATCGGTGAAGCTCCAAACTGCTTCACAAATTCGTCAATCCCGCTGCGTGTTTCTTGGCGCACCGACGTGTGCGAGGTCACATCGTGCAATCCGATCTCGAAGCCCGAATGCTGTAACTCCTTACACCATGCTAGGTAGTGCGCATCACCGCAGGTGACACCGTGGTCCGACGGTTTTCGCACCGGAGCCAGGGGCCAAACGCCTTTGGTCGTGCGCAGGCCAAGGTCTCGCAAGAAACTGTACACTTCCTGGGAAGCCTTCAAGGTCTGAGAATCAGGATCGTCGAAGATCGTAAAAGCGAAGCGTTTCCCTTCCGGCCAGGGCACATTCGTCGCGCTCCACATGGCGTCCTCAAGTCTCCCTGGTCGCGGCCAGATACTGGTGGAATTTTTCGAACGATTCGAGATTGGGAATCTGTTCGAGAGCGATCGAGCAGGCAAATTCTTCTTCCACCAAACTGATCAGCGTCACTAGGGCGATCGAATCCCATCCCTTGACGGTTCGAATGCTCGCCGCTTCGATCTGGTCTCCCGGCAGGTCGGGAAAAACAGCCGCGAAGCAACGAGTGAGCCGCGTTCGAATGTCATTCATCGTTCACTTCTCAAGGGCCGCAAACAGCTTCGGAGATTTTTTCCCAAATATTTCTAGCGACAGTGTTTCGAGCCGGCCGTCCGGCGAATCAAGGTAGTATCTCAGAAAATCCTGCAGGGGGCCGTTGCGCTCCGTAGCCAAAAATTCAAAGCGGATGGCCTGGACGGCGAGTTTGTCGAATACATATTTCAAACACGAGTGTTCAATTTTGCGACTAAAGGCCCGGCAGCTCATTACCCAGATATCCACAATGAATAAGCTCTCTTGCTTCCTTCCGCAGAGCACCGCGATCTTTCCGAGGGGGCCAAACTTGTCAGTGTAGGACACAAGAAAATAGTCCGTATCGGATCGCGAGATGTAACGTTTCCACTCCGCGTCCTCCCACCGGCGCCCGTTCAGATTGAACTGATTGGTTTTGTTGACCAGTTCAAGAGCTCGCGGATCGTAGGGCCGCTTGGCCCGCGTCACGCTGATAACGCCTTCGGCGCCTTCTAAAAACGCGTCGTTGGAAAGGGCCTCGGACTCTTCTGCACGGAGCAGCCGCTCGCCCGCGTGCCGAATGCTTTCCGCGCGCAGGGAGTCTTCGTCGGAAATATGGGATTTCCCAAACAGGTTGCGTAACTCGTAGAGACTGGCCTGAACTGCGGAAGGATCGGCGGCCGCGAATTGCATACAATGAATTTGAGGAAGCGCGCGCTTGACTTCCGCAAGCTCCATGGGGTTGTCATCGACGAAGACGACTGCGTCAGCCGCAATGTTCCAGACCTCCAGGATCCTGCGGATCGACTGAGACTTGGCTCCCCAGTTCGCTTCCACCGGAAATATTTGCCCTGGGTCGATCAGCAAGTCGGGCCTCGCGAGAGCCTGGCCGACCAGTTCAGGATCGTTCTTGGAAGCTATGCTGATCAGAACTCCGGCGTCTCCGAGCGAGCGCAATAATTGTTGATAGAGTCCATGAACTTGAGAACTATGGTCCAAATCCCAAGTGATGCCAGCGACGCCCACCTCTCCCAGAATTCCGCTCCAGAGGGTCTCATCCAAGTCCGTGATCAAGCCTTTCTTTGGTGCAGGAGGAGCAAGCGCCCAGGCCGACAATTCGGCGAGAATATCGGCGTGGGCCATCTGGTAGGGAAAGCCGCTGAAGATTTCGGCCTTGATGTCGCGGCGTGACTGGGGAGCGGATCGCCGATCCACCTCACCGGGGCTCAAGATTTGAACGCCGCTGGCAGCAACGGCAAGCGCAAACCGGGTGATATCCTCGCGAAGTCTCAGTTCTGCCTCGCTTGCTTGCCACAAGGGTGTATGCGCAAAAGGAGGCCAGGGCAGCGTCGGCAACGAGCAAACCACGCGGCACCGCTCGGCAATTGCCGAAAGCGCCTTGGAAAGCATGTCGAGAAAGTTTCTGGCCCGACTGGCAATCTCCTGCTCGCTCGCGATGCTCCAGACTCCGAGCTGACGCACGCCCAACCGCGCGTCAAGGTCGGGCCATTCGAGGTGGATGAGGACGGCCCGGAAGTCGGAAGGGTCGATCCGCTCGAGACTACCCAGGATGTCGCCGAACAATCCCGCCACAATCGAGATACGCCGTTCTGGCAAACGCAACCTCAGGTGCGCTGCGAGGAACGTGATCAAATGGATAGGCTGAAACCCGCAGACCAGCGCCACTCGAAAGTCCGCAGCGTTCGCAGTCACGGGCTGCCTGCTGAGATGGAGCGCTTCCAGCAGCTTCATAACACTCTCTCACTCGGGCGTATGATCATTCGATTCTTGGGGAGGTCCGGTGCCGATACGGTCAACTACGGCCCCTTCCCTTGGCTTGATTCGTTGCAGATCGAGACACATGCGGCGAGGATCCATCGACGGCCTTTTTCAATTCGCGCCCGAAAGCCCAAGCCAAAGAGGTGTCGGGAATTCGATACAGCAATGCGCGTTTTCCCAGACCGTCGAGATAATTGGCTAAAGGTAGGAGAGATCCTTTACCGCCATAGTCATGCCAAAACACCATTCCTTGGTCAGTGATCATGCTCGCCATTTTGATGGTGTCATTGCGCACGTGCGCCAGATCATGTGCCGCGTCGACCAACCCAAGTTCCACCGAATTGCTATAGGGGGAAGGGTCAAAAACCATGGAGTCACAGAGCAGCTGGGTGTACGGCCGCAATCCCATGGCCTGGGGAACCGATCCGAGCTGCCGGCTGACTACGAGTTGTTGATCGCTACGAATGTAGCTTTCATCCTCGACAGACCCTGGGGGCAAGTCGAGCGTTACAATCTGCGCATCGGGATTTGAGTTAAGCAGAAATACAGCTGTCGTCAATCCGTTGTAGGTACCCATCTCAAACACGGCTTTGGGCTGCAGGACCCGGGTGACGCGAGCCAAGATCACGAGCTCGGTGAAACTCATGCCGCCGCCAGCATGGGCTGCCGGCAGGCTTATGATAGAAACGGCGTCAGGAGTGAGTGGCCCGCGGGAAGGTAATCCGTTTCCCGTCAGTTCATCGTACTTCTTCAGGCAGGAAGAAATGTACTGCCGCACCTTCGAGCGATCCCGGACAGCGAGCCCAAGCGTTCGCAGACTGACGCATGACAGACCTTCCAGGAATTCTCGCGTCTTCATGTGCCATTGGAGATTAGCATTCTCCAAGCTTGCCAAAAAACAATTCTCGGGCATAGGTTGCCCGGGCTTGGTCGGAGGCTGGACCCGAGAGACCAGGTCCAGTCACTGTGGGCTTCCTCGTATCGATTTGACCTACGCTAGGTTAGCGCGCAAAGGGTTTCGGGAGACCCGTCTCTCGCCTTGCAGGTCCCGCTTTGCGCGCTGCAGCCGTTTCAATCAGTACCCGCTCAAAGCGTCCAGCAATTACGCTCCAATCGTATTGAGACGCCGTCTTTGCGGCGTCGGCGCCG
Organism: uncultured Acidobacteriaceae bacterium; assembly: GCA_964407505.1. Taxonomy (GTDB): domain Bacteria; phylum Acidobacteriota; class Terriglobia; order Terriglobales; family Acidobacteriaceae; genus Sulfotelmatobacter. Next base: position 3,318 of record CAYOVU010000296.1, on the reverse strand, counting down.
TACTGCCGTCGCAGCGACTTGTCTTGCAAGAAAAGGATCACGCGGCGTGCAAACTCGCTGGGGTCATCGGCAATAGCGATATCCCGCCCGGGATGAATATCCAGTCCTTCGGCTCCAATGCTGGTTGAAACGACCGCCTTCCCCATGGCCATTGATTCATAAATCTTCAACCGCGTGCCGCCGCCAATTCGCAGCGGCACAATAATCGTAGCCGCTTGTTCCAAATACGGAAGAATCGACGGTACGGTGCCGGTAACCTCGACGCTGGGGGACTGGAGGTTTTTGATTCTTGTGCCGGGTTCCCTTCCCACAATCTGCAACTTGGCTCGAGGGATTTCATGCCGGATTTTCGGCCAGATCTCCCTACAAAAATATTCGATTCCGTCAACGTTCGCTTCCCAATCCATCGCGCCGGTAAAAACGACGACCGGATCATCTCCTGCAGACGACGTCCTTCCCGCGAATGTTTTGAGGTCAACTCCCGTCGGCACTACGCTGATGCGTTCGTCTGGAATCTGGCTCATCAAGCGCCGATCGTTTTCGGAAACCGCGATGACGTGGTCGAATTGTGCCATCGCTCTGGGTTCGTATCTGCTCATTTTCGCAGCTTCGAGCTGGAACACCAGTCGGGCGAAAGGATTTACGGTCGTCAGCGCCTGACGTTTCCAGAGCGCCGCTTCGACGTTGTGCTGAAACAAGACCGCTGGGATCGATAACCTGGTTGGAAAATTCAAAGTCGCAGCCAGGAAATCACAAACGGCAATATCAAAGCGGCCGTCTTGGAGCTGTTCCCGCAAAGATCGCCTCACGGCTTCCGAATTGAACTGAGAAACCGCATACGGGGCCGGCAAGTGAACCATAGAAAGATAGTGCAACGATCGTCGCAGACGCGGACTGTCACTCCCAGGAGTAGGAATCGCGATCGAAATACTGGCCGGGAAGTGCCGATTTAATTCTTCCTCTCCGGGAGGATCGCGGCGGCCCTGATAATAGGAAAAAACGGTGACTTCGTGGCACAGCGCCAAATGGCGAAGAATATTGACGGTACGAATTCGCCCCCCTCCATTGAGGGGAAACAGCTTGCCGGCCTTTACCCAGAGAATCCTCATTTCTCTATTTCTTACCAGCAGATCCTTTCGCAGCTCCTCGAGCCTTTTAACCGACCTACGGGCATGTCGCGGTCCCAGATGCAAAGTTGGAGCCCATGGCCGAGCAGCAACGTATTGATTCTCTGAGGCATTCAACACATCTCCGGGAGAAAATAACGTTCGAGAGTAGCACGGCTCGCACTCCATATCACCGGAGGCTTCGCGTCTTGGAAATTTTCGGAGGGACGCCGCTTCGCCATCGGCAAACAACAATGTTAAGTTTGGGTGGTCAGGAGAATATGAATGGGCGTGCAGTTCTCAACACGCGCAACAGCGTCGGGTCAACGCTGAGCCCACTTGACTAGACCGATCGAAACCCAATTGAACTACCCAAAGGATTCGCAATTCGCGCAAGATGCCTAAGTTTCCGTGTCCAACCAAAATATCGTGGCGGTCGCGAAGTGACCGGTGATGCATTCTGGAAGCGCTTGGCGCACTCCAGCGTGGACGAGCTTGCGACCCGGGGCCGACAGGAAATCACCAAGCGGACCGACGCTTTGGCATTTTTGCTGCGCTTGGGGTCTAGGACCGCCCCTTTGGTCGAGGTGCGATCGCTCGATCAGGCTCGCTTCTTTTTCGATGAAAGCGCTGTACCCCTGCTCGTGGCCGAGCTATGGAAGCGATGCCCACAGGAATGCCAAAGGAAAATTCAGGAAGCCGAGAATATTTGCCGGGGTGAACTCGACCTGTTGGGATATGAAAAGATCCCTTATGGGCCGAAGATGGATTGGCAAACCGACCGCATACACGGGAAGGTGTCTCCGCGCAAGCCCTGGTACAAAATCCACTACTTGGATTTTGCGGAAGTCGGCGATTCCAAGGTCACTTGGGAACTCAATCGGCAACAACATCTGGTGACGCTAGCCATCGCCTATCGGCTTACCGGGGACCAAAGATTCGGCCAAGAAATCTTTCGTGAGTGGTCCGACTGGCGATGCGCCAATCCCTACCCTATCGGGATCAATTGGACCAGCAGTTTGGAGGTCGCGTTCCGGAGCTTGTCCTGGCTGTGGGTTTGGCATCTTCTGGCTGGAACAGCGGCGATGCCGCAGGGTTTTCGCCAGGATCTTTGCAGGGCGCTCGCCCTTCATGGTCGGCACATTGAAACCTATCTATCCACGTATTTTTCGCCCAACACGCATCTGCTTGGCGAAGCCATGGCGCTCAACTTCATCGGTACATTGTGCCCAGAAATATCGGAAGCACCGCACTGGAGGGAGCGCGGATGGGCGATGATCTGCCGGGAAGCGCAGCGTCAAGTTCACCCAGACGGAGCGTATTTTGAGCAGTCCACTTACTATCACGTCTACGCGCTTGATATGTTCCTGCACACCCGGATTTTGGCACAAAGAAACGAAGTCTCGATCCCCCGAGAATTTGATGGAGTTCTTGAAAAAATGCTTGGGTTTCTCTGGGGCATCAGCCAGGCCGGCGTCGTCCCCCGCTTCGGAGATGACGACGGTGGACGCGTGTTCGATCCCCGGCGAAATCTCCCGGAACATTTGCTCGATCCTCTCGCCACCGGGGCTGTACTGTTCGAGCGGTCCGATTGGGCGCGAGCCGCCGGAGGTCTGAACCCCGAGGTTCTCTGGCTCCTCGGCCGAGGGGCGGCCGCAACCTTCGATCACCTGGCCGCAGCCGAGCGTAAGGTTTACTCGATCGGCCGGGTGGAAAGTGGAGTGTACGTCATGGCGGGCTGTCACCAGGCTTGCGAACAGCTGGTGATCGACGCCGGGCCACAAGGACAAGGACAGTCGGGTCATGGCCATGCCGACGCACTAAGCGTGCATCTCTCAATCGCCGGACAAGAATGGCTGACCGATCCCGGAACATTTTCGTATTTGGCCGGAGAAGCCCGGCGAGAGCGATTTCGATCGACTGCGGCGCACAACACCCTGCAGGTCGATACCCAGAGTCAGGCGTTGCCCACAGGCCCGTTTTCGTGGACGAATCTCCCTAGCGTCTGCACCGATTTCTGGAAAGCCGGACAAGAGAGTGCCTTCTTCGAAGGGCATCACACAGGGTACGTTCGCTTGCCCGATCCGGTGATTCATCGACGCTCGATTTTCTATCTGCGTTCTCAGTTTTGGTTGGTTCGGGATGTGGCGGAAGGCGAAGGAGTTCACGAGCTCGACTTGTTTTGGCATCTCGCTCCTCAGATCGTGTGCGA
>CAYOVU010000295.1:0-14118 GCA_964407505.1 uncultured Acidobacteriaceae bacterium | reverse complement strand
TTGCCGGAGATCGCTCCACTCTCGACCAGATCAGCCGACGCCGCCACGCCCTTCATCGAAATCGGAGACTGCTCGATTTCCGCGCCCATCGCTTTTAAGCGTCCCATCAGTTCGCCTTGTACCAGGTTTGCCACGCGCTTTGGATTCTTCGCAGCCTTCGCCGCCGCCTCGAACTGATCGGCCAGCGACTTCGAATTCGTCAACACCTGCGCGTCATACTCGGTAACCCCAAACTCTTTCACGAACCGTGCCCGCCGCGCCTCCGGCAACTCGGGCAAAGTCTTCACAATCTCGGCCTTCCACTTTTCGTCCACCACCAGCGGCAGCAGATCAGGCTCGGGAAAATAACGGTAATCATGCGCCTGCTCTTTGGAGCGCATGCCGTAAGTCCGGCCTTCGTGCGCGTTGTAGAGCCGCGTCTCTTGCGTGATCTTGCCGCCGCCTTCGATCACTTCTACCTGCCGCGCGATCTCGTAGACCAGCGCCTCGCGGATGAAGCGAAATGAATTCACGTTCTTGATTTCAGTCTTCGTGCCCAACTCTTTCTGCCCGCGCGGACGCACGCTGACGTTGGCATCGCAGCGCAGCGATCCCTCCTCCATGTTGCAATCGCTCACCCCGGTGTAGAGGATGATCTCCTTCAGCCGCGTCAGGTATTCGTAGGCCTCATCGGGCGTGGCGATGTCAGGTTCGCTAACGATCTCGATCAGTGGCACCCCGGTGCGGTTCAGGTCGATGGCAGTTTTTTCGTCGGAGTCGGCAAACCCTTCGTGCAAGCTCTTGCCAGCGTCTTCCTCAAGATGCACCCGGGTAATTCCGATTCGTGTGGCGCGGATACTCTTGTCCGCGCCTTTCCCCCTTGCACCAATCTCGATAAATCCAAATTCCGCCAGCGGCTTGTCATACTGCGAAATCTGGTAGCCCTTGGGCAGGTCGGGATAGAAATAATTCTTACGCGCGAAGATCGAAGTCTCATTGACCCGGCAATTCAGCGCCATCGCCGCCAGCACCGCGAACTCGACGGCCTTGCGGTTCAGCACGGGCAATGCTCCCGGCATTCCCAAGCACACCGGGCAAACATTCGTATTCGGCGCCGCACCGAATTGCGTAGAACAAGAGCAGAAAATCTTCGACGCCGTCAGAAGCTGCACGTGCACCTCGAGCCCAATGACTGGCTCGTAGGCCGTGCGAGCGGCGACAGCGGTGTCTGCGGAGGTCGACATACTCCGTGATTATAAGGCAAAGGTCAGCGGGCATCTCGACATCCCACCCTTACAGTGGACAACGCGGGGAGGACCGGAATCACTACTGGAGCGTCACGTTGTACGTCGCAGCAACTCCATTGATCGTAACTGTCAGAGTATAGGTCCCCGCACCTAGTTGTGAGGTTGAGGGCACTGGAATGTTGACTTGCAATCCGGCATACGATCCTGGCGCACCGCCGCAGAATGATGGCGTCTCGGCGATCGTAGAAATCTTGGCCGTACAACTAAACGTCGTTTGAGCTAAAGGGCTGGACGAAGGAGCCAACGCGTCAGTCAGCACAGGCACCGGAATCCCGTTGCTGGGCAGAGAATACAAATAGCCTTGTCCGATTCCCCAAGCCGTGACATAAGTGCACGACGGCCGGACACAAGGGGCGGACGTAGAGTTCGTAGTCCCGCTTGCATTGGTGAGCGCGTCAATAACCGGACTCGCCTGACTCGCGGTTGCATTTACGTATCCCAAGGCAGTCGAACTGTTGTAAACCACGACCTCGATAGTTCCTGTCGGCAGCAGTCCGATTGCCTCGAAAGGAATCTGGATATTGATTTGCGTGGGGCTAATGTAAAAAAGAGGAGCGGCTTGTCCGTTCACCGTGACAGTCGTTCCGTCCATGGTCAGGGGCAGTGGATTGGTGGAAGCAGTCGCAGTCGTCGTGGCGAGACCCGATCCAAAGATCGAAGCGATCGACCCTGGTGCGAGGCCCGCGGTGGTGAACGTTTTGCCATTCACCACGGCAGCGCCACTCAGTGGCGAAAGACTTGGGAGCACGCTATAAGCTTGAACCGACTCGGACCCATAGTAGTAGGTGCAGGGCGGTTGAGGGCACTTGTTACCGGTTAGGCCAGCGAACACATTCGAGTTGCCGGCGTAAACCAGACCATCGGAAATGGTGGGCGTCGAGAAGTTTACGTATTCTCCGAAATCGTCCCGGGCGTTGGCGGAAGAGTCGCTTTCATAAAGCTCGGCCAGGCTTGAGGCATTCAATGCATAAAGAGCCGCATGGCTATTCGGATGAGAAGCCTGGTTGTACTGCGTAAACCAAATAATAGCGTTGGTGGTGTCCGTTGGCGACTGCGCGGAAATAGATGGTATCCCCGATCCTTGCAGGGAAACGGAGGTATTGCTTGTCGCGCTGCCAAACGCGAAATCACTAATCGGATACTTCAAAGGATAGTCCCCGCCGACGGCGTAATAGGCGGCCCCGTTGAACCACGCTCCTCCGAAGACCAAATGAGTTCCTGGAACGGTTGTACTTACCGAGTTGTTGATGGTTAATGCGTTTCTGTCGATGAGATACAGCGAGCCATCCTTGCTGCCGCTAACGAGTACCGAGGGATGCGCAGAGCTGCCGGCCGAGGCGGGAAGAATAATCGGAGAGCCGCTGCTCAGATCGACATCGTATGCCGTCGAACTTTGGGGAAATCCAGTCAAGGTAGCAGGCCAGCTGCCGGGATTTACGGACCCTAATGTGTTCTCCACATTTGGCGAAGCAGCGCAGTTGTTGGCCACATTGGATGAAGATTGCGTATTGCCCGTAGAGACAAAGAAATTTCCTGTGCTTGTGTCGACCGAAGGAGCTCCACCGCCCTGCCAGATCCCACCAAAAGCGCAGGACGTCGTATTCGTCATCACGAGGCTGTGCGCCATAGCCAGTGGCGAGGTTGTGAAGTCGAATAAGAAACCATGTCCGGGGTATGCTGCCGGGTTTGGGTTGTCGAAGAGGCCTGCAGTACTTTGCTCGCAAAAATTCGCGAAAGGAATCAGGAGATGGCCGTTGTTCCACGCCAGGCCTGCACGCTGAATCTCGTTCTGTGGGACAAACCCTGTGGCCGATATCGCGACCGGGGATACATTATCGTTTCCGGTGGTGATACTGATGGAGTGCACGTAGAAATTTCCGCTGGAGGCCGCCACAAAATACATGTTGTCCGAAGTATCGATCACGGGCGTACCCAATATGCCGTTGATGTAACCGAGGTTCCCTCCGCAGGTCGTAGGTCCTCCGTTAACCCCCGGACCAGCGGCAAAAGGAGTGCCGTAGCTCTTGTGCCACAGCGGACTTGAATTCGTTCCAATGTTGCTGTTGGCATCAAAAGCGTAAATGGAATCGTTCATGGTCGCCACAAATATCACGTTGTGACTAGCGCCGTTAATCGTGAGCCCCGCAACGAACAACGGCTGCGCAAACACCCTGCCGTCGACCAACTGACGGAAAACTTTGCCGAACTGGGTGGTATTGACGTTGGAGGTCGTCAGCTTGGTTTCGCTTGTATTTTGTGCCGTGCGGGAAAGATCGTTGTGGTAGGTCGTAACATTCACTGCCGTTTGCGCCACGGAAGTTATGGCAAGTGTGGAAATAAGCACAACGGATCTCAAGGAAAAAGGCGACTTCATGTGAGGTTCTCCTATGGTTGATTGATCAGGTAAACCAGTAAGGCGGCTAGGCAGCTGGAACTTGGCCTGTCAGCAACGAAATTGAAGACGAAGAGTGTGGGAACCTTATAGCAGGGTGGTCCGGATTCTCGTTCCAACGACTGTAATGCGTTACGAATGTGGAACGCCCCTACAGAAAGCAGCCGAGCAACTAGATGACCGTCAATCAGTTATTGTTCTCTGAGATGGGGGAGTGATCAAGGCGCGCAAAACTCCCGATGGGCGAGTGGCCGTTACGAAATCCGAAACCTGCGGCAGTCCGAGAGGTCAGTTCTAGGGAGATTATTATTTGATAAGCGCATTCGGGCGCGACTCAGAGCCCGTAGAGTTCAGCGGCCGCCGACCTCAGGACCGTCACTTACCCACCACAATCTCAAAGTACATCAGCTCAGTCCCTTTAGCATCGTTGACGCCTTCCACGTAGATGCGCGCGCCGGCGAGAGGCGCGTCGGTGCCCTCCACGTCGAAGAAGAAAAATCCCGACTGCGTAGTGTGGGGCTCGACGGCTTTGGCGGCAAATTGCGAGGACTCGATCTCGTCGCGTTCTTTCTGAGTGATGGTACCCTTCACCTTTTTCTGCGGGATAGGAAAAGGCAATGGGGCATTGGTGTTGGTGCGGGGGTTGGTGATGCGGCGGTAGATATCGTCTGGCGCGGCCGGGGTAAGCTTGTCACGGTTGGCGGTGGTGAGCGTGACCTGCATGTTGGCGATGGAGATGGGCTGCGAGCCGTCGTTGGTGACGATGAAGAAGATGGGAAGGAATCCGTGCTCCTCAAACTTCACGGAAAATATTTTCGCTTTGCTGGGAGTGTCGTAGGGATCGGCGGCGATCGCAACTTTCTCGTTAGTGTGATCGTCGTGCGCGGGATAGGTCTTCGCGGGCTGCGATTGGGGCTTGACGAAGTCCTTGGCCGTCAGAGACAGTGCAGTCAACATCACCACGGCAAAAACACCGGCGCGCTTCGCCTGCCCAGCCAACTTCATGTACTGATTATAGTGGTTCCTCAGTTGTCTTTGGCCTGTTTCTGTACCCGCCTCTTGACCTCTTAAAACACACAGGCTGCGAGGCACTTGGGGGCAACCATCGTCCAGTCGGATCTTTGTTTAAAATGGCTGCACTTGATCTCGTCTCTCTACAACTCCCTCTACAGCGCGGCCCTGGCCGCCGGGATGGTGCTGTCCCTGCCTTACTGGCTATTCCAGATCGCGTGCCACGGCAAATACCGCAAGGGGATTGGCGAAAGGCTAGGGCGAGTGCCCTCGCGGCTTCGGTTGCCAGCGGAGGAGGAGTCGACAATCTGGATTCACGCGGTTTCTGTGGGTGAGGTGCTGGCGGTCGCGGGTTTGTTGGAGGAACTTCAGCGACACTTACCGCAGCATAAAATCTTTATTTCAACGACCACAGATACCGGTCAATCGCTCGCGCGGAAGCGATTCGGTGACGATCACGTCTTTTATTTTCCGATGGACTTCGCATTCGCGATTCGTGCTTACTTGCGAGCGCTGCGTCCGCAAGTTGTAGTCATTGCGGAGACCGAGTTCTGGCCAAACTTTATTCGATTAACGCACGCCAGCGGAGCGCGGATTGCGGTAGTGAACGCCCGTATCTCAGACCGCTCGTGGCCGAATTACCGGCGATTTCGCGGATTGCTGCGAAGAGTGTTGGTGAACGTTGATCTTTTCCTCGCACAGGCGCAGGAAGATGCGACGCGATTGGAGGGCATCGGCGCTCCAGCGGATCGCGTGCTTGTCACAGGAAATTTGAAATTTGACATTCCATTGCCGATTGCGCCTGCGATTGTAGAAAACTTACGCAAGTCGATCACAGCGAGCGGGGCGGGGCCCGTGCTGGTGTGCGGCAGCACGGTGGACGGAGAAGAATCGCTTTTGTTAAAAGCGTTTGAGAACTTGCTGGTGCAGCATCCGCGGGCGGTAATGATTCTTGCACCGCGGCATCCGGAGCGGTTTCCAGCCGTGGCAGAGTTGCTGGAACAAATGTCGATCAGCTTCTGTAGGCGGTCGTCGTGGAATGGCGGCGCTTTGCAAGGGAAGATTTTTCTGCTCGATACGATTGGAGAATTAGCAGCCATGTATGCCCTCGCAGATATCGCATTCGTGGGCGGCAGCCTGGTGCCGCGCGGTGGACACAATATTATCGAGCCGGCACAGCATGGCGTAGCGACGGTCGTGGGGAATCACACGGAAAACTTTCGCGACATTGTGAACTTGTTTCAAAGCCGGAACGCGGTGCGGATTGTCGGTCCGGCGGAGCTGCCACTGGTGTTTCTGGAGTTGCTGGCGAACGATGAGGAACGACGAGGTTTAGGCAAGCGCGCTGCTGAGACCACACAGTCGCAGATTGGTGCAACTGCGCGGACGGCGGCCGCGCTTGAGGAGTTGCTGGCAAGGCGATGAACGTGAATCCCTTATCGGCGATTTATAGAGGTGCCGTGGGGGCGCGTAATGTGCTCTACGATCATCAAGTGTTGCGCACATGCTCGCTCCATGGGCCGGTTATCAGCGTTGGAAATCTTTCGACCGGAGGCTCGGGAAAAACTCCGTTCGTGATTCTGCTGGGAGAATTGTTAAAGGCGCGGGGGGTTCGCTTTGATGTGCTTTCACGCGGATATGGGCGCAAGACTCGCGGCGCACTGTTAGTAGATCCTGGAGGGTTGCCGCGGGATTTCGGCGATGAGCCTTTGCTGATTGCGAGACGACTGAACGTGCCGGTCGTGGTTGGAGAAAGTCGCTATGAGGCTGGGCGACTCGCGGAGGTAAAGTTCGGTCCGCAGATTCACTTGCTCGATGATGGTTTTCAGCATCGTAGGCTGGGTCGTGATTTCGATATTGTGCTGGTGACGCCGGATGATGCGCGCGATCAACTGCTGCCTTCAGGAAGGCTGCGCGAGCCGCTGCGCTCTTTGTGGCGAGCCGATGCCGTGGTGCTTACCAGCGGGGCTTCGCCAAAGGCCTTCCCACTCGCAGACAAAATCGTATGGCGGTTGCGCCGCGGAATTGTGTCGCAAAAGGCTGAACTGAATATTCCGGTTCGGCCGCTTGTATTCTGCGGCATTGCGCGGCCGCAGAATTTTCTGCTGCAGCTGCGCGCAGCGGGAATCAATTCCGCGGCCCAAGCGTTTTTTCGCGACCATCACGCTTATACGGAAAAGGACATCCGTGATTTGCTTCAACTGAGGCAGCGCAGTGAGGCTGGCGGATTTATCACCACCGAAAAAGATGCGGTGAATCTGGGCGGTTATCTTACCGCGTTAGCGCCTCTCGCCGTGATTCCCGTGAAGATGGAGCTTGCCGACGCTGCTAACGCAGTCGATACCATGCTGCGCGTGATCGAGGAGCGGCGCAGAGTTCGTGAGAAAATGCCCCAGAGGGCAACGGGCCAGCAAAGCTGATGACCATGCATTTGAAAGACGCAGAACGGCTGCGGAAGATCATCGAGGCCTTCCCCAAGGTCACTATCACGGTGTTGGGGGATCTGGTGGCCGACGAATTCGTATATGGAGAGATCTCGCGGGTTTCGCGCGAGGCTCCGGTACTGATTCTGAAACATCGCGAACGTACAGTGGTGCCGGGTGGAGGCGCGAATGCCGTCAACAATCTGGCTGATCTGGGTGTAAACGTGCTGCCGGTGGGCGCTATTGGTGATGATGAGCCGGGACGAATGCTGGTGAAGTTTTTCCGTCATAAGCGAATTCCGGTTAGCGGCGTGCTAAAAGATAAAACTTATACGACGGTTACCAAAACGCGCATTCTCGCGGGCACGACGCACAATTCACGGCAGCAGGTGGTGCGCGTGGACCGGGAGCCGGAGAATCCTCCGAATCGACACCTGACTCGTGAATTATTTCTGGCAACGCGAGAATATCTGCGCGCCTCGGATGCGCTGCTGGTTTCAGATTACGGCTATGGGTCGGCGACTCCGGCAATCGTGAATGCTTTGCGGCAGGCGGGACGGCGAAAGCTTGTGCTTGTGCCATTAATTCTCGACTCGCGGTACCGGTTGCTGGAGTATTCCGGAGCAACGGCGGCTACTCCGAATGAGCCAGAAGTCGAAGCGGCTTTGGGATTTCGCGTGGGCGAGGATTGGCAGAAGTTGGCACAGGCGGGCGAACGAATTATCGAGAAGATGAAGCTGCAATCGCTTCTGATTACGCGCGGGCGCGATGGCATGGTGGCATTCGAGCCAGGGCGGCAACCCGTGGATATCCCCATCTTTGGCTCCGACCAGGTCACCGATGTCACCGGTGCCGGCGATACCGTAATTGCAGCGTTCAGTGCGGCATTGGCCGCAGGCGCCACTACCGAAGAGGCGGCGCAGCTGGCGAATTATGCGGGCGGAATTGTGGTAATGAAGCGCGGGACCGCGACGGTTTCTCGAGAGGAATTGTTGCGCGCCATCGAGCAGGCTCCGCCAGCGACTCGAACTCATTGACTGACTGACCTGAATTGTGCGACTGATCGGAAACAGCGAAAATTGGAAATAACAGGAACAGGCAACGGAAAAATTCTCGGACGCCAGGCACTGCGCGAGCAGGTGGAGCAGTGGCGGTGCGAAGGCCAGAAGATTGTTTTGGCCAATGGCAACTTTGATCTGCTGCATGTAGGCCATGTGCGTTATCTGAAGGGCTCGAAGGCCCTGGGCGGAAAATTGATCGTTGCCATCAATGCCGACGTATCAGTGCACACCCTGAAGGGCGAGGGGCGTCCCGTGATGCCGGCGGAGGAGCGCGCCGAAATCATTGCCGCGCTCGCTGATGTAGATGCAGTAGTTATTTTTACCGAGCTCGATGTGCGCGCTTTGATCCGCGAGATTCATCCGGATATTCAGGCGAAGGGCACGGACTACACGGAAGAGTCTGTTCCCGAGCGCGATACGGTCGCCGAATATGGAGGCCGAGTCGCGATTGTCGGCGACCCGAAGGATCACTCCACCAGCGAAATTATTCGCGCACGGCTGGCGCTGAGGAAGCCGTGAGTTTCGAGTCGACGCGGCTCGATATTCCAGCGGACAAGATTAAACGAGTATTGATTGTCCGTCTCAGCGCTATGGGAGACATGCTCCATACGCTGCCCGCGGTTCATGCCTTACGCGAGGCGCTGCCACAGGCCTTCATTGGCTGGCTAATTGAAGAACGCTGGGCCGAACTGCTGTGCGCACCGGGAACCGCAAGGCGAGGTTCGCGATCTTCAGCGCGGCCATTGGTGGATGAAGTCCACACGGTGAACTTAAAGCAGTGGAGGAAATCGCTGTTTTCGATTTCCACTGCTCAGCGTGTCGCCACAGTTTGGAACGATGTTCGCGGCGCAAATTACGACGTTGCGGTGGATTTGCAGGGAGCAATGCGATCGGCGGTGCTGGCGCGGTATTCGGGAGCGCGCGCGGTGTACGGTCCGACTGACCCGCGAGAGTCCCCGGCGAGCTTGTGGTATACACGGAAGGCGGTGGCGCGAGGACGGCATGTCATCGAACAGAATCTCTCGCTGGCTGAAACCGTTCTGCAGTCGATGGGCATCCCTCTTCCGCGAAGAGCTTTCACGGCAGACTCTCGATGCATTCTCCCTCGGGACAGCCAAGCTGAGCACCGAATTGAGCAGCGCCTGGAGAAAAGCGGGATTCGCGAGTTTGCCATTCTGAACCCAGGAGCAGGATGGGGAGCGAAGCGCTGGCCTACCGAACGGTATGGTGAAGTCGCTCGCAAACTGGCGGCGCAGGGGCTGCGTTCGATTCTCAACTATGGTCCGGGGGAAGAACAATTGGTTCGCGCGGCAGAGAGTGCCAGCGGAGGCACTGCGTTGGCGATGAGTTGCACCATCACTGAATTGATTGCGTTGACTCGGCGCGCACGGATGTTTATTGGCGGCGATACCGGTCCGCTGCATCTGGCGGCGGCGTTACGAGTCCCGGTGGTGGCGATTTATGGGCCTACGGATCCGGCGCGGAACGGGCCGTATGGAACGCGGAGTATTGTGCTACGGAGTGCAAGCAGTTTAACCAACCATGCACGGCGGAGTGCGCCGGACGAAGGATTGTTGGAGATTGGGAGTGAAGCTGTCGTCGCGGCGGCTGAGAAATTGCAGACAGATCAGAGGCTGAAGCCCCATAGGGTTTTCAAGCTTACGCGCTCCTGAAGGGCTGCTTTTCCACGGTTTATCGCTGAATTACTTCTTCTGACGAATGGCTCAGTGGTCAAAAATCGCGCGGCGTATTCGGGTGCCGCTGGGGTTTCTGTTTGCCGTGGCTTATTTCTGGCTGGCTTGGCCGACGTGTCGCTCGATGGCATTGGCCGCGATTGTGATTATTCCTGGGCTCTTGATTCGTGCGCTGGCTTCGGGACATGTGCGCAAAAATGAGACACTGGCCACGTCGGGACCTTATGCATATACACGCAATCCGCTTTATCTGGGGTCGCTGCTGATTGGGGTGGGATTTGCCGTCGCGGCGCGGAGTTGGTGGGTCGGCGTGGCGCTCATCCTTATGTTCTTTGCGATTTATCTACCAGTGATTGAAGACGAAGAGGCATTCTTGCGGCAGAAGTTTCCGGAGTTTGAGGAATATGCGCGGCAGGTGCCGAGGATGTTGCCGAAGCTTACGGCGGGTTCAAACGAGAGCGAGGCTTCCCGGTTTTCTTTGGAGTTGTATTTGAAACATCGCGAGTGGAACGCGCTGCTGGGAGCGGTGTTGATGATGGCGGGGCTGATGATGAAGAAGCTGCTCTTTCGAAGTTAAGTCGTAAGAATTGAGTAGAGGGTTGTGCCGCCCTGGCGGGACTCGGTTTCTCTTACGCGTGACAACTCCGGACTTACGTCCGGGCTAATATATCTCGTCGCTCGCACGGCTGGAGCCGGATCGCTTCTGAATTCGGGTTCCTACCCTATTTCACTCTTTCACGACAGATCGAGGTACTCGTTACTTCTGCGCCACCAATTCCCGCGCCCGGCTCAACTCCGGCCTCGTGGAATTTGATCCATCACAGATTCTCAACAGCAGAGCGTAGTATTCGTTCGCGTCGGTTTGTTTGCCGGCGGCTTCGGCGGCGCGGGCTGCACCATAGAGACCATTGAAGCGGTTGGGATTGAGTTTCAGGTCGGTCTGATATTCGGCCAGAGCTTGCTGCGGATGCTTCGCCTCCAGCAATATGTCAGCGAGTTGCTCCCGCGCCGGAATACCTTCGGGCTCTTCGCCAAGCTTGTCGGCTTTATCGGCGAGAGTGCGGAGCATCGCGATGGCTTTATCGTCTTCGCCTTCCGCGTGCAAGATCCAGGCCTCGGCTTCGTGATAGTCTTCACCCACTCCTTCCGCGTATTCGGTTTTCTTTTCGGCTACGAATTCTTTGCGGATGATCTCGATCTCCCGCAAATCTTCGTGGGCTTGGGCAAGATCGCCGCTACGGGCTGCGCCGATGGCTCGCGCCCAGTAAGTGATGGATTGATCACCCCGGAGAGCGCCGGGCACAACCTGCAAAGCCGACGCGTCCGACCAGTGGCGGAGTTCGAGATCGTAGATCGCCGGGAACTTTGTGAGGGCGTTGGTTTCAGGGTCGAAGTCCGGGCCGTACATCGACTTCATTTTCGGCATGGCTTTCACTTCGTCGATCAGCTTGGCGGCGTCGGCTTCGCGTCCGCTTTGCAAGTAGGCGTAGAGCAGAAAATCCATGGCGTGGAATTGATGGCCTTCGCCGCCCATGTGCATGGCTGCAGTTTTTCGAGTGGCGGCGATAGAAGCGAGATTTGAATTGATATCGTCCTGCCACAGACCGACGCGAGCAAAGATGTGCGAAGGCATATGCAGGGCATGTGGAGCCGCGGGCGCGATCTGAGCGTAACGACGCGCGGCGGGCAGGCCGAGTTGTGCAAGCTGCGGCTTGTCATAGCTATGAATGAGGTAATGCGCGACGCCGGGATGATCTGGTTCGACAGCGAAGAGTTTCTCCAGGATCGCGGCGGCCTGCTTGCGGTTGGCAAAAGTCTCGTCGTTGTGTGGTTCAGAGGCGAGCAGGGAGAGCGCGTAGAAAACTGCGGCTTCGTGATCGTCAGGGCAGGCCTCGTAGACTTTCTTCATGGAGTCGGAGTAGGCCTTGGCCCGAGCCGCATGGTCAAGCTTTTTTGAATTGCTGTAGAAGGCCGAAATCGCAGCAATGTAAGCCCGCTCGCGCGGAGTTGCGGGACCGTCAGTGGTTTCGGCCTCATGCGCTTCATCCAGACCGCGCTCGATCACTTTAGCGTCGGGATGATCCCAGAGTTGATGCCACAGGCTCATGGCCACACCCCAGTGCGCCATGGCGCAACGGGGATCGTCCAGAGCGACCTGCTGGAATTCTTTTTCCGCCTCTTCATACCAGAAAGAGTGCAGCAGGGCAACACCGCGCTCGAATGGCTTCCGCACCTCAGCGGAGCAGGAGACGGGAAAGGTGACCGTCCCGAGTTGCGCGGCAGTCAGGTCCTCGTGGTGATGATGACTCTGATCGTCATCGGCAACGGCAGAAACTGCCGCGATCGATGCAACAAAAAGAGGAAGGAGCAACCACCATATGCTTTTCATAAAAAAACCTCTCTGAACCGCGAGTTTAGCCGCGTAACGAGCCGGGGGTCAAACGCAGGCTCTTAGAGACTCATCATGAAATGATAGCGTTCTAGTTTGAAACTAGGACACTACCCATGAAATCGTGACTGGAATAATCGAATCCCCTTCTGCTAGAATTCCGCGCACTTAGAAGTTTTGGTCATGTGCGGGGCCGCTTAGCGTGCTTAACATGCTTCGAGCGATACGGGGCGTAGAATCCACGCATTCGAATGTTGCCAACCTCGCAGGGAGTAGCCATGAATTTGCACCCTGGGTCCGAGAAAGGTCGCGCAGCCGAAGGAAGTCTGGCTGAGCTCGAGCCCATCCGGCGGGCCCTCCAGGAAAACGAAGACTGGTATCAGGATCTGGTCGAACACAGCCAGGATTTGCTGTGCATCCACGATCTCGAAGGCCGCCTTCTGGCTGTGAACCCCGCTCCAGCGCGAGTACTCGGCTACAGCGTTGAAGAACTGCTTAGAATTCCGATGCGCGAGCTGATTGCCCCGGAATTCCGTTCTGAGTTCGACTCCTACCTGAGTGAGATCCGGCACAAAGGCGAATCACGCGGCTTGCTCACCGTGACAACGCGGTCCGGCGAGCGCCGCATCTGGGAATATCACAACACATTGCGAACTGAGGGCGTGGCGAAGCCAATTGTGCGCGGCACGGCGCACGATGTTACGGACCAGAAGCGGGCCGAGAAGCTGCTGCGCGAGACCAGCGAGGAACTGCTTTCCAGGGTCAGGGAAAACGAGCTTACGATTCGTGAGCTGAAATTGTTTCGAACCCTGGTGTATCACAGCAACGATGCCATTGAAGTAGTCGATCCGCAGACGCTTCGGTTCCTCGATGTCAATGAGAAGGCCTGCTCAGACCTGGGTTACAGTCGCGAAGAACTTCTGTCCCTGCGGGTTCCCGATATCAATCCTACGGCCACCAAGTCTTCCGTCGCAAAAGATGTAGAGCAGTTGAAGGAAACCGGATCCGTGGTGAAGGAATGCCTGCACCGGCGGAAAGACGGGTACACCTTTCCAGTAGAAATCAGCATGACATGGGTGGAACTCGATCGAGATTACGTCGTGGTGATCGTTCACGACCTCACCGAGCGGAAATTTGCCGAATCCCGCCTTCGGGCCAGCCAGGACCGCTACCGCGCTGTTCACGACCGTGCCCCAGTTGGTATCTGCTGGAATGAAACCGCAACGGGGCGGTTTCTGGGAGTAAATCCGAAATATTGTGAAATTGTCGGACGGACGGAGCAGGAGTTGTTGGGTCTCACGTTCCAGGACATCACCCACCCCGATGACGTGACAGGGAACCTCGATAGGCTGTGGCAGCTTGCGGAAGGAAAAGTGCGGCACTACGAAACGGAAAAAAGGTACATCCGCCCGGATGGCTCAATCCGCTGGGCGGAGGTTGCGGTTGTAGCGATGTGGCCTAAGGGAGACAACCCGGTTTGGCACATGGCCATCGTCCAGGACATAACGGAACGCAAGCAGGCGGAGGAGGCGCTACGAACTAGCGAGCGGCAGCAGCACAAGATCGCAAAGCAATTGGAGACGGAACGCGCCCGCTTGATCGAGGCTCAAGCTGTGGCAAAAGTGGGCAGTTGGGAAACCGAGTTGCCAAGCCTTGAGATCACCTGGTCCGAGCAGACACACCGAATCTTCGAGACTGACCCCTCCCATTTTCACCCCAGGCGTCCAGACTTTGTGAAACTTATTCATCCAGAGGATCGCACGAAAGTGGATGCGGCCTTTGAGGCTTCGCTCGAAAAGGGTGTACCTTCCAAGGTTGAATATCGGATTGTCATGGCAGACGGTCGCGTCAAGGTCCTGGAG
>CAYOVU010000294.1:0-5059 GCA_964407505.1 uncultured Acidobacteriaceae bacterium | reverse complement strand
GCACGGCCTTATGTTCCGCCAGGTACCCGACGGCGCTGGCATCGATTTCGTAGTCACCAAAATCGATCTGGCAGAAGAGAATGTCGGAGTCGCTTCCGGTGGTATCCCAAGTATCGATGTTGCGCTTCTTATCGTGTAGCTTAACGACCGCTTGGCGGTCGAGATGCTTCCCCTTTTCGTCGACGACCGTGATCAAAAGCTTTTGGGTTTCGGAACAGAAAGGCCGACTGGTCTCGCTCATCCGGATCTCGATGTTTTGCCCCGCAGCGGGAGTCGCGGAAAACAGCAACTGGCCCGAGATCCCAGCGATGATTAGCGGGCAGAGGGACAAAAACCTTCCTTTGATCTGGGTCATAATTCTCCTGAAAATGCTCGATTGATGATTGCGGGGGAGCGAACGTTTAAGCAACGAACCATTTTACCGCAATCCGGTCGTTATAGAGTCAAGAAATTGTCGGTTTTGGCGGTGGGGATACCCTCCGTGCTCCCTACGGAATGGTGGATTCACTAAAGCAAGCGACTCCAGCGCACGTTGTTCAGTAGCGCGTGCTGCGATTACGGCGTGTGCCTGAAGTGGCGCTTGAAGCAGGCCGAAACCATGTGTTCGGTGACGGCGTCGAAGCCGTTCAGGCCCTGAGGAGTTATGCCAGTGCTGACATCCTCAGGGCCGTTGCAGTGGTCAATTCGCGTTACAGAGTATGCGGCAGTTTGTCCGGAGCCGGTGAACTGCTGAAAGAAGAATTGGGCCTGCGCGGCGGAATTGTTCTGCTCGGAATCGACATTGCTGCACAGCCAGCCTGCCAGAGACGTTTGCGGATAAAAGAAGCTAGGTTCGTTATTGCCGTCAACTATGCTCATGGCTTCCCACGCGGCGTTGGCTCCCTGGCCGGTGATGTTTCCGGCATTACAACTCGGCTGGCCCGACCAGTGTCCCACCAAGCCGGGGTCGGCATTCACATAGTAGGGAGGGTCCGGCCACTGCTCGCCATTGCAGCCAAACTGTCCCGTCGGGCAGACGGTCACCGTAGGCGCATGGGGAACCACGCAGCCTTGTTCAATGTTGCCGAAAACCGGTCCGGAGAGCAGTTCGACGTTATCGAGATAACTCGAACTTCCATACCATGCCAACGAATAGGCTGCAGCCCCAGAGCCGGCGCTGAGAGCCTGCACGCACATGCCTCCCTGGCTATAGAGATTATCGTAGATATAGTTCAGAAAGGTGGCGGGACGGCACGCGGCATCCCTGATGCTGGTTCCAGAGGAACCGTTGGTCGCTTCCCAATCTGTCTCCCAGGTTACGTAAACGAGTTGATAGCCATCCGCGAGATATTTTGCCGGATAGCTAGGGTCCTGATAGGCGCTGGTGCCGCCACCGCCTTCAAGAAAAACAATCGTCCCTTTAACTTCGCCTCTAGGATTAATAACACCATAGCTGAAGCCAATATCCGCTGCATTCGCGCAGTCCTGCACCATTCCACTAAAGCAGTCCATCCCCGGATAGTAAGCGTTTGGGCAAGCTTGCAGATGCTTGACGGTGCGCGGATTAATATTGCCGAGCGGCAAAGGCGCGCGCTGCGCCTGTGCAGGAAGCGCGCCAAAAATCATGGTGAAGGCAATCGCCGCAAAAGCCGTGCCTGCGGCGGTGTACAGAGGGTTTTTCATCCGAACCATAGTTCGACATCATAAGATAATTGCGGCCTCGCAGGTACAGCACAGAAGTCTGGAGTCTTATTTCTCTGCCCCATTCCGGGAAAGCGGCATGTGTTTGCGACATGGATTTACCCGATCGTTGATCATACCCAGCCTCTGCGATAATGAAAACCAGGAGCGGGGCACCCACAGTTCTAGATAATGAAGTCCTTCGTTCGAACTTTTCCCATGACATCTTTTTTACTGTTTCGCACCGTTGGATGCTTTCGCGCCATAGGCATTCTCTCAATTACGTTGCTCTCCGGAATTACTGCCGGAATGGGAGGTATGGCGGCACAAACCAAGCAGGAGACGCAGCCTCCGGCGGTGCGCGCCATTGGCCACAGGCTGCAGGAGAAAGGTGTGCCGAATTTCGGTGAAGTCACGCCTACACTTTACCGCGGAGGGCTGCTCAACCCGACAGGAATCAAGGCGCTGAAACGGCTAGGCATGAACGTGATCATCGATACTCACGCCCATGACGAGACTGAAGAGAAAATCGTTGAGAACCTGGGGATGAAGTATGTTGCGATCCCGTGGCACTGTCCGTGGCCGCATGACGAAGTTTTTGCGAAGTTTTTGCAGGTGCTCCATGAGAATAAAGGTAAGAAAGTCTTCATGCATTGCCGCCTGGGAGATGATCGCACCGGAATGATGGTCGCGGCCTATCGCATGGCGGAAGAGGGTTGGACCGCCGACGAAGCGATGCGTGAGATGAAATCGTTCGGCTTCTCGCGAAGCCATCACCTCTTGTGCCCGGGGCTGGCGAGGTATGAAAAAGAATTTCCGAAGCGGCTGAAAGAAGATCCAGTTTTTGAGGGTATGCGCGGGAAGACGGCAAATTAGTTCTTCCTTTTCGCAGGCGCAGCGATCTTTAATGGAAGATGCGCATCAACCCCGTTGCGGGCAGGTCCGGAGCGAGAAATCGATGAGACTTCCCTTCCGCGGCATTGGCCAGCGCCTCGGCGGCGAGATATCCGCTGCGCACCGCGCCTTCCATGGTTGCGGGCCAGCCGGTGGCAGTCCAGTCGCCGGCGAGGAACACGCGCGGCCACACTGTGATCTGCTGCGGACGGTACGCGTCAATGCCGGGACGGGGAGAATACGTGGCGTGCACTTCCTTGATCACCGTGGACTTCACCAGATTCGCGGTTCGCGCCGCCGGGAAAAATTCGCGGACTTCTTTCAGGGCTAGGTCGACGATTTCGGAGCGCGACTTTTCGATGAGGTTCTTTGAGGCACTGACGACGAGTTCGATGTAGCTGCCCTCAGGGGCTAAAGCCCCATTTTCTCTCGGCCGCTGATCGGCACGACTGAAGTCGTGCCCTTCCCGATTTTGTTGTCCCCGATCGCGTGGATCGAGCAAGCGCGACTTGTGAAACATCCATTGAATCGTGCGGTCGAGCAGGACGGCGTGATCGAGATCGCTGATTTGCCGGTCAAACCAGAGATGAATCCCGGTGATCGGAGCGGACTCAAAGTGGCTCAGATTCTCACGTAACGGAGCAGTTTCGGCGCTTTGCGGCAGCACGCGGGCAAGACCGTCGAAGGGCAGCGCTAGAACGAGATAATCGAAATCCGCTTCGCCATCGCCTGCAGAAATCCGCACCCGCCCCGGCTCGGGAGAAAAAGCCTCGATCGAATTGCGAAACTGGATCTCGCCGCCGCGCGCGCGAATGTAATCTCCAGCGCGATTGTAAAGGTCCGTCAGCGGAATGCTCGGAACGCCCATATGCCGCGCCGCGGGCGACTTCATCGACTCGCGCACCACTTGTGCCGCGTAGGAAATCGAAATCAGATCGAGATCCTCGCTCAGCGCGCTCACAAGAATTGGTTTCCAAAATCGATTGATTGCGTTCGCCGTTTGCCCGCGCCGCAACAGCCACTGATGAAAAGACTGTCCGGTGTCCGCTTGCTTGCGCAAGGTGAGCGCGGCGATGGCACGCGAGATCGTCAGCTTGTCTTTTCCAGTGAGAAAAGGAAACCGCAAAAACGAAGGCATGGTGTGCAACGGCGCAGGCAGCGGTGAAGCATGCATCACGCTGGCGCGACCGCCCGGCTCGATGAAAGTCATGTCTTCGTACCAGCGGATTTTGTCCTCCACGCCGATGCGCCGGTAAAACTCAACCAGGTTGGTACAGACTCGAAACAATACGTGCTGGCAGTTATCGACCACCTCGCCGGTGCCGGGATGCTCGTAGGAAGATGCGCGGCCTCCGAGATAAGGCCGCCGTTCGAACAGGGTCACGCGAAAACCAATGTCGGAGAGAGCGCAGGCGGCAGCCAGTCCGGCGAGGCCGCCGCCGGCGATAGCTACGGTAGGTTGAGTGGGAGGCTGAATCATGCGCGGGTTCGGGCGAAATGCGGCAGTATCATCGCTTCAAAGAAACAGCAGGTTCCTCACCGAGCCTTTGGCTCGATTCGGAATGACAAAATGTTTTCGGTTCGCAATGACAAGATTGTTTTTCAGACTGATTCAACCCAAGAGTAGCGAACATCAAGTGAGGCGCTGCCAGAAACCTTTCCCTAGAATCCGCAGCTTTTCGCCGACCGTGAGGCTCACCTTTGCGCTCAGCACGTCATACTCGCGATCGGCGATTTTTTCCAGCAGCCGGCGATAAATATTGACCAGTACCCACAGCGCGGGCTGGCTATCTTCCGAGATATAGGGAATAAGCTGCTCGCCAGCCTGATAAAACTCGCGGGCGCGATCGGCTTCCATCGCGAGCAGAGGCCGCAAGCGCGCCGCATCGGGCGCATTCAGCAAATCTGCGGCCGAGAGTCCAAACTTCGCGAGGTCTTCTTCCGGCAAATACACGCGGCCCATGGCAGCGTCTTCTTTCACATCGCGAATGATGTTCGTTAGTTGAAATGCGAGTCCGCATTGCTCAGCCAGCGGCTCGGCCGCGGGATCGCGATATCCAAAGATGTGGATGCAGACCAGCCCCACAACTGATGCTACGCGATAGCAATAGACTTTCAGATCTTCGAAGGTTTGGTAACGAACCGTCAGAGCCGGGGTCGCGGCATCGGGCACCGCTTCTGATTCCACGTCCATCGCGGTCCCCATCGCCAGTTCGTCCAGCAATCCAGCGGGAACGGTATATCTGCGCTGCGCATCGGTGAGCGCCAACAGAATCGGATCGTCGCTGGGGTGGCCTTGCTGCGCTCCGTGCAACTCGGCCAGCCACGCATCCAGTTTGTAGCGGCGTTCCGCAAGGCTCAGCGTGGCGTCGTCGGCAATGTCATCGCAACGGCGCATGAAGGCATACACGGCGCACAAGGCCTCCCGCTTGCGCTTCGGGAGCACGAGAAACGCGTAGTAGAAATTTTTGGCGTTGCTGCGCGTGATCCCGCGGCAGACCGAATA
>CAYOVU010000293.1:0-4939 GCA_964407505.1 uncultured Acidobacteriaceae bacterium | reverse complement strand
GACGTGCGAATATGTTTCGGAGGAGGGGCAAAATGTATTCCGCTCATGCCTTTCAACTTCCGATCTGTTGCGTTTGCGCGAAACCTGTTTCCCTCGAAAGTTCTAAAACGGATGAAAGAGGTCACGCAGTTCACGAAGAGTGCTATTTGTTCAAGCTTGGTTTGATCGAGGAGATAACCGCCCAACGCAAGCCTCCCCGCGGTCTGAGAAACATGAAAATGGCAGGGGGGTATGCTTGGGCTTGGACAACCTAGCGGCAACAGCAGCTACAAAACGGCGCGACAAACTGCAAGACCAAGACCATGATAAAATCCACCACCATCATGAGACTTCACCAGAGGTTGGAACCCCAGCTCTACGAGCAAAGATTGCAAGAGCTTCGCCGGGAACGCAATGCAGAGATCAAACAGGCGGAACGTCTGTCAGCGATCCTTGCGAAGAAGGTGGGTACGGTTAAGGAATGCGTTCCCGACAGGGCTGCTTAATTTGTTGGTTGTTACACAAATCCCTTTAGCTGATTTGCTGCAGAATTGACCGGGCTTCGGCAGCGGGATCAGCCGCTTCTGTGATAGGACGCCCAACGACAATGTGGCTCGCTCCAGCGGCAACTGCTTCTGCGGGGGTAACGACGCGAGCCTGGTCTGCGTGATCGCTGCCGACAGGGCGCACGCCTGGAGTCACGATGGCGAAATCGTCTCCCAGTTCGCTGCGAAGCCTTGCGGACTCACGGGCTGAAGTGACGATTCCTTGACATCCACTCGCCAAGGCTAGTCTCGACAATCGGAAGACTTCATCCTGGACACTCCCTTGAACTCCGATTTGCTCTAAATCGCTCTGGTCGAGGCTGGTGAGAACTGTGACGGCTAGAATCAGCAGGGAAGGATTCACCGCGCGGGCAGCGTCGACCGCGGAGCGCAGCATTTTGCTACTGCCACTTGCGTGCACGGTCAACATGCTCACGCCGAGCCGAGCAGCTTCGCGCACTGCAGAAGCGACCGTGTTTGGGATGTCGTGGTATTTAAGGTCGAGAAATACCCGCCGGCAGGAAGCTACGAGGTCCTTCACCATCTGCGGGCCTTCAGCGGTATAAAGCTGCATGCCGACTTTGTAAGTCAGCGCAGAGTCTCCGACGGCTGCGACAATTTTTTGGGCGGCGGCGGCAGTGGAGACGTCTAGAGCGACAATCAACTTCTCGCGCGGGTCGTTACCAGAAAGATCGTCTCCACGAGGAGCGTTGCCGGGAACATTTTCTAGGGGGTTATTGTGAGGGATGCGCTTGGGCAAAATGGCCTGCATCCCTCACAGTATAGGTTTTTTACGGAAGTTCCACCAGTGGGTGGTTATAGGCCACGGTCTGGTACACCGGGCGGTGTTCGGTCCGGGGTTTTACCAGATCGAGCCGCACCTTCTGCAAGCCCCGATGCTCGAACTGCAGGGCTCGAGCGGCGCCAAACGACAGGTCGATAATGCGCCCTGGCACTACAGGACCACGATCATTTACTTTGACGACGACTGCCCGTCCATTGCGCAGATTGGTAACCCGTACATAGCTTCCCAAAGGAAGTGTTGGGTGCGCGGCAGTCATGTCGTACATGTCGTAATCTTCACCGCTGGCGGTTGGCTTTCCGACAAAATCCTCGCCATACCAAGAGGCTGTCCCAACTTGATACGCGGCATTCTTGGCGGTTTGCGTTCGAGTTTTGGGCGTGTTTTGAGCTAGGCTACCAGGGCTTGATCTGGCCTCCGAGCTGTTTGGACCCTGTGCAGCTCCCAGCCCGATGACCAGCAAAGCGATCATCAGTCCATGAGCGATACGTCTGTGCATTCAGTTCTCCTCGCATCTCAAAAGTCTTCCTGGCCAGAAATTGGGTTAACGTTCTGTAAATGCTAGAGGCCGGGCGGAGGCTTGTCAACCCGAAAGTGAAGGGTCTATGGTGACCTGGCAGTGATCGATATCTCACGTAACTTATTGTTAATGATGAGTAATGTACGGTATCTTGCTTAAAACAATTAGCTTGACTGTTTATACTATGGTAAATACTCAACGCAATGTAGACTGAGAAGTATTTTCATCATCAATTGATTCAATAATTTACGAGGAATATATTGGTAAGTTATTTATTGTTAGTATGTTGCGTAGATGGTTGCCTCAAAAAGTGGCAGTTTCTTTGGGGTAAGATCGTCCTTTCGTGCGGATCGTTGTAGTCATGGTAGCTCTGAAGGGGGTTCGCAAAACGCCGTTCTTTGTCACAGACCGGGACTGCTCGGATGTGGCATGGTTCATGGTAAGGTCGAGAAAACTATGGCTGAGAGACCGCCCGTCGTCTTAACTATCGCCGGTTTTGATCCGTCCTCGGGGGCTGGGGTGACGGCCGATATTAAGACCATCGCCGCCCACGGCTGCTATGGGGTTGCGTGCGTGACAGCCCTGACCGTGCAGTCGACCGCTGGCGTGCGACGGGTAGAGACGGTCGATCCCGGCTTGGTGATCGAAACCCTGCAAGAACTTGCATCGGACATGCCGGTCGCAGCCGTTCACATCGGAATGCTGGGCACGGCAAAAGTGGTCAAGGCAGTGGCAGAGTTCCTAGGCCAGCAAGGCAGGGCGAAAGTGCCAAACGTAGTTCTTGACCCGATCCTGCGGTCATCTTCTGGTGCTGAATTGCTGGATGCGCCTGGAACCAAGATGCTTGTCGAGAAGCTCCTCCCACTTGCCGATGTCATTACGCCGAATGTGGATGAGGCCTCCGCGCTCACTGGATTGAAGGTTCGGGATCTGGAAGAAATGAGGGCGGCGGCGGAGAAGCTGCATGGGATGGGTTCGACGGCCATCGTGATTACCGGCGGGCATCTGGATAAAGCGATTGACTTGTTGAGTTTCACGTCGAAACATGGTGTGCAGCAGGAAGTTTTTAGAGCCGAGAAGCAACGTTCGAATTCTATCCATGGTACGGGTTGCGCATTCGCCACGGCGATGGCTTGCCACTTGGCGCTGGATCGAGGGATAGCAGAAGCTGCCCTGCTGGCCAAGACCTACGTGACTGCGGCGATTGCCGCTGGCCATCCATTGGGGCGTGGAACCGGGCCGGTCCATCATCTTTATCGAATGAACCAGCAGAGACGAGGGGCGAGTTCCGGCAGCGAATCCTAAGCTGTGATGACGAGTGCAAACACAGATGGAGGCCGATCAGAGCATAGGGGCAGATAGTATGACGCGGAGAGCAGGGGCAGTCTTAGTCGTGGCTCGTGCCAGACGGCTTTTTCAGCAGAATCCCGGCGACAAACGACGCTGTGGCAGCCAATAGCCATTCGATCCGCCACATCTGGATCGCTTGGAACTCGGCTAAGTTGGAGGCTTTGTAGAAGAAGCTCACGCCCAAGGCCCCGGCCACACAACCGATGCCGATCATGAAGGCGACCAGCGCCGCCGTCGGCAGACCGACCCAGCGTTTAATCTCATGGAAATGGAGGTAGTGTAGCCAGTCGGGGAAGGAAATCTTGCGCCACGCAGCAGTGACGGAATCTGCGGCGGTGCCAAACCATGTTAGGCTCCGAGACCACAGCCCCGCGATTCCCGGAGAACTAATCTGCGCCGCAGCCTGCAAAGGTCGCCTTTCCCCGCACCTATGGCAAAAATGGGCTTGGATCATGAACTCAGCGCCACACTCGGAACAGGCATCCGCCATGACCGGCGGCGCGCTCAGGAGTGGAACCTCTGCCGCCGGTTCGGCTACGGTCGGAGACCGCCAAAACTCCTGCTGCGCATCTTGAATAACATCAGCCATAAGGTGGGAATTCTGTTTTCAGCAACGCAAGCCGACAGCCAAAGCCCTGCACTCGGTAAGGTATTTTCAACTCAAATACTTGCAGCTTCCGTGCACCCCGCAATACAGCTTTCCGCGCAATTATTACTCGTCAACTCAGGTAAAGATGGCCCGGTTACGGAGGTGCGTTGACTGTAGGTAACTGCGCGCATTATAGAGTCAAGTGTTGAATCTACTCGGAAAATGTTGGGTGTCGCCCGATGACGTCTTTGGTTCGTCCCGTGCTTCGGTAGACATCGGATAGACTGAAACCCTAGGCTCGAATTTTTAAGAGACAAAACTTAAGAATGGCGATGCAGTTGATTCCGAAATCTTCCAGACCCATGCCAGGGAATGCTGTGCTGTTTTGTCTCGTCTTGCTCTGCCTGGCGTCTCCCGTGGCGATGGGGCAAACTCGCACGATGCCCGAGAGTCTGGCGATCACCGCCGCTTCGCCTGCTAATGATTCGCTGGCGGATGCCGCTTACGATCACTTCTACAACATGGATTACGACCGTGCGATCCCGGAGTTCGAGAAGTTGCTGGATCGGAGGCCGAACGATCCCTCTGCGGTGAACCACCTGCTGAGCGTGGTTCTGATGCGCGAGCTTTATCGCATGGGCGCGATGAATACCGGCGAGTACTCGAACGACAGCTTCATCGGCCAAGCCCATCGCACTGCCGATCCGAAGGTGAAAGAGCAAATCAAACAGTTGGTGGAGCGCGCCGAGAGCTACGAAGACGAGCAACTCAAGGCCAGCCAAAACAGCGTGGACGCGCTTTACGCCCGCGGCGTGACTCGTGCCCAGTTCGCACTCTATACGGCGCTGGTTGAGCGGGCGTGGTTCTCGTCGCTGCGCAATGCAGTGGGCGCGCGCAAGGACCATGAACGCGTGCTGGAACTTGACCCGAACTACGTAGATGCGAAGCTGGTGGTGGGTACGCACAATTACGTTTTGGGCAGCCTGCCCTGGAGCGTGAAAGCCGCGGTGGCACTGGTGGGGTTGAGCGGGACCAAAGAAAAAGGGCTGCAATATCTGCGCGAGGTGGGCGACAGCAGCGGAGAAAACAGCGTCGACGCCAAGGTTGTGCTCAGCTTGTTCCTGCGCCGCGAGCACCGTTACGATGAAGCGCGC
>CAYOVU010000292.1:0-15761 GCA_964407505.1 uncultured Acidobacteriaceae bacterium | reverse complement strand
GGGTCGATTGATTGGGGAAGCACCGACCACGCCAGGGTAGTAGGTACCACAAGCTTCTCAAACCGGAGACTCTGGTGAGCCGCCGGCGCAAGTTGGGCCGAAGCTGGCAGATAGCCGAGGGCTACACCGACCACGGCGATAAGACTAACCAGGACGATGTTTGAACGTCTGCGGGGCAAGCCAGACAAATTGCGGATCAGCTTTGCGGACACTGATATGCGCGGCCGCTGCCGGCGTAGCCGCTGGAAGAAGATCCACCAGTCGTCATGAGGCCATTGGCTCCGACCATGGGCGGAGTGGAACTGGAAACGCTTTTGATCTCATCGATGACTAAAAAATTGCCTCCCATCGCGGCGGTCTTGTTTCTCATCTCGTTCTTTACAGACTCCATGGTCATATGCGGCAGGAATGAACCGACGGAGACCTCGCCTATTTCCTTGCAATCTTTTGGAGCCTCACTTTTGGTCGAGTATTTGACGTTCTGAGCCGACTCATTCAATCCGGAGCACGAAGCTAGAAGTAGTACACAGGCAGCCATCAACACACAGAATCCGGTTTTCTTCATCTCCGGAATTTCCTTTTTGACTTTGCGAACAGCCGATGCCATCGAAGCATCCTCCCCCTGCCATCGACGCCTACCGTTTGAAGATGTGCCGGGGGCGGGGGTCGAACCCGCACGGAGCTTTCGCTCCAGAGGATTTTAAGTCCTATCCCAAGCGTGACTGACTGCAACCAGCAGCATATAAGTGCAGTCAATCTAAGGCTTTTCACTGCGGCGTTGTGTCTCTGTTTTTAGTGTGTATCTCTGAGCAGCCGCACAAAACCCGCACAATTTCCGATCTCGATTTTCTCGTCGTATAGGATGAGAGTCACCACAGTCACCAGAGTCACCACACCTGACAAGAACGCCGTGTCTAGGGTGTGCTTTCCTCTTTCGGGACCACCTTCTTGTGCGAGCGGGGTTTTGAGTGATGGTGGCTCGGGATCTCTAAGACTGAGGCAGACGTTGTGGTGGACGTCGTGTCGATTGTAGGCGAATGGTCGGGCGGCCCCGTCAGCGAACCGATGCCCCCCAATAGAAAGAATCCGCCGACGACCGCCAACCAAAAAAGCGCAACGTTCCGTTTACTCCTGTCGAAGTTCACCGCACAAGTTGCGCAAATGGTCCTCACTCCATAGCGGTTTCCGGTTGAACCAGAGATGCGTCTTCCGAAATAGATGCGATTGCTATGGCCGGTGTAAACCTCGCGCCTGTAGCCCTGGCCACGGGGAATGAATGTGCCGCATCTGTAACAGTCAGCCATCTGTAACGAGAGGTTTACATATCAGACCGGCAATCGACGAACAAACCACACTCTTGGAACACTAGGCGGAGTATATCCACATAGAGTATGTTCAATCGGTCGAGGTGCTGAATGTCCACTCACAAAAGGCGACAACCAGTAAAACCGAACAGCATTGGAAAAGCTCAACGTCGGTTCAAAAAATTCGCGAAAGGATTCAGGCATTACGCGAAAGAATACGCGCCACTGGCCTTGGGACTCGGTGTGTTGGCGCTTTGTTTGGTTTACGGCAAGGTCGAGGGCGCCGATTGGCCAGGTTGGGACGATTGGCGGTAAACAAACCGCCTTTTTCGAACGTCGTTTCCATATATCGGTGAATCGCGGAGCGGTCGCGGCCTCGAAGCCTCACTGCGCGTGTAGGATCGTGTAGGTCGCCGTGACCGTTGGATGGCTTCGTTTCTAGGCGTTAGCTCGCGCGCTGCCAGCGCTTACAATGGATAGATAATCCTCTGCGCACGAAAAAAGCCTTGACTGGCAAGGCTTCTTCGGGTTGTGTGCGGAAATTGTGCAGGTGGCGGAAGCGGCACGTAGAGCGGCGAGGTCCCGGGTCGAAAAGAACTTACGGCTTGAGCTTAGAGACTTTTCGCTTCTTCGGCCGCGCGGACAGGTACTCGTCGCGCTTCTCGATCGCGGTCTTTAGATCGGCATCGCTGGTGACGTTGTACCGATCGAACACTGCGCGCGTTTTATGACCTGAAAGTCTCATGGCGACGACGTCGGGAAAGCCCGCGCGGACCAATGAACGGATCGCGCATCTCCGCAAGTCATGCACAAGGACCTTTCCGACCTTGGCGGTCGTACACGCTTCGGCCCAGGCATGGCGGAAGTCGCGGATTTGGGCGCCGTTTCGGTGGAAGACGTATGGGCAATTCAACCGTCTGTCACGCTCAGCCCGCCCTATCACTTCGGCGAGCTCGCCGGACAGGGGAAGTACTCGACTCTCGTTGGTTTTGCTGATTTCGGGACGAAGCCGAATACTCGATCCCTCGATGTCGCGCCATTCGAGCGATTTCATCTCGGAAACTCGCCACCCGCTTAAATAGAGAAACGTGATCGGATCTCGCAGGTACGGGGGTAGCGCCTGGCGGAGCGCCAAGAAGTCCGCATGCTCGAGGAAGCCCTGACGCGCGTTGTTCTCCTCGAGCATGGCGATATGCGGCGCGCGCGATAGCCGTTCGGCATCGACAGCGATCTTGAACGCCCGTTTCAGCGCGGCTAACTCGCGATTAATTGTAGCGTTGGCAGCTTTGGCGTCCCGCCGTTGGCGCACATAAGCCTGGACGCGGTCGCTGCTTATATCCACGACCCGATCGAGCGCGAAGTAACTCCGCAGATTTTTCAAACTGCCGCTCAGCCGGCGCGCTGAGCGCCGCTCGTTCACCGCGTAGTCCGCCTCGATCATCTCGGTGAGATCCTTGAATGTGAGCCGTTCCTCCGCGGGACCGATAAACTTGCCCCGCCGTCCGGTCTGCTGAATGCGGTTTTTAAGCACTTTCCGCGCGACGGTTTCTGACTCGCTATCGGAACTCTCGCGCATATCGCGGCCGTGATGCGAATAGCGAAGCCACCAGATAGTACCGCGCAGGTAGATGCCGCCCGTCCCTCGCTTGCTCATAGCTGTTCCCCTTTCTTTTTGCGGTGCTGCCATCTCGCCAGCGCGGCCTTGCGTGCCGCCTCGCTACGCTGCTTTGGCGTAAGACTCCGCGCTCGAGCCTCCCCGCCGCGTTTGCCTGCGTCTTTGGTATCCATTACGCTGACTATATGCGTAGCGCTACGCATTCGTCAAGGGTAGAAAAATCGTGCGACGTTAACCCGTCGCTAAGTGCTTGAAAAGATTTAGCTTTTACGACGGTTTTTGTAAACGAGGCTCGAAGCGGGTTAAGCGATCCAGCGCAGAAAATATTTTTCCACACGGAGAGAACCACTTCAACGATTTCCTGATTATGACACGCCCCGGATTCCGCATGGTGAAATCATGAACGCGGATGAAACATCCGAGACGATGTTGACCTTCAAAGAGGTCGCCGAGCGGGTCGGGAAGCCGAGTCGGGCGACGCTCTGGCGATGGGTGCAGGCGGGAATATTTCCGGCTCCGATCAAGGTTGGCCTAGCGAAAATCGCGTGGCGCAAATCCGATGTTCAGCGGTGGTTTGATGAGCGAAAGGGCAAATAGTTGGTTTCGCTCGACGACATAGCCACAGGCGCCGCTCCTTTGCTGACCAAGGAAGACGTCCGATCGGTCCTATGCCGGCTCGCCGCTATCCAGTCCCGGATCGCTGCGCACCTAGACTCCGAAGACGCCGGTGCCGGGGAGCCACCTGATGATCACCTCCTCACTGTAGATGAGGCTGCGTGCCGCTTGGGTGTGACTCGATCGTGGCTGTACCGTCGATCGAACAGCCTACCATTCGTCGTGCGGCTCGGGCGGAAGGTTCGGTACAGCTCAGCCAGGTTGGATCGCTTTATCGCAGCGAGGTCCCGATGAGCCGTCCCGTAATCATCGTGAACTCGGGTCAGTTGCCTTGGGTGGTCGACCAGGCCGAACAAGCGATTCTGAGAGACTACGAGTCGTGGGGACTATATCAGCACTCGGGCTCACTGGTCCGCGTCGCTTCGGCCGAAGCGGACAAGGATAAGAAAATTCATCGGCCGGACGACGCCATCGTCCTGCGCCACGCCACTGTCCCGATGCTGCAAGACGATTTCGGCCGCGCGATCGCCTGGCAGAATTCAAAGCACAACGACATCGACTGTCCCGCAAAGGTTGCCGCGATCTACCTGTCTCGCGCCGGCCTCTGGAAACTGCCAACGCTCGTGGGTGTTGTAAACGCACCTATAGTCCGGCCCGATGGCAGTGTCCTCGTCAAGCCTGGCTTCGATGAGGCGACGGGTTTGCTCCTGCATTCCGATATCGCTTGGAAACCTCCCGCCGATCTATCAAAGGCTGCGGTCGACGTCGCGGTCGAAACGTTGAGAGCGCCCTTTTGCGAATTTCCCGTCGCGCCGGAAGGGCTCTCAGTGGTAATCAGCGCCATCCTGACATCGCTACAGCGTCGACTACTCTTTTCCGCGCCGGCACATGCCATCGACGCACCCGCGCAAGGCAGCGGTAAATCGCTGATCACGGATTCTGTCTCGATTGTCGCGACCGGGCATGAAACGGTCTCAACCTCGGTCAATGTAGATCCCGACGAGCTACGCAAAAAGCTAGTGAGCGTTCTGCTCGCGGGCGATCTTATTTGCGACCTGGACAATATTGTCCGGCCGCTTGCCAGTGAAGCGCTCGCAACGATTCTCACGAAGCCCTTCTACCAAGATCGGATCCTGGGACTGTCTCGCATGACTGAGCAGCTCCCGACGAACGTTCTGTTTTTGTTGACCGGCAACAATTTAGAATTTTCGGGTGATATGCCGTCACGAGTCATAATCGCCCGAATCGAACCGGACTGCGAAAAGCCAGAGCAGCGCACCTTCAATATTCCGGATCTGCGAGCTCACATCCGCGAGCATCGAGTCGAACTCGTCCAGGCTGCATTGACGATCTTACAGGCCTATCAGAAACAGGGTCGACCCGATCAAAGTCTTAAACCATTCGGACGATTCGAGCAGTGGTCTCGCGAGATCCGCGCTGCGCTCGTTTGGGCGGGGCTACCGGATCCGTGCGCAACTCGCGATTCGATCGACAACGCCGATCCCGAGCGGGACGCAACGCTGGCGATCTTCGGCGAGTGGTTTAAGACTGCGGCGGCGACAGCAATCACCCTAACGGAGCTCATCCATCGGGCCGCCGCGAATCCTGACTTCCACGCCGCGTTACTCAGCGTTGCCGCAGACAAGGATCGTCCGGAGCAGGTGAGTGCTCGGCGCCTGGGTGTCTGGTGTCGAAATCGTAAAGGCCGGGTCTACGGGGATTTCAAGCTCAAGGAAATCGGCCACGCACACGGCGGCCTAAAGACTTACGCCGTCCTGAGAATCGAAAGTGTAACGACCATCAAGGGAGATATGGGCAATGCAGATTGAAGAGTTGGAGAAAATTGAGCGCGAGGAGTCGGTAAACTTTGTCTTCAAACCGACGACAGGAACGATTGCGGTGAAGGGCAAGCCGGCGGCCGTGGATCGCGGACTCGAGCGCATCAAGGGTCAGCGTGATGAAGTTGCGGGACTGCTGCGCGCGCGCCAGGCGCCAGAAGACGAGATAGTTGAGCGCGAGGTCGCTTTCAGCGTGCCGAGTAAAGCTGTCCAGCGCCAGAACTACATTTTCTGGTTCATGAAGATGCCCAGGTACTATTGGCCGTCCGAAGCGGAACTCGATGTCATGTTCGGCGCAATCGAGGAAGGCGACCTGGTTATTCCCGATTTCGCCCACTCATTCACGGTGCGGAGGCCGAACGGGCTTCTTGTCAGCGTCGATCGCAAGGGCCGCGTAAGTCAGCCGTCACCCTACAGCCCGGCGATGCAGAAGTAAGAAATGAACCCGGCCGCGACGTTGGCGCGTTCGCGGCCGGAAAAAGAGGGAGAGTAATGAGTCCGACAAACATAACAGCGCAGGCGCGTGCCTATGCGCGCAACGATCTCCGCGTAGAACTGGATTCGATCGCCGAGTATTCGCGTTCAAGACCGGGGATAGTTGTCCCAACGGCGCTCGGTGATTGCGTCATTCCGCGGGGCGTCTTTCTCCACCTCCTGGTCGGCGATCTCTACTGGGCCATTTGGCCGCGGCGCCGGTCGAACTGGCGGACCGCGTATCTCGGCAATGAGTGTGCGTTCTGCAAGCGGAAGGGACTCTCTGAGGGCGTCCATATTTGGTGTCGCGACTGCGAGCTTGATCGCGCGATCGACCTCCCAGAGGGATGGCCCCGATGCGAGCGGTGCGCCCTAGCCTTTCCGACATGTACAGCCGGCTCGCCACGACACGGCGCGTGGGTTACGCCCGCCTGGGACGGATCGTCAGTGTGTGAGTCTTGCCAACTCGAAAAGGACTTCGGCGGCGACGCTGACAAAATGATCTCATTGCGGCTCACCCTGGCTCCTAGGCGCGAAGTTGAACTGAGGCGACACGTCGGCGCCACAGCGAATCAAGCGGCGTTCTACGTTGCTTTCTATGCCTGGTCGAATGATGCGCTGAACGAACTTCTCCGCCTGCACCGCGTCTCGGTTACCGCGGTTGCGACCGTGATTCTGAGGGAGACCGCGAAGGTTATTGACAGCGTGTTCACGTCCACGCGCGTGATTGAATTCCGCGCCCGCCCGATCGAAGTGCGCCCGGCTGCAAAGCGGTTGTCGGCGTGACCATCCAAAAAAACAGGCACGCCCCGCGTGTGGTTCTATTCGGCGTGAATGGACACCAAACACAACGAGACCGCTTTGTTCGTATCGATTCCAGCCGCGGCGCGAAGGCTGGGCGTGTCGATTAGGCGGTTGAAACTCGCGATCGACTTGACGCAGATTTCGGCGGTCCAAATCGGTCGCCGTAAGGTCATCCCGCGCCGGGCCATCGAGAAACTCGCACGACTAGACTGAGGGGTGGGTCGGGATGAGGAAGCGATGCCAATAAGAACGGTCAGACGAGGCGGCTCGGGCGCAGATTGGGATTCGGAAGTCGTAGATGTAGACGCGCTTAGCGATTGGGACACCCCCACCGAAAGCGTCGGCACTAACGTCGAGTTTAATTACACGCCGCCGATTCCTCCCGTCACGGAGGGACCGGATCTCACTCTGATCGGTCCGTACATTCCGCATACAACAGTCGCTGGGGAGCGCTGGGATACGATCGCGTGGAACTACTACGGAGATCCCACACTCTTTAGCGGCATTGTTCTAGCCAATCCGGGGATTCCGATTGAGCCGCAATTCGAAGCGGGACTGATAGTCAGGGTTCCAATCATTCAGCAGGCAGCACTTGCCGCGGCGTCTCCGAATTTGCCGCCGTGGAAAACGATCTGAAAGGGAGAGGGGATAGGAAATGGACGAGCACGAATTTGATACGATGATCGACAGCTACGTCGAATCGGATCCGCGCGAGCACGTCAAGGCCGGTCGGAAGCGAACCGACGACGGTGAACGTGCGGACATTCCGCAACAGACTTTCGAAATGATCGCTACGCCACCGCGACAGAGTCTCGCCTCAAGGGCAGAGCAGCCGGTGAAGCGACGCGACTATGCGCGACTCGACGCTCTGCTCACGGAATACAAATCCGAGCTCCGCGACGCGATCGCGCGCGAGCGGCGCGACGGTGCGTTGAAACCATGGAACATCGCCGATGCCCTTCGGCCCTGGCTTAGTTCGCTCGAGGTTCATGGCTGGTCCGGTCCGGAGAGAGTCGCAATTAGATCGATGCTGGAACTTGGTGAAGAGCCTACCTCAGTCGACTTTCGCGCAGTGACGACCAATCGCCAAAAGATCACGCGCGACGACGTGCGCGAATGGGCGCTCGGTCAGCGCCCGAAGTGGCTGGTTGATCTGCCCGGCAGCTTACTTCCTTCGGATTATCTTGCACGTGCGGGATTTCCGAGCGATGAGAAGGTGGCAGAACTTAAGCGAGTAGCCGAGCGGGTGGAGAGCCGACAGCACATTCGCACGTCGGGGCCAGGGCATATGGTTGGGAGAGAGTATCGATGACACAGGTCGGCGGATTTGCGATCCAAATTCTCGATGCGCGCGGCGGTTTAATTTCAAAAAACGCGAAAGAGGGGAATATGTCTACAGAATGCAGTCTGAACGATCACGACATCAGAGTCGCGCACGCGATGGGGATCGATCCCAAGGCCGTCGCGATGATCAAGTACAAACATGGAAAAGGCGGCCTATGCGGGATCGCGTTGTTCTCAGAGGAGAAAACGAATCCGTACGGCGCCAAAATTTCGCCGATCCCGCCGACAAATCCGGGCCGGCTCAACGACAAACCTGGCGCCCCGATTCGCACCATCATCGAGCCCGAAGATAGCGACGGCGAGCTGGTTCGCGATCCGGCGGGATTGCTCGTCAAACCGATGCGCGTACTTTTTCCGGTCGCCCAGTGAATAAGAATTGCCGAAGCGCGGACGCGTACTCCGCGAAAGCCCGGCGGCGCCATCCGCTAGGCCCCTTCGGCTGCAACTTGTCGGGGCACCGCGGAGCGCAAACCGCGTGGGGATCCGGGACTCGTCCTCTTTAGGTCCCCAGCCCCGACGATTTTTGGATAGATGACTCGATGGAAACCGAAAGTCAGAACACGCCTGTAAAGGCTCAACCCCGCAAGCCGGCGCGTAAGCGCGATCAAAGAACGCGGAGACTTGTGAGGGTTATCGAGAGACTTTCGCCTACCCTATCCGATCCGCGGTATAGGCCAGCGCTGCAGACCGCCGCGCGCCTCACACTACTCGTCGAGGCAACCTATCAAGCCATCAAGGATCGCGGGTTGATTAACGAGGACGGTTCCCTTTACGGCGGGTTGGACGTTTTTCGGCGTTTAGCCGACTCGCAACTCAGCGCCTTGAAGAGCTTGGGATTAAGTCCTAGTTCGATCTTGCCGCAGAATCCCGGCGAACGATCCTTTGATGCCGTCTACGAACGAATTGAAAGAGTAAGAAAGACACGGGCCGATGGTGATGCGAACAAACCAGCTTGATCACGCACGCGAGGACTTAGCGGCGTTTGCGGCCGCGATGTGCCCGCTTTTCGAACTGCCGCCGCATCTTCGGACACTTGTGCAGGGGCTCGAGCGCGTGGAGCGTGGCGAACTTGACCGCGTGATCATCTGCCTCCCGCCCAGGCACGGCAAGAGCATGACGACGAGCCAGTTGTTTCCGGCATGGTATTTAGGTCGCAATCCCGCCAAATCGATCATTGCTAGCAGTTACGGTGCGGAACTCGCCAACGACTTCGGCCGACGTGTCCGGGGCTTTGTGGTCGATGATCTCCACCGTGCGATCTTCCCAGATTGCCGCGTCGTCGACGACTCGAACGCGGTTCATCGTTTCGGACTCACGGCCGGCGGAAATTACTACGCGGTCGGCGCCGGCGGACCAATCACGGGCCGAGGTGCTGACCTGCTCCTGATCGACGATCCCATTAAGTCCCGCGAAGACGCGAATAGCGCTGCAATTCGACGGTCGCTTCAATCCTGGTATCAAGATGTAGCCTACACCCGATTACAGCCTGGCGGCGCCATTGTGCTGATTCAAACTAGATGGCACGAAGACGATCTCGCCGGCTGGCTACTGCGAGAACACGCTAGCGAGGGTTGGAAGGTGATCAGCTTGCCGGCGCTCGCCGAGCAGAATGAGGGGTGGAGGAACGAGGGCGATGCGCTGTGGACCGAGAAATTCCCGCTCGAGACGCTCTCTCGAATCCGTGAAGCGATTGGAACGGCCGCGTGGGCGAGTTTGTACCAGCAGCGACCTGCGCTCGAGCAGGGCGCAATCTTCCGAAAAGAGTGGTGGCGCGAGTACGCCGGTCCCGTCGAGTGTTACCGCACAATCTTTAGCCTCGACTGTGCTTTCAAAACCGGACAATCAAACGATTTTAGCGTGATCGCGATCGTCGGCGAGTCGCGCGACGGGTACTACGTCAGGCACGTCAGTCGCGCGCGCTGGGAATTTCCGGAACTCAAGCGCCAGGCGATCGCCTTGGCCGAAATTTGGAAACCTCACGCCGTGCTGATCGAGGATGCGGCATCAGGGCAGTCACTCATTCAGGCGCTCAAGGCCGAAACCCGACTACCGATCCTGCCGGTCAAGCCGCAAGGCGATAAAGTCAGCCGCGCACATGCGACAAGTCCGCTCATTGAGAGCGGCCGCGTCTTCCTGCCGGCGGAGGCGCCTTGGCTGGCAGACTTTGTCGACGAAATGACATCTTTTCCCCAATCATCGCACGACGATATGGTCGACGCGATCACGCAGGCGCTGAATTACCTGCGCGGCGCAGGTAGAACTGAGTACTCATTTACTCGCGTCCCATTCGATAAGTACGCCCCAGCCGCACCATACGTTGCGCGCGGTGAACTCGGCAAACAAGAACGGCTCGATGCGATCGACGACGCGAAGGCGAAATATTCGCGCGACCGGATTCGCGGCCGTTGGGGCCGTTGGAGCAGTTATTGAACCGCAAGGATCGGCGCCGATGGATTACGGTCACGCGGCAGGTGTGCTCAGCGTGCACGATCGAGCCGGACGCGGTTCCGGGGCTTGTGTGCCGAATCGCCGGTTGTCCGCAACGAACGGAGAAAATCACTAGGCGCGAGTTG
Organism: uncultured Acidobacteriaceae bacterium; assembly: GCA_964407505.1. Lineage (GTDB taxonomy): Bacteria > Acidobacteriota > Terriglobia > Terriglobales > Acidobacteriaceae > Sulfotelmatobacter. The sequence goes on along the minus strand of CAYOVU010000292.1, from coordinate 5,194 downwards.
ATCTCGCGCCCGAGAAGGTAGAGGGAATTGAATGGCAACGCGACTGTTCGTCCGAAAAATTGGCAGCATGAGCGACCGCGAGCTTTACGATCTAGTTGCGGACTTCGGTCCTCGAGACGCGATTGTCGTCTGCGATCGCGAAACCGGCGAGTCGCGCCATTTCGGTTTTGTGACGGTCGACGATCCCGCCGGCGCTATTGCGTTGCTCAACAGCATCGAGCGGGACGGCCGCCGACTGCAGGTTGAAAGGGCAAGAACGTCGCACCCGTAAGCCGCGGGAGCAAGGGCCAGAATCTAGCCTAGGAACTAGGCCTAGATTCTAGTCTCATAGCATTCCATAGGTGGTCTTGACGTGTCTTACCGATTGCGCTAAATACCCTTCCAACGAACGAAACCAGGGGAAGGACGCCATGAAATCGAATGTTGCGGAGCGAACGTCAGAAATCGACTGGTTGAGATTTGCTATCGGGGCGTTGGGCGGAGTTGCCGAAGCGGCAGTGAAGCTCGACGTGTCTCCGCGCACTATCGAACGATGGATCGATCGCGGCCTTGCCCGTGTGAAGCTACGACGAGTCGTGATGCTCAGCGAGTTGAGCGGCGTCGAGTTAGGTACGCTCTCGGCTAGGCTAGGGCCGTTCAAACCGAACTGAACTGTAAACCCAGAGGCTTTTCGGGTGCAGGCCCAAGTCTAATGAAAAGGCTTCGCTTCGCGAGCGGAATGCTTCTTAAGTTGCTCTCCAATCGTGAGGAACAACCGCTCAAAGCGATCGATAGTGATCGCCGTCATAACAACCGTCGGATCCTTCGCCATTTTATTCAGTAGAAGGCGCGCTGGGCGGGTTTTATGAAACTCGATCTGTAGTACTTTAAGCGCCTCTTCGTATCGTCGCACTATCCGAGGGACGGCCGAGTTCAAGTCAATTGAACGTCCGCCGAGTTCGCTAAGATACGACTCGCGAACGAGTTGGTCGTAGACCGCCGGATCCAGCAAGTCCTCTATGTCCGCCTCTGGCGGCGGTGTTCCGGCGAAGGCTTGTGTGACGAACACGACGTTGTCACCTCGTATCAATTTCTGCTTTACCAACTCTGCCGCGGAACTTCGCGCAGCTCGTTCGTCATCAAGAAGGACCATGACATTGAGTCGCTCGGAAGTAAGGAGAGCCACCATATAAGTGATCTTCTGCGCGCCGCCAGCGGGGGTAATTACTAACTCGATAGGAAGGGATGTTCTATTAACGCCCCGCAGGTATTCCGATAGAGATGACAAAATCCAATAGTCGGTGACGCCCTCTACGACAAGGTTCGCCGGACCGATAAATAGCGTCTGCGCTATGTTGAATCCCAAAGCAGCTTGTATCGGAAACAGGGTGCGAGAATCACCGGTTGGATCGTTTGTGACGGTTGTTCCGGCATCCTGGTCAATGTTTACTGTGCGTATCGAATCTAGGTCGTCGGTTGGCACCATGAACGGCGAATGCGTCGTATATAGAACCTGATTCTTGAAGTCGACAGCCAAGTGCCTGAGTAGATCGTACTGAGAACTTGCGTGGAGATAGAGACCTGGCTCATCAAGGAGAAGGATGGCGTTCTCTGATGAACCGCCTTTTGTGTCGGCCGCAAACGTTATGTAGAACGAGAAAAACCACTTAAACCCCCGGCTACGCTCGTCGAGGTTGACCTCCACATCGTAGACAGCGTTCGGATCTGAGATGAAAGTATCGAGATGATGAGCATCCGGGTTAAATCGAATTTTGAGCGCTCGATCCTTCCACAACCGGCGGATCTCGCTCGTGATTACAGCGCCCGCTCTATTGGCAAGCTGATTGCGCTCTTCATGACCATTCTTCGAGAGAAGGTCCTCTAGTTGCGCTGGGTTGAGGTCAGCAACTTTGCAGAGCTTTTCGAAACTTTGGTCTGCAGAGGAAAGCTGATTGTTGGCCTTTCGTAGCAGGTACCCTGCTATATCGTGGTGTCCGTCGAGATCGGGATACTCGTCGACGTAGATAAATACTGGCAGGAGACCGGCCGCCCAATTACGAGCCTCAGCGTACTGCCGCTCGTCAGTCGAAATGCCTGCAGCCATCTCTTCGAGCTCGCTGAGCAACTTTTCCTCTTTGACGGGGAGCGTTATGGCCGCGGCTGCGATGCTTTTTCGAAGTTCAGCTAGCATTGGACCGGCAGATGTGGCCCAAGTAATTGGGTCCGCCTCTCTCGAAATGGTGATCTCGAACCTTTTGACTACGTCCTCACATTGCATCCTCGGAGCGGCTTCTAACGACGCCGCCGCGGACAAGATCGCGGCTCTAATATTTCGAACGTTTCGCAGATAGGTCCCAGTTTGAACCTCTGGTAGCTCTTCAAATTTGACCCACCGCACAGCCTTGTATCGTCGACCGATCGTGACTTTGGTGACTCTTTGGGCTCGAGGAAAAATGGCTGCAAGTTTCAATTGCTCCTTTCCATCGAGTTCCCATGTCGTCTTTACGGCCTCCGTCGTATCGCTGCACTCTGACAAACGCCGATGGCGGGGAAAGTCTTTGATCGGCGACAGATTCGCGAGGCCCCCAGGGGGATTTAAACTCTGCAAAGCCAATAGCAGATTCGTCTTTCCGCTTTCGTTCCGACCGACCAGTGTGGTGATCTTACCAACTTGGATCGTACCGCTGTCGTTGATAGACCTGTAGTTAGTGACCTGAAAACTGACGAGTTTCACTCCCACACCCTACCAAATCGGACTGCGCCGCACACTCTTTTCTCTGTGGATAACTACTGCGGGCTGAGGCGCGTCGATTGATTCGGGGCTCAAGCCGCCGTTTTGCAATGCCGACATGTGGTTGACTCCAAGGCGCATCAGTCTTCGCGTTCGCCTCGAGCGCCGGCCGAAATTTGACGGGTGTGGATTGACGATCTTGCGATCTGTTGACAGGCAGCTTTTGCTGGATAGGCTGATTAGGTGGTGTTGCCGCGGAATGCCCGCCGAATCGAGCTCATGACGATTAAGACGGTGGATCAACGAGAGAAGTATCGGACAGGTGTCCTCGCCGCGAAGGGCTTCACAGAAGATCCGCGAAGGCAAACCTGGTTCAATCTGAAGGCCCGAAAATCACTTAGCCATCAAGCAATCCGCGACTATGATGAGAAGTCGTGGAAAGCCCCGTTATCAAGCATCGTTCCTATCGGGGAGTTTTGGTTTTACTCTTCCGGAGGACTCGCGATTCAAGTATGCGAAGAGCAACTCGCGCTGTGGGACCTGAAGACTTTGCGACCTGTCATAAAGGTACCCGGGCAGTTTGTACCCAACCCTATAATAGTCACCAACATCGACGATCCGAGGTATTGGGAACCGCTTAGTGACGAGCAAGTGATCGAGAAAATGCAGGGCGGCCAAGCGGGATCACCCATTTGGAATCGTGGAGAAGGAGAATTGAAGATCCGTGAGTTCAAGCGGTCTCGGCAGAATCAGTCGCCGGCAGGCGCCGGCGCAGCGACCGTGCGCCCAGCGGCAGACTTCTCTTGCATCACATCGAGCAGACTTCGGGCGATAGCCGAAAGAGATTGGAAAGAATGCTGCGCGGCGCTCGACGCTCGCTGCTGGAAAAGCGTTTTGATTCTAATTGGCGGCATTGTCGAGACGGTCATTCTGAGCATGCTGATTCGACGCAAAACCAAAGCCCTAAGCTCAACCTCAGCGCGAGGTTTCCAGCAAAAAGATATCCAGCGGTGGACGCTTGGACAAATGATCGCTGTCTCGGAAGAACTCAAGTTCTTTGGGCCAGCGATTCGGCTGCTCCCACGCCCGCTTAAGGAATATCGGAATCTTGCGCATCCAGGCGACGAAATCAGAGAAGGACTGAGTGTCAGCGAATCGTCAGCTCTGGCTTCATTTCATGCCTTGAATTTGATTTTGGATGAGCTATCAAAGGTAAAACGGCGACGCTCAAATCACTTGGACTTTACATTCGTTCGCCAGTAGCAGGATGGAAGAATCAGCTTTTCGCCTCCCAAGGCTTTACGCCTATAAACTTGTCTGAGCTTTTGTCGCGAAGACCACAGAGGCCGTTAGAGAGCGCAAACAGGAAAGAAGGCTCTGATCGCCCCGCGGCGGAATTGATCGTGAGCACACCGTGGGCAAGAAAAGCGCGAAGCGCATAAACTGAAATCAAATAGCTCGCCACAATCCAAGCGGCGGCAGTATGGGCCGTAAGCAGCAGGACGCCGAAGAGTAGGGGTCCTATCACGCTCCCGAAAGACATTCCTGCTAAAAGGATTTTCGCTGCGAGTCGGAGCGGGATCGGCACGGCCGAGTCGCGTGGCGCGATGTTTAAAATCTGCCGTACTAGGTTGTGGACTGAGCTACCGACGACGAACCCGAGCACGGCCGCAGGCACACCAAATAACAGCCAAGCGTCTCGAAAAGAAACTGCGGCTATCACCGATGCGATCGCAATCAGGATCGGCACGTTCGACAGCAGAGTATCTAGTGCCCGTGCAACCGGACCATTGAACAAGGGCGCGAAACGATGGGCCTTCGATCTGTCAATGCTGATGTAGCATCGTCCTTCTGAAAGAGCCTGCTTGACGTCACTGAACGACTTAAAGGGAAAGTCTGGAATTTCCGAAACCGACCGCCACCGGCTCGCCTTTAGCAGTTCGTCTTCCGCTGCAATCATTGGCCCCCCTGTTTACTCACTTCCCTTACTTCAATGTTTTCCGTAATCATTCATAGCAATCATCTATTAGCTATTTACTCTGCTGCTGTTTTTTCATAAACCTCTCCTCTCCGGTGACTCTGGTGACTGTGGTGACTGTGGTGACTGTGTTCACCATGGTCAGCTTATCCAAATTGACCTTTGCTGAGGCGACCCGCACAAAACCCGCACAATTTGGCGGTTTAGCGCGCATTGTTCATTCCGGCAACTTTGGCTCAGATTACTTAATATATTGATTTTATTATAGATTTAATTGCCGGGGGCGGGGGTCGAACCCGCACGGAGCTTTCGCTCCAGAGGATTTTAAGTCCTCTGCGTATGCCATTTCGCCACCCCGGCCTCAATCGAACATGATCGTTAAATCATAAACACTCGCGCGCGCGAAGATGGCTCGCCGTCGTGGCTCTTAATCGCCGCCTGCGATTGTCGATTCAGTCCGGCGCGCCCGCCGTATATGCTCGATTGCCTTGTCACCGAGATGCTTC
>CAYOVU010000291.1:0-16459 GCA_964407505.1 uncultured Acidobacteriaceae bacterium | reverse complement strand
TAGGCGTGCAGGTCGATTCCGGTAAAACGCATGGTGTAGGTGTGCCAAACGATGTAGATAAAGGCGATGCCGCCGGTCCAGCGCTGCGCGGTGTACATCCAATTGCCGGTCCAGGGATATTCGCCAACGTTGCTATCGCCGCGGTACCAGATATAAAAGCCGTAGAGCGCGTGGAATAAAATCGGCAACCAGATGCCAAACAGCTCAAGAAAAAATACCAGCGGAAGGTTGGCCAGAAAGCTTACCTGGCGGGCGTAGGCCTCAGGGCCGGTGATGGCCGTGGAGTTCGAAATCAGAATATGTTCGAACAAAAATGCGCCCACGGGCACGATGCCTGAAAGCGAATGCAGGCGGCGCAGGACAAATGAGATCCCATGGCCGGCCCGTAACGGCGCCACGCCATGCGTTGCGCTCTTCACTTTCGAGACAACTGGAGCAGTAGAACTGGCTGCTGACGCCACGCGTCGCTCCTTATGATTTCTGATTCGTCCTGCGTACCGGACCCTGCTAGTTGGTTCGATGATGGAGAAATAACTTTTTATTATGATGCGGTGAGAGAAGCGAAGTCAAGAAACCGGTTGGGGTAGTGGGTGAGTTTGAAATATAATTGATTTCGGCGGAATCGACGCCTTTGGAGGTGAACTGTGAAAAGGCTTTTAGCCTATCTTGCGTCACCTTCGCCAACAAACCCAGAACAGCGGGATAACCACGTGGGGCCGGGCTGCTAGAAAAGCTAGCTGGCAACCGATCTGCTAAAAGGGGTGTTGTATTTTCAAACTGGCATTGCGGCATGGCAAAGGGAGCGAGAGATCGGGTGTCGCTCCCGTTCTCATTTTCAGGAAAGCCAATAACCGACCACGGCCCCGATCCAACCCGCAGCGATCCTTTTGGTGCTTTCGTCAAAGTGCGGGAGCCACGCAGGATCAATGAGAACGAAAATGCCTGTGGCTAAGAGAATGAGGCTAACGACTACCTGCATCCAAACTCTTACTTTCTGCTGTGAGGTTACAACGATTGTTCCGGATGCGTCGGTCTGTGTCTCGATCTTCTTAGGAGGCACGCACCGACCCTCTTAGAACGCGGGATGCGCTATCCAGCCTTTTCCCAAAATAGGGAGCCAGAGTATCCCTGAGGTGAAAATGGGTCCGAAGCTTTTCTTCCAAGTCTTGCCTAACCCAATGCACCATTAGCGTAAGAAGGGCTGCTACCGATCCAACAAGCACCGTTACGGACATAGAGTGCTTGCCGGGGAAAACGTTGAAGACCTTATCGCCGATCAAAGACGCAATGTACCCAATCGTGTAAATTGCTACGATGCCCTCAAGCAGACCAGCAATACGCCGTCCAGCGTTAGATACAGGCATATCGGCGCGTTCCACAATGACGGCATCAGGGCCGCTCTCTGGCTTACGGTAGGCGATGATTCGGATTGCTTCTCGGATGCGGGAAAACATATTACGCCACTTAAAATAGACGTATACGATTTCAATAATACCACGAGCTCTTGCAAACTCCAAACGTGATTTAGTAGTGGGTCAGTCTAATTACCACAAGTCATAGGTCATTGTTCATTTTCATGGTCATTAGCCTTGGAAAAAAGCACGAGCGCAACGCCAACGATCAACCCACAGTAAAATCAAACACTGCAAGCGGGGGAGACCCCCATTCCTTGATGCAACCCAACCAGACTATGTAGAATCCTCCATACAGCAGTAAAACAACATGACTCGATGTAAACCATCGAAACAGTTCAGGTTTTTCCCTAGGCCATAACTCCTTAGCCTTCTTGTGATTAGTGACGAAGTTCATGGTTGATCTGACTTCCATCACCCAGATCACAGCCGTGATGCAGAGGCCGCCCAATGCAATCCACCAGCGGTACTGAAAAGACTCGATTATTCCAGTACCTACTGCGGTCATGGCAGCCATGAACAGTGTGAGTTGCTTAAAACGCATGTCCGCAAAGAACCGCATGTTCTCGGCGAGTTGCGATAACCGCAACCTGGTCTCTTCGTCCATTGGCGTTTTAACCTGCCTTTTTCCCCGAGAGCTTTCAAGATAAGCCCCTTGTCGTTGGGTAGGTAGTTGCTCAGCAAGGTTTTCATAGGACTACAGTACTGGAAATGTGAAGGAATCTGGATTCCCAGCAAGCAGCGTCTCCGTGACTTTCTGTCCGCTGGGAGGCGGTACGGTGGATACAGAGAACTCCCACAAGCAATCCCGAAACGTCACAGGCGACTGAATCTGTACCTGTACAATCCCGCCGTTATAGATCACAAGGCAGTGGTTAAAGACTGTGAGGCCACCGGCGGAACGCTCTGCGCCTGACGATTTAATTTCGCGTTCTCTTCCGGCGAATCCAGTTGCACTCGGCAGTTGTCATAGTGGGCAGGGATAATCCCTATGGTGTTGGGTCCTTTGGTGATGGCTCGATCACCTGTTGCAGGATGCAGTTGCGTATCGACACACCGTGGCATTGAATTTGCCAATCTAGCCAAGTCTTCGTGCGTTAAAACAGAGCGATAGCTTATGAACTCGGCGGCAGTTGTCCAAAAACCTGAGGTATTAGGCGCTGTGGCATTCAATTGCTTCGACAGATCGTCCATCACTTGCGTAGGGACTTTTACGTTTTGTTTTCTCGCCACAGCGATAGTGGAGCCAACGTCCGATAACGCAGCCTTGAAATCAGTGGGCGGCAACGCTGCGTAGGTCGTGAGGTTTTGTCTTGCCAGCGACACCTGTAGCCCGCCCACATTCTTTCCGATGCTATTTACCACGATTTCAAGATGGATTACCGCCGTAACCATCGCTACGGAAATGAGCACGCAGCAGGGGTACACATAATGCCTCACCCATGCGGGAGTCTCAGCGGTTTTCAGTATGCCTTTAATCTCGGCTACGTCCTTCTCCACTCTACGTAGACCATCATCAATGGTGTTAACGCGAGATGCGGTAGCCTTCTGGTCCGAGTCAATCCGCGAAAGCATTCCTAGATCGATTCGTTGTTCTGTCATTGCTAAGGATTCTTGGAGAATGGGTCCTGCATCCGGCACACTCCAAAATACACGCTTATCAGCGTTGCCAGACGCGACAATTAGGAAACGCAAGTACCCCGCCTCTATGCGGGTTTTCTTGTATCCGGGGAATAGTACTCCGCTACCCTGATTGTAGCAATTCCCCGATTTGACAAGACGTGCGGGATAGCCATCAGCAAGAGCGCCCATACCAGTCCAGCAACTCACGGAACGCCGCACCGCGATGGCTGTACTTCGATTTTTCCTCTGCGCTTAATTCAGCAAATGTTTTTCCGATCGCTGGAAAATAAAATAGCGGATCGTAGCCAAAGCCATTGGTCCCGCGCGGAGCATCGAGAATCATTCCTTCGGCGGTTCCGCGAAAGGTTGCCAGGGTTTCGCCGTCGCGAGCGGCGGCCAGTACGCACACAAACCTGCCGGTACGCTTTTCCGGCGAAACTTCCTTCAGTTCACGCAGAACGCGGGCGTTGTTGGCTTCGTCATCGGTATTCGCATCAGCCTCGTGCGGCTCTTTATTCTGCAGATCTGGAGCGGCGTAGCGGGCAGAATGCACGCCGGGAGCGCCGTTCAGCGCGTCGATCTCCAATCCGGAGTCATCGGCGACCACGATCTCACCCGGAACATAGCGGCTGTAGGCTCCCGCCTTCTTGCGCGCGTTGGCCTCGAAGGTCAGACCGTCCTCGACGACCGCTGGCAGGGAAGAGAATTCAGGAATGCCGGAAATTTCAACTCCGAAACGAGCTGCCGCTCCGGCGAAATCCCGCAACTTGCCGGCGTTCGAGGTCGCAATCAGAATCTTTCTCATAAAGTGGACTTATCCTCCCGAGCGAAGCGAGGGATCTTGGTGTTTCCTGACATCGATACCGGCGGTGCGCGGCAGGAACCAAGATCCCTCGCTTCGCTCGGGAGGACATCCTTTTGGTGGATGACTATAGATGACAATAATTGTAAAGGCGCATCCGCAATACTATCGTCAGTCGGATGCACGTGGCGCTGACGGTTCTCGAAGTAACACGATGATCAGCAACAGCGCCAGTAACGAAATCCATGGGCTGAGTTTTCGATCCCAGGTGCGGACAAAAGTGACCTGAACGCGGTTCGCTCCGGCCTCCACGGGAACGAGCATTTGCCCTGTGCCCGCGAGCGTGCCGGCCTGCACCGGCCGGCCGTTTACTTCCACTCGCCACGCCGGATAGTTAAACAGACGCAGAGCAAGATTGTCAGGAGTCGACATTTCGGCGGTGAAAACTTTGCGCTGCGCGCTCCAGTAGGAAACTCGGATGGAAGCGCGGGCCGCGCCTTCCACGGTTACACGGCGTGCATCTTTGTCCACGTCGAGGGGCGGCTGGGTTCCGACGGGCGTGTATTCGTCGACGCCCTCGTAACCTGCGCCAGTCGCCATAAAATCCTGCATTTCGCGAAGGTCGGCGAGGTGGTCCCACCAGGGCGCCTGGAAATGGAGCCACACGAAGGCGAGCACGCAGAGCATCGCCACGTACACTGCCACGCGCGCAGGCCACCTTCGGAAGCCCAGCACAGTAAGCAGTGTGAACGGAATTCCCAGGCACAATAAAAGACGCCAAGGAAATTGTACGAACCGCAGCTTGGGAAGGATGTTCCACAGCGGACCGGTAATCGAAAGCATCAGCACCGCGCATACCACGGCCCAGCTCACTAGCAGATACCATAGTTCTCGCCGGCGCGTGCGCAAGTTGCGTGCAGCCCAGGCGGCCGCGACAGTTAGCAGGATCTCCGCGGTCGCGACGGTAGAAACAAGATGGTCGAAAGTATCGTGATCGGCGTCGGTGGTATGGGCGAACAGAAAACTATCCGCCGGGCGCACCCCAGGCGAGACAGCTTCGGCGATGTTGACCCACTTCTGTTCGTATATGGCGGGCAGCAAATAGAAGGCAGCCAAGGCAGCGCCCAGCAGCACCGCCAATATTCCCGTGATCAGAACGCGAGGCGAACGCCGCGCGCAGGCATAGACAACGATCAACAACGCCAGCGAGTAATGGATCATTACAGCGGCGGGCGCATTGATCAGCCAGGACGCTGCCAACACGAGCGCCAGAAAAACGGTCACGCGCCGGCCCTTATCATCGATCGGCAATCCGATTGGCATTTCGATTCGCAACACGAGTAGTAACAATAAAGGAAGCAAAGAACTGGCCAGCAGTTCGGCAAAGGCGCTTCGCCAGTAGACGATGACGAGGTGATAAGGATTGACTGCGTAGAGCACCGCGGCGAAGGTGGCATCGCGCCGTTCAAGCCATTGCCGCGACAGCAGGAACATGGATATTCCCGCCGCGACAAGGGTCAGGAAAATGTAAATGCCGGGGACGATGGTCCATGGAAAGACCGCTCGGAGCGTCGCTCCTAGAGTCCACGATGCCGGAGGATAAAAAATGAAACGCGGCTCGCCATATCCGAACTGCGCCAGCGCGGCCCAACGTGGGTAGACGATGCCCTGTTTCCATTGCCCGAAAACTTCCAGCCACGAGTACAAGTGGAATTCGAAATCATGGCCGGAGGGAAAACCGGTAAAGAAGAATGGAATTTCAACCGCGAAAGCTGCCGCCGCGATCGCGAGCAATGGCATCCATCTCAAACTGACGGGCCGATGCGCGGTCGTGCCCGGTTGGAGCGAGCGATTTCCCGGCCCGGATTTTGTGCTTGCCCCCAGCTTTGGTCTGTCCTGATTTAATCCAGATTTAATATTCCTGAAACAACAACGAAATAACGATGAACTACTGTACTCGCAACGGGGTGGATCAGACCACGGAGAGTTGAGGAGCCTGGCTTAGACGGGGTCCGGGCTCTTCTCCCTCCGAAGATGTCCACCTTAAGCCTCTCGCTGCCCCGCAACTGCCACCTGCCTGGTTTTCCTTTTGTACGCCTCCAAGCCTGCCAAATCGCCAGCCGCGAGAGGCGTTTTGCCGCAGACCTAGTTTAAGGGATTGAAGAAGATTGAATGAAGGTGGGGATTGAGCCAGCGATGAGAAGAAATCAGAATTCGTAATGCCAATTGCTAACTGCCAATTGCCAAACTGCTCTTCAATGTTCTTCACTCAGCAATCAGAATCAACAATCAGCAATTGCCTTAAGTCGCGACTGCCTCACCGGACCGTTGACGGCGAAGCTCAGCCATGAAGTCATCCTCTTGCAGAGTGGAGCCCTGGCGAAGCAATTCGAGCAAAGAATCTTCCAGATGCTCGCTCTTGGCAGCTTGCTCCCCAGCTTCGGTCGAGGGGCTGAATTGAGTTAAGTCTGCCTTCAGCGCGCGTGGAGAAACACTGAGCTGCGGCGTGGTTGCAGGCTTGCTCTGCAACAGGCCAATCAAATTTTCCACATGGGCTCGCTGTTCCGCGGTTCGGGAAGGGAATTCCACTCCCATACCGCGGCCTGGATGAGTGACCCGCACGATGCCTTCGGTGTGCACGGCCATCTCCTCCGTTTTCAGACAAAGCTCAACTAATGCACGCTCTGGAAAGGGCGAGTCAGTTTCGACGTAGCATCCGCCGAGACTAAGATCGGTAAGCTTACAATGAGGGACCATCTCTTCGAGTGGGGTGCCGAGACTGGTCGCTGCGGCCTGCAGCCAGACCTGCAACCGAGTCTTGATAGTCTCGTCCAAGTCGAGAAAGTGAACCCCGGTCTGCCCATTGGGATTCGCCCATGCGACTTGGCCATAGCCGTCAAGTTCGGTTCCGTTTGGCAATTGAAACTTAACCTGGAGCAGAGCCCCCGCGGTCTGAGGTTCGGCAGTAAGAACATCCATGCCGGTCTCGCTGAGATCGAGAAGAATTCCCTCTGTTTTACGATTGTCAGGCTGAGTAATCTCAACCGGAGCCTGGACTGGAACCCGGTAGGCACGCCGGCGTTCGCGCTTCAGCAGTGCGGTCAGAGCTCGCAGGCCGGCTTTGGTGCTTTCCTCGGTAACCGGTTTGTAAAGTACGAAATGCGCGCCCAAGGTCAGCAGGTTGCGGGCCTTAGACTTTTCCGCAATCAAGGCCACGGTCACAGGCGGATTTTCGGGATTCAGCCGCCGAGCCTCTTCGACTACTTCCGAGGCAGATTCCGGCTCATCGAAGTCAACGATAATCGCGTCGAACTTTTGCTGCTGAAGATGGCTAACCGCGCTCGCGAGATCGCTGAAACGCTCCATCGCGATCCCGCAGGCCGGGAGCACCCGGCCCAGGATATCGGAAACGGAATCGTCAGTGGAAACCAGCAACGCCAGAAGGGTCATAACTTGAGTCCCCGCCCGAACCGAGACGGCGAGATTATGGCCAGCGAGGCGCCGTTGGCAGCGCTCCCTTGGAAGCCGCAGCGTTGGAACCCGCTTTCGCGGCCATTGCGTCAGAATGGGTCGACGGCTCGTCGACTTCCATCAAGACTGCGTTATCTTCATCGTCGTTTTCAGCCAGCAAGGGAGCCACTTCACGCAGCTTCTCCGCCGCCTGCTGGAGCATTTCGATCTGCTTCCCCAGTTGGGCGTACTTGGTCTGTTTCTGCCGCAACACCTCATGGATATCCTTCATACGTCCCCCTCTAGCGAATGTAAGGAGGGTCCGAGGTAGCGTCAACGGTAATCCCCCTTTGCGGGTTACCGGGGTAATTTGCGGAGTTGTTGGGAAGGTAAGAGGTCGGGCAAAAAAGCAAAAGCCCTGCGCTGGCAGGGCTTCCGTGAAGCCGATTGTATGGATCGACTCAGGTTCTGAACTTATGCTGAAGCAGTCCCGCCAAACCAACCAGCCCGGTCCCCAAGAGCGCCAAAGTGCCGGGTTCAGGAACTGTGCCGACCAAGGTGTTGCCGCTGCCGAATTTCGCGGTTCCCCACCATCCATTCTTGCCGGTGAAGAAGAAATTCTGCGAAGTTCCGCCGCTGTAGGTCTGCCCGTTATACCAGGTGCCGGTGATGCCGCCAGCAATCACGTATTCGTTCTGAGACGCGTTTACCAGAGTGATGGTAACCGGACCGGTGAACTTGCCGGAGAAGATGATTCCGTTCGGAAGGCCATCCGTGCCGTTACCTGTGATGGTGAAGCTTCCACCGCCCTGAAATGTAGAAACGTTGCCGGTCGTCGAAACAAACGCGCCGGTTGAAAAGCTCAAAGTACCTAGATTCGATCCGGTAACCTGGCCACCTCCGCCAAAGCCGCTGACGGCGATGACATCGGATCCGGTAAGTGTCAAACCTGTGTTGCAGCCCTTGAGAGTCCCTCCGCTGCTGCTGAAATCCACCTGGTCCGCAAACGCCGCCATCGGCAACGCCAAGGCCAGTAGAGTGAATAACAACATCCGCTTCATCATTACTTCCTCCTGGAACGCGCTGGGAGAACTATTTAGTTTATCTTCAACTCTTTGGGGGGGTTTAAGCCCCCAGCTTTGGCCAGAGAGAGAAATTCGACACCACTGTGTGCACCTGAGAGACCAAACCAAAAATAATTCTAAACTACTGATTATATAATTACTTATGTGGAGACAGCGAAATCTCGATCGAGTCGAAGTTGCAAAGCGATGCATACTTGTTCATGCTTGTTGCATATTGCCGGACAATCGCCCGGCTCCCAACCGTTGAAATTCCTCTCGAATACGGGCCTTTGAAACACCATGGATTCCCTTAGCCTCCTCGTGCCACTTCCATGGCACGGAAGTGGCATTCACAAGCGCCCACGCCAAGGGTAGGGTAGCTGGTGAGCAGTTCTGGGGGAGGGCTGTTCGGGCGTCCCGAAACTCGAAAGAGTTTTGGGACGCTTCTTAATTTTAGGCGAATTCTCTGATTTGCATTCGGCGCTCTGCGTTCCGCCGGAATCTTTAGACATCTTCCTCAGACCATCCTCATTAGTTCTTTAAAGCGCAACGTTCGGCCCAATCAATTCACGAAGCCGGTGAGACAGGCTCGCGGCCAGCGATCTATAAAAACGTGACGCGAGGTGAGGGAAGATTTCAAAGAGCCCCTCCAGAGTAGCGCGATCGAGCTGATACGCCTCCACGTTCCCTTGCGCAACCACATTTACGCTGGCGGGCGCGTCTTCGAGGAATGACATCTCTCCGCAGATTTCTCCGGGCCCAATCTCAGGATATGGCGGGGTGGTGCGAATCTGCACTCGTGCCGTTCCGCTGAGCAAGAGAAATACACCATTCGTTTTCTTGCCCTTAAGCACGATGGTCTGCCCCTTGCTGAAGTGAACGCGGGAGGCTTTATCGGCCACCAGGGTCCAGTCATTCGGGGTGAGGTAGAGCAATCCGTGTTTGGAGGATGACAGGACCGATAGGTCCTGATTGATACTCTTGGCCATGTATCCTTACAACTCGATTCCTGAAGACTTCCCGCAAATCTCAGGAGCAAATAACAAACAACAGGGTGACTCAAGCCTATCAGAAAAAGGATTCCGTGAATCGTACCGGAATCCCATTCGATACGGAGTACCGGGAATTTTGCGGAATCCTAGGCGCAGCACTGCTTCGCAGCATCCGAGCCTGGGAGATACAAGCGCTAGGAGGTACAAGCGCAATGTGAAGTTCAGGGTGACGAAGTGATGTTGTCGGTGCCGAAATTTCCAGGCTCGATGATTTGAGCCGCCGCTATTGTGTGGGCGACTAGAGTTTGGTGCTGGCAAGAGTTTATGGCTTTACCTGAAATGCTTGGTTGCTGTTGAGAACGCCGCCAGGAGTCGTCACCGAAACCACGCCGCTAGTCGCGCCGCTCGGAACGGTAGCTGTTAAATATGTATCGGACACCACGTTAAAGGTCGCAGCAGCTCCGTTGAATGAGACAGCAGTGGTTCCGGTGAAACCCTGACCAAGAATCTCAACAGTCTCGCCAGCCTTGCCGATGACCGGCAGTAGGCGGGCGAAGGGCGGGAGACCGAGATCAAAACTGTATGCGACGCCCAAGCTTTTCGTTCCTCCCCCATACGCTAAGCCGTAAATTTTACCGTTGGTATGTTGCATAGGAGTTGCAGATGGCTGGCTGCCGGTCGGGAGATCGAAATTGTAAAGAATGGAGTAGCCACCAAAGCTTGTGATCTCGAAAATTATTCCATAGCCCTTGCTGCCACCTTCCGCGGTAGCCCCATAGAAGTTGCCGTCGCTTGCTTGCAGGAGCTCTGCAACGGGATAAGCGCCATCGTTCGGGTAATTCGGGTCGGAAAAATTGTGAAGCACCGTGACGGCTCCCGTCGGCGTTGATTTGAACACCGTGCCGAATTTATTGTCTCCCCCTCCGTAAGTAGTACCGTAGAAGTTTCCGTCACTGCCCTGCATTAAGGTAGCCAAGTCCCCAGGCACGCGGGCATCGAAATTAAAAATCACGGTGACGGTCCCGTCGGGCGTCATCTTAAATACGGTGCCGTGGTCCGATTTGCCGCCGTTCGCGGTCGTTCCGTACAGGTTACCATCCGTTGCCTGTAGCAGCGGGCTCGGCTGGGACGCCCCAGGAAGAGACGCTAGCGAAGTGAAGGCTCCCGACTGAGCAATCTTGTAGGCAGTACCCCCGACCGTCCCGTAAAAATCCCCATCGGCAGCCTGGATTGGGGGTGCTTCGGTCCTGCCATCTGTCCTTGTAAAGTTGCGAAGCGTCGTTAGACTTCCGTTCGCGGCAATCTTGAAAACCGTTCCAAGATTTTCGGTGCCTCCCAAGTAGGTGGTGCCATAAAAGTCCCCGTCCGTCCCCAACGTTAGTCCGCTGTACGGGCGCTGACCATCGGTGCGGACGAAGTTGTGGAGCACGCTGGGAAAACCCCCGGTCGTAAAGCTAAATACGACGCCACCTTCTCTGCTAATCGGCGCGGTCCCGTAAAGGTTGCCATCTCTTCCCTGCGTCAGAATCCTGCGCTGCTCGGAGTGGCACCGTGAATACCGTCGAAGTTAAACAGATCGGTGTAGGTCTGGGAGTACGAGGTGCCAGCTGAGGCAACGGTTACCGCGAGAGCCGCAGTTAAAACCCACTTGTAGAACGAACTTGTTGTCATGTGGTCCTCCGCATTTAATTCTTTACTTGGTAGCCGCGCGCTGCATGGGTTTTGATCTGCTGCTAGGGGGGAAGATTTCGGCATTCACGGTTTCACCTGAAACGATTGGTTGCTGTTGAGAACGCCGCCCGGAGTCGTCACCGAAACTAGGCCGCTAGTCGCACCGCTCGGAACGGTAGCCGTAATTTCCGAATCCGATACGACGGTAAAAGCGGCCGCTGTTCCGTTAAAGGTCACGCTAGTTGACCCCGTCAGATTTGTCCCCAGAATGATGACGGTCGCCCCGACCTTTCCAGATGTGGTCTGGGTCCTCACGAAAGACCCAAGTCCGAGCGACAGGTTGAAGACGGTACCGCTATTGCTGCTTCCACCCGTATACGTCGTTCCGTAGAAGCTTCCGTTGGTTCCTTGAATTAGACTGCCGTACGGATTGCTGCCGTCCGTCTCGACGAACCGGTGCAGGGGTGTCAGCTTGCCGCGTGAGGTGATTTTGAAAACTGCGCCGCATCCGGCATTGCAGCGACTACTGCCGCCACCGCCCGTCGTCCCGTAGAAGCTGCCATCAGTGGCTTGGACCAGCGCTGCCTCGGGGTAGGCTCCATACGTCGCGTCGAAACTAAGCAAGGTCATCAGCGTACCGCCAGTAGAAATCTTGAAGACCGTACCAGCGTTATTGTCCCCGCCAAGTTCGGTTATTCCGTATAGGTGGCCGTCCGCCGCCTGAACCAGCCCTACGGGGTAAGCGCCGTGCGTAAGATCGAAATTCCATAGGGTCGTCAAGGTACCGCTCGGTGTGATTTTGAAGACCGTCCCCAATTTCTGGGTCCCGCCATTAGCGGTGGTTCCGTAGAGATTCCCGTCAAGGCCTTGAACCAGCGCCCCCAGAGGGTCTGCACCGTCAGTTCCGTCGAAGCTGTGCAGTGTCGTTAGCTTGCCGCTTAGGGTGATTTTGAAGATTGTGCCATAGTTGCCCTTGGCCCCATCCTCGTAGGTGGTCCCGTATAAATCCCCGTCAACGCCTTGAACCAGCGCCGCCGGAGGATTCGCACCGTTGATCCCACCGAAGCTGTGCAGAGTCGTTAGCGTGCCTCCTGGTGTGATTCTGAAAACTGTGCCCCTGTTGTGAAATCCCCCCTGATAGGTTGTCCCATAAAAATTCCCGTCGGAGGCCTGAACCACCCCTCCGCGCGGGAGGCTGCCGTCCGCGCAAGTTGGCTGGTTACAAAAATTGTACAGAGTTGTCATTGCGCCGCCTGTGCTAACGCTAAATACGGTGCCGCCGTTATTTCCCCCGCCGGAATCCGTTGTCCCGTAGAAGTTCCCGTCGAAGCCCTGGATGAGGGCCGCAACAGGTTGGGTACCGTTAGTTCCGTCAAAGCTAAACAACGTGATAAGGGTCTGAGCTGACGCGCGAGTGGCTGCCGCTGCACAAAAGGCCACACCGAACACCACGGTCAAAATGAATAAGTAGATGCGGTTTTTCGTCACGGGTTCCCCTCAAAATGGCCGTCCGGTGCGGCATTCCGCGCGCGGGCAGCCTATTCTCCTCCAACCCGAACGAGAGGTCAATGGAGCCGCTTAGCGCAATCGCGGGGAGAAATCGGTGAGGGCCATGTAGGTGGAGTCGACCTTTTCCACGAGTTTGCCGTTCGCCTCGGATTTCTCTTTGACACTCTTCCACTCCGGGTCGTCCTGGAATGATTTCCAGTTGGCAGCTGCCGCTTCGCGGCTTGGATGCTGAAGAATGTAGATCAGGGTGTTGCTTTTCTCTGGCTCATCGAGAGGCGTCCAATACGCAATGCTTTTTATTCCGTGGCGGTCAAAGATTTTTATGGTGTGTTCGCGGAAGCGTGCCAGCAGGTCGCTCAATTTACCCGGAGCTGCATGATAGATGCGGAGCTCGTAGACGCCAGTCTCGACTTGTGCATTGCCGTTGTCTTGCCGAGCAGCGGCCCAAAGTGCCGGAAGCAATGTTGCCGCAGGAAGCACCTGGAGGAGTGTTCGTCTTTTCACGGCAGAAATTCTAGCAGAACCCGGGTTCGATGAACGCGCAAGCGAGGGCTCGAATCACTTTCAGCCAATGAGCGCATGGCGATCTTGCGTGAACAACGACAGTGTGTGGCCAAGGCTCGGGTAGAGCAAAAAAAACGCGGGAGTCGACGGACTCCGCACAAAGTTTATTGAGCTATTAAGGTGCGTAACGGGTGAAGACAAAATCACGAGCTTTGACAGGCTCGTGGCAGGGGAAACAGGTTTTGAGAAGCGCTTCGTCCGCAGGTTTGCCGTCTTTGAATTGAGCGAACCCCCAGCCGCCCGTCGCGGCGTATTTTTTTGAGTCCTTGACCATGAACTGAATGTTCGTGGCCGCCCCGGCAACGAACGATTGGGAGCGGCCGAAGACTTTGTTATTTTCCTCAGACGGAACATAACTCCAGGCCAGCCGGGCAATGATTGTGCCGTCCGGGAACGGCAGCTTTCCCTCTCGGTAGGCCTTGATAGCTATATCGTTGCCGAGATTGGCGCGAAGATCGTTGAGGTTGCCTTCTTCGTGGGCCACGGAGATCAACTTCCAGTCGCGGTATCCGGGAGGAATCTTGATTCCGAAGATCGGGGCTGCCTCTCCATCGGCCTGTCCAGATGTGGGGACTGAATTGGCTACAACACCGGCCACCGCTACCACTGCAACCAATAAGAAAGCGATCCGTTTCATTGGGTTCCTCCTTCTAAACTCTTGAGCCACTGTCCGGAGTGGAGACAGGAGAGCCTCTACCGTCGGAGCTCTCCTGCTGCTTTGCGAACAATTAGCCAGCCTCGGCGAAGATCATCACGCTGCCGCACGTCAGCCTTGAGAACTTCTGGATGGCCGTCGATTATACCGCTGACATCGAAGACTGTTGTTAACGGGCCATTACACTCATTGACCCGACCTCCGGTCGAGAAGGCAGACAATCCACGGACAAACCAGGGAGATTGTGGCGACACGAAGGCGCAGGAGCGTAGAATGCGGTCGACCTGCTGGGCTGCAAACCTCAGTCTGTTCCTCGAAGGAGAATCCGGCGCCATGCGAAAGCTTGCGAGAACTCGGAAAGCTGGCTCGGCGCGAACGACTGCACCGACGAATCAACTGAAAAACCACTGCCTCTTTGCAATTTTCATGCTTCTCCTGGTATGCGTTGGGCACGGGTTTGGGCAGGCCACGATTCCCGATACGCCGGCTGGCAAAGTCTTGCATGCATGGCTGGATGCCTTCAACAGCGGCGACCGGGCGAAGATCGAGGCTTACGTCAAAACCTTCGATCCGAAGGAATCCGCCGACTTCATGTTGACATTCCACAACCAGACTGGCGGATTCGACTTGCTCGCGATCGAGAGCAACGAACCGAAGTTGATCAAGTTCCGTGTAAAAGAGAAGGCAAGCCCGACGGTCGCCATCGGAAGTATTCAACTCAACGACGCTCAACCGCCAACCGTGGAGAGCTTCGGTATACGTGCGATTCCTCCCGGCGCGGTAGTGGAAAACATAAAACTGGATGCTGCCGCCCGGCAACGCGTGCTTGACGGCATTGAGTCCAATTTAAAAGAGTCCTACGTCTATCCGGAAACTGCGCAAAAGATGGACGAAGATCTCCGGGGTCGCCAGAAACGCGCCGAATTTGATGCCGTCACGGATGGCGATGTTTTCGCCGCACTGCTCACCAAGGATCTGCAGGAAGTCAGCCATGACAAGCATCTGCACGTGAATTACAGCCCTTACAAGCTCCCGACCGACGACGATCATGGGCCCAGCCCGGAGCAAAAGGAAATGCAGAGGAAGCAAATGGAGCGTACCAACTGCGGATTCGTAAAAGCCGAGATTCTGCCGGGCAACATCGGCTACCTGAAATTCAACTTCTTCGCAGACCCTGAACTGTGCGGCCCGACCGCCATTGCCGCCATGAACTTCCTGTCTCATGTGAATGCCATCATCTTCGATCTTCGCGACAACGGCGGAGGCGACCCCAAGATGATCGCCCTGATCTCAACCTATCTTTTCGATAAGCCTACTCATTTGAACGATCTCTACAACCGCAAGGACGACGAAACCACACAATACTGGACCTTGCCTTACGTTCCCGGCAACCGATTGCCTGACACGCCAGCTTTCGTACTGACATCGAAAATGACCTTCTCTGGTGCGGAGGAATTCAGCTACAACTTGAAGAACCTCAAGCGGGCGACCCTTGTTGGCGAAACCACCGGGGGCGGTGCGCATCCGGTGTCCGGCCATCGCATCGACGACCACTTCACCATCGGCGTCCCATTCGCCCGTGCCGTGAACCCGGTTTCAAAGAAAAATTGGGAGGGCACAGGCGTTGCACCGGATGTTGCGGCGAACAGTTCCGAGGCCCTCGATGTAGCGGAAAAATTGGCGACTGCTAAGATTCAGTCGAAGTGATGGACTCTGATTCATGGAGTGCACGCACCATAGTCTCGGCCAACGTGATCCACTCGAAAGGCACGCCCGGAAGTTCCCTTGATCTTATGACCGCGTAATGACAATCGTTCATGAATCCTCACCTCACTCGATGGATTCACCAACTCGTAGCTGTTGCCATCCTTTGCAGTCAAACTGAGGCCATTGTCGGTCTGCCGGATACAACCTGTGAGTGAGGTGTGGCCACGATGTATCAGGTAAATGCCAACGCCGACCGCCGTTCCAACGCCAACGGCCACGCCAACGATTGCAGCTTCACAGCCACCGCAAATCGAATTTGCTGCTGCAGGCCGGGAGAACGGTAATAGAACCAATGCCATGGAGCACAGAATGCCAGTACGGAAGCTTGGTCTCTTCAATGGCGCGACCTTCTAAACCGAATTTTGTTTTTGATGGGAACAACGGCCCCAAGTGTATACCCACCCAGGAACCAAGCCAGAGGTCGCGAGGCTGCGATAGCTCTGCTCTACTTTTCACCATCAAGGCGCATAACGAGTAAAGACGAGGTCGGTCGCTTTGGTCTTCTCGTGGCAGGGGAAGCAGCTTTTCATAAACGCCGCGTCGCCAGCTTTGCCGTCCGCGAAGTGACCGAACCCCCAGCCTCCAGTTGCGGCGTACTTTGTCGAGTCCTTGACCATGAACTGAATGTTGGTGGGAGCACCGGGAACGAAAAATTGAGCCTGGCCAAAGACTTTATTATTTTCGTCCGATGGTACGTTCTTGTAATGCAAAGCCGCGATGATCGTGCCGTCCGGGAACGGAAGCTTTCCTGCACGGAAGGCCTTGATCGCTACATCGTTGCCCAAGACGGCACCTAAACTATTCAGATTGCCGGCTTCATGGGCCGACGAAATCCACTGCCAGTCGCGATATCCGTTAGGGATGTCGGTAACATAAGGAGCGGATTGCCCGTCCGCGTGGCCGGGGACCGGGCCAATGAGCGCGGCGAGGCCGGCCGTTGCAACTGCAAC
>CAYOVU010000290.1:0-9502 GCA_964407505.1 uncultured Acidobacteriaceae bacterium | reverse complement strand
GATGCTTGGACGAAAGCGTGACGAGAATGTCAGCATCCGAAGTGCCGATCGGGGCCGAGTTGCTGTAAGAGAGATTGATGCCGCTGTAGGGCAATCCAATGTTGTCGATGATGCTGGCCACTTCATTGGCTGGGATGCGCTCCCGGATCGAATTCTCCACCTCGTCGCACAGGAACGCAGTATCTTCGATACGCATTCCCGTCGGCCCGCGCATATGAAGTTTGAAGCTGCCAGCATCCACACTAGGAAAGAAGTCCTGTCCAAGCCACGGAACAATCAGGGCGAGCGAGCCCAGGCACGCCGCGAAGAACGCCAACAAGAAAACGCGTCGGTGATGCAGACATCGCTCCAGCAGATTGCGATAGCCCTCGCGCATGCGGTCGAAAGCCGATTCGAACCTCTGCTGAAGGCGAACAAAAATGTTGCGGCTGGATGCCAAGCTGTGCGATTTTTCATTCTGCAGCAGATACTTCGCCATGGTCGGAACGATCGTCCGCGACAGCAGATACGACGCCAGCATGGCAAACACAACCGCTTCTGCCAGAGGTAGAAACAAATAGCGCGCCACGCCCGATAGCAGAAACATCGGGGCGAACACGATACAGATCGACAGTGTCGAAACGAATGCCGGAGTGGCAATCTGCATGGCGCTATCCAGCACTACATCATCCATGTTCTGGTCGGGGTGCAATTCCCGGTTGCGGTTGATGTTCTCGACCTCAACGGTCGCATCGTCCACGAGAATTCCCACAGCCAATGCCAGTCCGCCGAGCGTCATGATGTTGATGGTTTGCCCTATGAGGGTCAGAGTGATGATGGAACACAGAATCGCGAGGGGGATCGAGGTCGCGATAATGATCGTACTGCGCCAGTTCCCGAGGAACATGAGAATCATGAACGCGGTCAGGCAAGCGGCGATCAATGCCTCGCGAACCACGCCGCTGATCGCGCCTTTTACAAAAATCGATTGGTCCGCGAGCGGAGACATCTTCAACTGCGTTGGCACGGTGGCCGCGATCCGTGGCAGGATCGATTTGATCCCGGAAATCACATCCAGCGTGGAGGCGTCCCCTGCCTTCTGAATCGTGAGCAGCACAGATCGCTGGCCATCCACGCGCACGATATTGGTTTGCGGCGGAAACCCGTCACGTACCCAGGCAACGTCCTTCATGTAAATGGTCGTGTCTCCGATGGTTTTGACCGGGATACGATTCAGGTCAGCGATCGTCTGTGGAGCAGCGTTGGGGATATCGACGTTGTATTCCTTGCCGCCAATTTTCGAAGTGCCAGTGGGAAGGATGAGATTCTGCACCGCGATCGCATTCACTACGTCCAGCGCAGAAAGCCCCTTCGACTCGAGTGCTGCCGGGTTCAGATCGACTTGAACCTGGCGCTGCTTGCCGCCATAAGGATAAGGAACGGCCGTACCTGGAATGGTGATCAACTGCGTACGAATGAAGTTCAGCCCGTAATCGTTGAGCTGTTGTTCCGATAGGCCCTTTCCGGAAAGCGCCAACTGCAATACGGGCACACTCGATGCGCTGTACGCGATGATGAGCGGTGGCGTTGTTCCGGCCGGCAGTTGCCGGAGTTGCGTTTGGGAGCTGGCCGTAATCTGCGCAATGGCTCGATCCAGGCTGGCGTTGGGCTGCAGGAAGACTTTGACGACGGCGATGCCGTACAGCGACTGCGACTCGACGTGCTCGATGTTGTCTACGATCGTCGTCATGTTCCTTTCGGTAACGCTGACGATGCGGTCGCTCATGTCCTTGGGGACGAGGCCGTTGTAGTTCCAGATGATGCTGACGACCGGGATATTAATGTTGGGAAAAATGTCAGTCGGTGTGCGGAAAATGGCGACCGCGCCCATAACCAGGATCAGAATGGCCATCACTACGAATGTGTACGGCCGCCGTAAAGCTAGTTTTACGATCCACATAATGATTCCTTTGCTCGCTAAACTTGCTCTTTAATATGTTTGCGGAGCGATTCCGTCCGCTCTCGCGAAATCCACTCCCGAACAAATGCTGAGCAGTTCCTGAGTCTGGCCCCCTCTGCTTCGATCTCCGCCAGGAAGCGCACGGCATCGCGGTCTACCAACTTCACTTCCTTTAGATCGAGCACGAGGCTGTGATCCGGTAAATCCGACTTCACTAGCGCCTGCAGTTCGGACACCTGCTCTGCCTGAATACGACCGATGAGCGTGAAAACGACTCGATCACGTTCGTCCGAGATGTCGATTCGTAGCGTCATTTCACTTGGGGTAAATGCAAAGAGTGGGCCAAACGATAAGTGCTTGATGGGTCTAGTACTTAGCCAATTGCTGCTATCACGAGGTTCCGGAAATTTCCGAGATTTCGTGAGACCTCAAAACAGCTTCAGCCTGTAGTTCTGTGGAAAACAGAAAAGCGGCAGGGGCAGTTCAGCGGGGGCGGCCCGGAACATCGAGGAGGAGATTTGCAGATTCCCTAAGCTCGTCGGAAACGCTGCTTGTTAATCTTCAGAGCCTTGATTTTGGAATCGAGGGTTGACTGCGGGAGCCCGAGCTTGGCTGCAGCTCCCCTCGGACCCGAAACCCGGCCATTAGTTTCTGCGAGTGCAGACTCGATCATCTCTCGTTCCTGGACGGCCAGCTTCTCGGAAAGTGGCTGAATCGTCGAGTCGTTGGTCCCCGAGGGCCGGGCAAACCAACTTTCGTCGATGCAAAGATTCTCCGAATCGGAGATGATCACCGATCGTTCGATTACATTTTGCAATTCGCGGATATTGCCAGGCCACCGGTAGGTCTGCAGAAGTTCCATGCTCCTTTTAGAGATGCCGGTGATCTTCTTTCCTGCCTGGCTGGCATAGCGATCCACAAAGTACTCTACGAGCAAGGCAACGTCTTCCCTACGTTCCCGCAAAGGGGGTACTTCGATCGGAAAGACATTAAGCCGGTAGAACAAATCGTCGCGAAACCTGCCTTCGGCGATGGCGGCTTGCAAATCACGATTGGTCGCGGCGACCACCCGCACATCCGTCTTGATCGATTCATTTCCGCCCACGCGCTGAAACTCTCGTTCCTGGAGAACACGCAGAAGCGCAATCTGCATTTCCGCAGGAAGTTCGCCGATTTCGTCGAGGAAAATCGTGCCCCCATCCGCCGACTCGAAACGGCCGAGGCGCCGCTGCGTGGCTCCCGTGAACGCCCCTTTCTCGTGTCCAAACAATTCGGAGCCGATAAGGTCGTGGGGGATTGCAGCGCAATTCACGCTGACGAAAGCGCGCGAGGCACGCTGCGAGCGCTTGTGAATCGCCCTGGCGATCAGTTCTTTGCCCGTACCGGTCTCTCCGGTAACGAGGACCGTCGAGTCTGTCGGTGCAACCTTGGCCACTCGAGACAGAACCACCTGCAGTGCAGGAGAGGACCCGACGATCTCTTCGAACATCCTGTTGACATCGATCTCTTCGCGTAGTGCCAGGTTCTCTTTGAACAACTGGTCTTTCAAAAGCTGGATTTCCTCGAAAGCATTCGTCAGAGCCGCCACATTTTCCTGGAGCGCCTCCTCTGCACGCTTGCGTTCCGAGATTTCCTGATGCAGGTCTTCGTTTGCCTTGGTCAACGCGGCAGTTCTCTTGGCGACCCTCGATTCCAGCTCATTCTTCGCTCGCGTCGCTTGCAGCATGAAGAACGAAAACAACACGAAGACCAAGTCGTAGGCAATCCGCGAAATCCAATCAACCTCAGGCTGGAAGAAAAACGTCCGAATAAGCACAGCCAGCACCAGCGCAAGGATGCCAGGCCCAGTTCCCGCATACCAAAAAGCGATGGCGATCGCGCAAAACGAAAAGGACATGATTGCTAGGGGAAGGTGGAAGTCAAGAAATATGCGCGCAGCAACGAACGCGAGGCCCACAGAAGCCACAGCCAGCAAATATCCTAAGGCTTGACGCAGCTTGGGGCGTGCAAGCCAATTGGCTATGAACTCGTCAAACATTTCTCCCCTCGTCAGAAGCTCTGCAAAGTACTAGGGACTGTTGCAGGTCTTCCTACACGGGGCGCAACGCTCATCTTAGCGAAGGAGCGCCGACGCCACTTTAGATTAGTATAGAGAATGCGTGGCCGCATCCGAGCCGATTCTGTTAACGATTGCCTCGATCGTATACCACCGACGAATGGGATAGGGTCGCTACGCGAAACCGCGATGTTCTGTGGGGACACTGGTTGCTTGATCTGCCTTACGCGGATTGTAATGGGACCTCGGGTTTGGGGAATCGATGGAGCCCTTCCCGGATGATGGGCGAGTCAGAAGTTATTGTTGTCCAGAAATCGGCTTAGGGGAAGCGACGCTGACTGACATTCCAACAGTCAGCACTTCGCTCCGTTTGCGGATTCCTTGGATTGAGTTATGCCTGCTGTGTGTCTAGTGGCAGTCGGGCTAGGCGCATCAGGCCCCTGCTCTGCCAGACTTCGCCAGCGCGAGTCCTAGAGCGGCCAGAAGTCCGAAGATGCAGATGGCAGCGATCTGTTCCTCGCGTTTTTTTCGTTCAGCCTGAATGTCAGACCACTTTTCCCCGCGGACGATACGCAGCACTTCCTGCATCGTTGGACGTGCTGCCGGAACATTACAACAACAGGCAACGATGACTTGGACAACGATGGGTGCGTTTACATAACCCTCAGAGACCGGATCGAACTTCTGTCCGTCCGTGGGCTTTCGCCCCGTCAACAACTGGTACAACAACGCCCCGTACGAGTAGACATCTGCCGGACAAGAGATCGGCGCTCCAGCGCACACCTCGGGTGCCCAATAACCCGACGTTCCGCCTCGGTTTTGGGAAAACAGCATCGTGCACCCGACACCATTTCCCAGTGGATCGGCAACCCGCAAATGTCCGTCGTGCGTTATAAGAATGTTGTCCGGTTTGATGTCTCCGTGCGCAATATTTACCGAGTGAAGCGTAGCCAACGCCATCGCGACTTCCAAAGCGACAGCATGCAACTGTCCGTCCAAGAGTCGTCCAACATACTGTGTGAGAGGTCCCCCAGGCAGGTATGGCATCACATAGTACGGTCGCCCGCTAGCCTGATCCGATGACAACAGAGGGACCAGCCCTCGCAACTGGCGACCAAGGATGCGAATCTCACGAGCGAATGCCTTCCTCGCATGAGGAAGATGGTGTTCACGGAGAAATTTGACGACGACGTACTCCCCAGTATCGCTTCGCTGGCCCAGATACAAGTCGCCATTACCTCCAGCCTGTAACGGTCGAAGATTCACAATCGGGCAACTCATCGCGACCTCCTCTTGCGGGCATAAGCCATCCGAAACAAAGAATAGAGAAATGCGCCGCGCTCACTATTTGCTGCTTGGCGGATAGTTTCAGGCGCGGCCCCACCGCGAATCGCGGCATCAATCGCTCGGTAAAGATCGGCGGTCGGTCCAGTGGGACTTGAATGGGCACCTTCCCAACGATTAAACACGGTCTGCTAGTACAGTTATGTAGGTTCGAAAACACTCGACGCTGAGAACGTTTATTTCAGATCGTTGACAGCGTGTAGCACAGGTATGTCCCGAGCAATAGCGAGCGGGCTTGCAATGCGCAAATTTCACTTGAATAGTAGCTTCGCGTATTCAACTTTGGCTTGCTTCAGGATGGGGATGTCCGGATCGGCGTTTTTCCATTCCGCGAAAAAGACCTCGTAGGCGGCGCGGCTTTTGGCAACGTCTTTCCGCGTTGCGTACGCGCGGGCCAGGCCCAGTTGCGAAACCACTAGGATTGGATTCAAAGGCCCCAGGCCGCGACGCGCCAGAATAGCGGTGAATTCCACGGCGGCATCTTCGGGGCGTCGGAGGCGAGAGTAGGCCAACGCACGGATGTAGTTTGGGAGGAACCCGGCCCTGGCGCCGAACTCGAAAGGCTTTACTCGATCGAGAGTGCGCAAGGCGGCGTCGGCTTGACCAAGACTTAATTGAGAAGCGGCGAGAACGAGCGGTGCATCCAATTCACTCAGAAACGTGTTGGTGGGATAGTCGTGAAGCTGATCGTTGATGATCTTCTGGGCTTCACGTTCCTGGCCATTGAGGATCATCACTCTGGCTGCGAGTTGTTTGACGTCCTTCGAGTCGGACAGCTTCAACGCTTGGTCAAGGGTTTGCTTTGCGGCGGAACTTTGACCGTACAGGGCCTCGTCAACTGCGAGATCGAGGAGTGGGATGGCGGCAGACTCTGACAAACCAGATCCGATTGAGACGTTCCCACTATGTCGTGCCCGTTGACGGCCGCTCTCCAGCCGCCCCTCGTAGAGGTCTATCATCGCCAGGAAAGAGATAACAGCTGGGTCGTCCGCGTTTTGTTCCATCCAAGTGCGCTCTTTTTCAAGCATAGCTTGATCGGATCGCAGCATTGCCAGCTCATAACGGTTCACGTGGAGATAGCGGCTCATCGCCTGATTGACAGGAATCCGCTGAAGCACGGCGTCTGCCTCGTCGTAGCGGCCTTGCGCGAGTAGGACGGATGACAAGTTGGCCATTGCGAACTGGCTTGTGGGGAAAAGATTTGCGTTCTTTTGAAGCTCGTCAGTTGCCTTTTCGTACACGCCGAGGTCTTGATAGGTCAGGCCTAGTATATTGTGGGATGAAAACTCGTTCGGCTGCAGCTTTTCCCAGGTCTGCAGAGCTTCAATCGCCTTGTAGAACTCCCCGGTAACGTCCAGGTAATAACGCGCTTCAACGCTCGCCTTTTCGTTGTCGGGGAGTCTTCCACGTAGGTCGAACGCGCGTTTGAGGTCATCTACTTCTCGCTTCACTTCGTACAAGTTGTAATCCGCATACGACAGAAGATCCCAGGCAAATGCAAAATTGGGATCGAGTTCGGTTGCGCGGCGGAGCATCGCGGCGCTCTGCTTGAGCTGGGGTTCGTAGAGCTTTTCGCCCACAAGGTAAGCTCTATAGGCTGGCATCGACGCCGTGGGCAAAGGATCCGGAGTGCTGCTGGCGGAGTTGGCCGCATTGCCGGAAATTTGGAGACGGATGCCAGCAGCCAATTGACTCGTCACCTGCATCACATCGTCTTTATTTCTTGCCTCACGGTGCTGTTCGGCTGCAGTTCCGCCGGAGTTGCATTCCCGCACAGAGAGTTCGAGGGTATAACCATCACCCTGCGGCCTAATCTCTCCATCCGTGAAGAAACTTCCCTTATCGCGTTCGCACAGCTGTCTTGCGATTTCCGAAGTGAAGCGGTCATCCGGATTCTTGCCTGTGCTCTGCAACAAGTCAACGAGGCTATCGGTGTCGGAATCTACAACTCGAACCGCAGGGGAACGATTCAATTCATTGGCCACAATGGCGCGCAGCACATCGTCGAAGACGGCGTCGCCGGTGGAGTTGTTAAATTCGGCGACGTACAGCGGCGCGCGACCATTCGCGGGCAGAACTGGGCGAGACCGGTATTTGTAAACTCCGAAGCCGATTGCGGCCAGGACCACAAACGCAGCCGCGATGATCATCCATCTGCGGCTGCCCGGACGAGGATGCAGACTTGTCTTCACTCCGCTCAAGTTCTGTGCCGCAATTACCCTCGCCGACTCTGAGTCGCGCTTCAGTCGCTGCAGATCCGCACGTATGTCGGCGGCGTGCTGGTAGCGTAGATTGCAATCCTTCTCCAGAGCCTTGCGTATCACTGCTTCCAGAGCCGGTACAACGTGAGCATTGATCTGCGATGGCGGAACCGGTTCCTGGTAAAGAATCGCGCCGCATATCTCTCCGGCGCTCGCTCCATCAAACGGCGGCTTGCCGGTGACCATCTCGTACAGCACCGCTCCGTAAGAGAACAAGTCCGATCGGGCATCCAGTTCCTTCGCCCGCACCTGCTCCGGCGACATGTAAGCCACCGTTCCCAACAAAGCACCTTCGCTCGTCAGTTGTGAGGCATCGGAATCAAGCGTGACTGTCACCGCATCGCTTCCCGCCGAGGTAGGCCTCCCTACCATCTTTGCCAATCCGAAATCGAGGATCTTGGCATGGACAGACTGAGTAACAAAGATGTTCGCCGGCTTGATATCCCGGTGGATAATTCCGGCCGTGTGAGCGGCGTCGAGTCCGTCCCCGATTTCAATGGCCAGCGGCAGTAAAGTCTCAATTCCCAGTGGGCGTCCAGCAATGCGATGTCTCAGGGTTATGCCTGGCAAGAACTCCATGGCTATGAACCGGCGATCCTCGTGACGGCCGCTTTCATAGATCGTGCAAATGTTGGGGTGGTTCAGCGCAGAAGCAGCTCGGGCTTCCCGGCGGAAGCGGTCGAGAGCCAGCGGATTCTGGGCGACGTTGTCAGGCAGGAATTTCAGAGCGACGAAGCGCCCGAGATCGGTGTCCTCGGCTTTGTAGACCACACCCATCCCGCCGCCGCCTAACTTCTCGACGATGCGGTAGTGCGAAATGATCTGGCCAATCATTGGGCTGAATCTTAGGACTGCCGCTAGCCCAAGTCAATGAAGGCGGGGAGGTTGGTACCACTTCGTCACACCTAGCATTTTTTCATAAAAACGAAATCTAGAACTGCCATCAAATTCCCAACTGATCCCATTCACCGAAACCGCGCTCTCGCGTTAGCTTTGCCTTCGTTTTGACGCGAATCTTGCAGACGGACGAGGAACCCGTCAAGGTTGCCCTCCGGCTCGCTTCGCTCGACCTGTGACTGAACCCTCGCCCGTCTGCTGACTACCTCTCCGCTATGAAACGAAGGCACACAATCGAAGCCCAAAACCAAAAACTTCGGTTGACATCACAGCGCCTTCTCATGGAGGGAAAAAACATGAAATTAGAAGAAGTCAACCAACGAACCAAAGACGCTGTGCATTTTCTCGTCACAGCCTTGGAGTCCGGTAACAGTGAAGTCCTCACCGCCTACCTCGGAGCAATGGCGAAGTTTCACACCTATAGCTTCGGCAACATCATGCTCATTGCGAGGCAGAAGCCGGACGCTACCCACGTTGCCGGATACCGCACTTGGACTACGCTTGGCCGCTTCGTCCGGCGTGGCGAAAAAGGCATTTTCATTCTCGCTCCAATGGTCGGAAAACGAAGCACGCAAGATGTAGCGACCGACGAGGCGAGTGACGACGCTTCAACGGAGGGTCAGCGGACACTGTACGGATTCCGGGGCGTGTATGTCTTCGACATCACTCAGACCGAGGGAAAAGAACTTCCCACGATTGCCGAAGTGCAGGGCGACGTGAGCGGCTATCGCGAACGACTCGTAAAGTTTGTCAAAGGTCAAGGCGTCACGCTCAACTACTCCGAAAACATAGCACCCGCCAAGGGTTTGTCTTACGGCGGGAAGATCACGCTGCTTTCCGGGATGCAGTCCGCCGAGGAATTCTCCACGCTAACGCATGAGATCGCTCACGAGATGTTGCATCGGGGCGAGCGTCGTACCCTGACCACCAAGAAAGTCCGCGAGACTGAGGCCGAAGCTGTAGCTTTCGTGGTCTGCCAAGCAATCGGACTTGAGACCGGAACCG
>CAYOVU010000289.1:0-7210 GCA_964407505.1 uncultured Acidobacteriaceae bacterium | reverse complement strand
GAAGCATCCGACCAATCTTCAGAACCGCGGAGCGGTCGGCACTCGCCGGGAACGCCGCAGTATTGCGCGCGACTTGTGGGTGAGCAGCCTGCCGCAGCGCAAGATCGTAGGCAACGCGCAGAAATACCGCCAACAACTGCAAAGCATCCAGAAGCGGCGCGAAGCTGCCTGAAATTCTTCCTGAGGGCGCTACCCCTGGCCTCGCGCACAGTGCGCGGGGCCTTTTTATTGGAAAAGGTCCTACTCCCGCCGGTTGTATTCGAAGCGACTAGCCGAAAGTTCTTTGGCGTCCGCTATGAGAGAATCGATGACGAATTTCGCCGCCGGAGATCGCGATCAGCACAACGACTCTTCTTGTTTTATCGATCATATTCATCGCAACGCTGATTCGATCGGCATTCGGCTTCGGTGAGGCCCTGGTCGCCGTTCCGCTGCTCGCATTCTGCATTCCGCTGGAAGTCGCCGCCCCGCTGGCGGTGCTGGTGTCAATTACTATCGCGGGCATCGTTGTCGTCCAGGACTGGAAGCACATCCACTTGCACAGCACAGGCTGGCTCGTATTTTCCACTCTCTTCGGCATTCCACTGGGGCTTTTACTTCTGACGAGCAGTCATCAAAGGATCGTGAAAGGCGCGCTGGGAATCATCATCCTAGGGTTCTCGATTTATTCTTTAAGTGGTCGCGCACCGTTCGAACTGAAGCGGGACAATCGCGCATGGCTTCTGGTATGCGGATTCTGTGCGGGCGTGCTCGGCGGAGCCTATGGCATGAACGGTCCGCCGCTGGTTATTTACGGAGCGATGCGCCGCTGGTCGGCGCAGCACTTCCGCGCTACGTTGCAAGGATATTTTCTGCCCGCCAGCATCATCGGCATGGGCGGCTATTCCCTGGCCGGGCTCTGGACTCGCACTGTAACTCGTTATTATTTGCTCTCGCTGCCGCTTACTCTGCTGGGCGTGTTCCTGGGAAGAGCGATCAATCATCGCCTGCACGGAGACGCTTTTCTGAAGTACATTTATCTCTGCCTAGCGGGAATCGGAGCGCTCTTGTTTGTGCAGGCGATAACTGGAAAGCTCTAACCGCACGCTGAGCCGATCGCGACTATATACCCAGCTTCTTCACTTCCTCGTTGTAATACTTGCGGTAGAGGATGTCCCACTCTTGGGAGCCTTCAAGAATGGTGCGCTTCTGGCTTTCGATCTTCTGCCGCGCGGCTTGGTCGATTCTCTCTTCATGGTTGAGCAAATCTTCGAGGATCTTGCGGGTTTCCTGGCGGATGGTGTTGGGGTCTTCGATGAAATCCACTTCATCCATCGCTTTGAGGGCGTCAGCGACCGCTCGTGCCAGCACGTTCACTTTGTCGCGGCTCAGTCTCACAGCACCGCCTTGTACTTACGCACCAGTTCGCTCTTCACCTTGCGGAACATCTCCTGGTAATTGGCCCCGGTTTTGTTCATCTCTTCAGAATAAGCTTCGAGGATCACACGCACTTCGTCGTTGATGCGGTCTTCGAGGGTCAGTTCCTCGAGCAGCGCTGCATGCACGCGCTCGGTGACTTTAGGCACGGCCGTGGTTTCGATGGCCTTGCCTGCAATTAGTTTCTTGGTAACTTCGCGGGCCAGGTAGCCCACGTATTCCTTGGAAAGAAGCATGTGCGGATAGAATGTCCTGTATCAGCAGGGGCTTTGTATTTGAATCATAAAGTGTAACACGGGATTTGTGAGCGGAGAGAATGCGCGGGTGGTTCAAGTTATGTTAAGCCACCTCGAGGGGCACCCTAGAGTTTTGAACCTGATTTTAAGATGGGCTAGGCACCCAGACTCTTGCACGGAAACTAGGTTTCCGCGTAAATTTGTTCTCCCCATTAGGTACCTCTACTTTTTGCTCAAAGGAGATGATCATGACAAACGCCCATAAATTTACACGCCTGATAGGATGCGCCCTGGCGGCCACAGTTCTGCTTGCAACGATCACCATGAAAGCTCAAACCATTATCAGTAACGAAACTCTTGTGACCTCGACTTTCGTGGTCAACAAAACGCCAGTAAAGATAAGCTGCCTTGTAGCAGGGTGCAGCGTGAAAGCGCCATTGTTAACGTCAATCCCTATCACCTGCCCTGCCGCGATCGGCGCGACTTGCACATTTCACATAGCACTGAATGCGACGGTCACCATTGCGCTGCCCTGTGGCGGAGAGGATTGTCTCGGAACGTCAGGTCCGTCGAACACCTATCAGTTCCTGGTGGACGGCTCTGCGCCGTTACCCGGACCAACGAATGCGCAAGGCAATTACATTTTCAGCGCAAACATTGAAACTGATACGCTGTTTCCATCTGTGGCGCAGTACCCAGCCGCCGTAATCGCCACAGTGACGAACTCCAGTTCTCAAGATCATGTCATTGACCTTAACGTTAGCTGCGTCGATGAAGAAAAAGATTTTGGTTGCGGTCTAACCGTCAACCGGAGTTCGATGAGGGTGGATGTATTCGAGCCTTAGCGATTAGGACCGGGGGGCCCATGCTTTGAACTGCCGAACCTCCACAACAGTGGTGGGAAGTGGCGGTGTCAAGCACAAACGTATCCCGCCGGTGTTTGCCAGTCCCCCAGTTTTCTCCGAATCGAGCATGGGAGCGGCTTATTCGTGATTCGCCGGTGTGATGAGCGCGATTTCGACGAGGTTTGGACGATCATCAACGATGGCGCGCAGGCTTATCGAGGAATTATCCCTGCCGATCGCTGGACCGAACCGTACATGTCTCGAGAGAAACTGCGCCACGAAATCAACAACGGCGTCGTGTTCTGGGGCTTCGAGGACGGCGAGACTCTGGCAGGAGTAATGGGTATTCAGCCGATCCAGGACGTAACCCTTATCCGCCATGCCTATGTTCGCACCAGCGGCCAGAAGCGAGGAGTTGGAGGGCGTCTGTTGTCACACCTGCGGACGCTGACAAACGGCCCGGTGCTGATCGGCACCTGGACCGCCGCGAAGTGGGCAATCCGCTTCTACGAAAAGCACGGCTTTCAAATGGTTTCTCCGCAGGAGAAAGACCGGCTTCTCAAGAAGTACTGGACCATCCCCGACCGTCAGATAGAAACCTCTGTGGTTCTGGCGGATGGCAGGTGGAAGGCGCTCGCCGGCCGCGCCTAGCGCCTTTCCACAACCCCAGTCGCCGCCGCTGGCACCTTCATGCCCAATCGGCATACAATAATCATTCGTAATCAAAGTCCACTATGTCACCCACCCCAGACGATTTATCCAGCGTTAAAGATGACATGATTGCCTTCATCGAAGGCCATGGCATGAGCCGTTTCCACGGTTACGTGGATTACGACGAAGTGCAGTGCGTCATGTGGGAGATGGGAACCAATCCCGACGGCTGGAAGGACTTTGTTGAGCTGGCCAAAAGCGCCGGTACGGCGTTTCTTACCATGCATTCCTGGAAGCTGGAACGCGAGGAACTCGACGAGCTGGTACAGCGGCTGTCCCATTCCGAGTTCACCGACGGCGATGACGTGGAGGATGCGCGTTGGTTGCGCGCACACATTGGCAAGGTTGGATTCCTGCAACTGGGTTGGGCTTATCAGGGGTCGATGTTTCTGTGCGAGACCAGCACGGAATGGTACGACCGCTACCAGCACCTGCTGGAAATGTCGGAAGATTTCGGGGGCATCCCCATTGACGATCAGGACGAAGAGAGTTAGTGGTGCGCTGGGAACTCGCCGCGCAAGATCCAGTTCGGTCGCAGACTCTGGCGGCGGCCCTGCGCGATTTCCCCGGATTGCCTTTCAATAGCCGCGCCTCAGCCAATGGCGTGCATCGCGATCACCTTGACACGCTGGCGGGGTTGCTCATCCGGCGTGGTATGGCGGAACCTGAATCCGCCGCGCGCTTCCTCGCTCCCTCTCTCGATCACCTTCATGCACCCGAACAAATGACTGGCCTGCGCGCCGCCGTCGACCGCCTGGACGCGGCCATCGAACGGAAAGAGCCCATGCTGATCTACGGCGACTACGACGTGGATGGCACGATGGCAATCATCATTCTGAAGACCGCTATCGAACTGTGCGGCGGCACCGCCGACTTTCATGTTCCACACCGCATTCGTGAAGGTTACGATCTGCGCGACGACGTGATCGAGCGCGCTGCGGCTGCCGGAATTCGATTGATCATCAGCGTCGACATGGGCATTCGCGCCTTCGCCCCGGCGGAAACCGCGCAGCGCCTCGGTGTGGACCTCATCGTGACCGATCATCACTTGCCGGGTCCAGACGGCGTGCCGAAGGCGTTGACAGTAGTGAATCCGAATCAGGCTGGGTGCGAGTATCCATATAAGCAACTTTGCGGTGCCGGCGTGGCGTTCAAAGTCGCGCAGGGATTGATGCAGAGGCGGCTCGACGCAAAAGATCAGTCGCGAATGCTGTTGTCGTTCATGAAAGTGGTCGCCATCGCGACGATTGCCGATTCTGTGCCGCTAACCGGCGAGAATCGCGTGTTCGCCAAGCTCGGTCTGGATCAGCTTCGCCGCGCGGTGAATCCCGGGCTGAAGGCACTGCTTGAAGTCGCGCAGATTTCCACGAAGCGTCCGCCGAACTCAACTGAAGTTGCGTTTCGCATCGCGCCGCGCATCAATGCCGCCGGACGCATGGATATTGCTCGCGATGTGATCGATTTATTCAGTATTAAAGATGCCGATCAAGCACGGCTGCTTGCCGGCAAACTCGATCGTCTCAACGCCGAGCGCCAGGAAGAAGAGCGGCGAATTCTGCGCTCCATCGAAGAGCGCGTCAGCGGCGACCCGGCGCTTTGCGAGGCGTATTGCATCGTGGTCGATGGCGAGGGATGGCATCGCGGCGTGATCGGCATTGCGGCTACACGCGTCGTCGAACGCTATCACCGACCCGCTATTGTCATCTCGCGCAATGGCGAAGAGGCCTTTGGGTCCGGCCGCTCGATTCGTCCCTTTCATTTGCTCGAAGCAGTCGAATCGAGCGGCGATCTTTTCACCCGCTACGGCGGACACTCTCACGCCTGCGGATTCTCCATGCCATCGGCGAACGTTGCCCAACTTCGTACGGAGCTCGATGCATTCGCGCGTTCACGGCTTACTCTTGCGGACTTCGACCCCGTGTTAGGCGTGGAAGCAGAGCTCGATCTTGACGAAATTACCCCCGCACTTTTTCAAATGCTGTGTCTATTGGAACCCTACGGAGCAGGAAATCACGAGCCCGCATTTTGTGCCCGCGGTGTGTCTCTCATCGCACCACCAAAAATCCTGAAAGACAAACACATCAAGTTGAAGCTGAAAGTGGGTGAAAGAACCGGCGCGCTAATGTTCTCTGAGACAGAGCAACCCAAAGAACTCGCGGCGGCAGCGATCCTAGCGACCCCGCGCTGCCATCCCGATGCCGTAGCAATTGGACGTGTAGAAAAAGCCGCAGAAGGCAGTGGTCGTCAACTGAGAACTGAGAACCGAGAACTGAGAACTGTTTTAGATGCCCTCGGCTGGCACATGGCCGAACGCCTGCAGCAGTCGCCGCTGCTAGCCGGTGACGCCATCGATGTCGCCTTCACCATCGGCCACAACGATCACCCCGAGTACGGCGGACTGGAGTTATCGCTGCGTGATTTCAAGAGCTCCTAGCCAGTTCCA
Organism: uncultured Acidobacteriaceae bacterium; assembly: GCA_964407505.1. GTDB lineage: Bacteria > Acidobacteriota > Terriglobia > Terriglobales > Acidobacteriaceae > Sulfotelmatobacter. The sequence continues at coordinate 1,559 of CAYOVU010000289.1, read as the reverse complement.
TCAACTGGAGGCCAGGCGTGTGCTAGGTCGTCCGATGGTACGGAAGAATTTTCGAAGCAATCAGTAATACGTTGGCTTGCGCTTGCGCACGGTTGACGACTTGAATGCGCCGTCGGGGCTGGTGCGATACGAACGTGCGTCCTCTATCCAATTTTCGTGCTCATCGTACTGATAGGAGTGACGCTCTTCGGAGTAGGACGGCAGTCCAACTGGATGAGTTTCTCCAGGCGGTTGGGTGCGCCGCGTAATCTCCGAGGCCACGTCGCCGTGCTCGTTGTGCGTAGTTTCGATCTCGTCCTCGTCATAGGGATATCGGCGGCTTGTATGCGTTACGCGGCCTTGGGCGTCATAGCGATAGGAAATCGAGTACGGCGCGAGGCGGCCATCCAAAATCTGCTTCTGTTCCAGGACGTGTCCCTGTGCGTCGTATGTTCGTACGGTCTGCGTGACCAACTTGCTGCTTACATCACGCTCCTGAAGTTCGGTGGCCCTGTCCTGTTCGTCGTAAACGGTGATGGTGCTTCCTCCACCCGGCAGGCTCGGCATCATGCCAGCAGTGTCAAACGACGACACTAACAAGATACCTGAAGGGTAGTGCGGCGGGCCATAAGTCAGTATCGTAGTTTTTCTTCCGTGCTCGTCATAACGAAAAGTAATGTTGTTAGGAAGGGGAAATGGACGGTCCAGCTCCCCGTCAGTACTGATGCTCCGAAGCCTGCCTTGCTGATCGTAGGAGTAGGTAGTTACCGCCCTCGCATGCCGTTCATCTTCCGATTCCATCTTCAGTAGCCGGCCGGAAGCATCATAGTTGTAACGCCTCACCCACTGTGAGCCGTCAGAGTTTTTATTACGGTCAGATAGAGTGCGACCATCTTTGTCGTATTCCGTCGTAGATTCAAAACGAACTCCCGGTTCCGTCTTGCCTTTGGCATCGGTCACGTCGGGATAAGTGGTCTCTTCAGCGAATGACCTCACCGGACCACGCAGTCCCCGCTGTTCCCTGTCGGACATAACTGCGGCACTCCTTTTAGCAGGCGGAACCTGTGCCATTGTTAGTGGCACAACCAAAGCCGAGATTACCAGTAAGACGAGCTCGATCCACTTCACAATTGTTTATTGCAGACCTACCGACTACCCATGTCAACTGAATTGTGTAATCACCTGCAGTAACCGCGCGTTAAACGATCACTCTACGAGCCGAGTTTAGCCGTTAGCCACGGATATCCGGCCACTTCTATTAGACTTAAGCCAGCATGCCTCTTCCCATCTACCGCCTGCGACGCTGGCTGATCGTGATCGCGGTCCTCTTCATCACAGTCATCGCGGGTATGTATCTTTACGCCCGCCTGCGCCAGCTTTCTGTCCTCAAGGCATTCCCCGGCAAGATCGGCATCGACATCAAGCAGACGGCGAGCGGCTTTCAGTTTTCGAAGTCGGAAGCCGGCCGCACGGTTTTTTCCATCCGGGCCAAGAGCGTGAAGGAGTTCAAGCTCAACGGCCACACCGAGTTGCACGATGTCAGCATTATTCTTTACGGCCGCGATACATCGCGCTTCGAT